>NZ_NEVM01000002.1:0-318678 GCF_002261225.1 Bordetella genomosp. 10
CGCCGCCGCGACGGCCGAATCCGCGCCTGCAGCGGCGCCCGCCGTCGCGGAGCCCGCGGCCAGCGCGCCCGCCGCCGAGCCGGCGCCTGTCGCCGAGCCCGCCGCCGCGGCCCAGCCCGCCGAGGCTGCCGGCGCGTCCGAAGCGACCGCGCAACAGCCGGTCGCGGCCGCCGAGCCCGCCGCCGAAGCCAGGCCGGCTGTCGAAACCCAACCCGCTGCCGACGCCACGCCGGCCGCGGCCCCGCAAGAGACCGCTGCCGAAAAGCCGGCGGCCACCGAAAAACAAGCAGAACCTGTTTCCCGACAGCCGGAACCCGAACACGAGGCATCCGCGGCGTCCGCCGCCGGCCCCGCCGCCGAGCCGCCGGTCGCCGCCGTTGCCCAGC
Organism: Bordetella genomosp. 10; assembly: GCF_002261225.1. Classification (NCBI taxonomy): domain Bacteria; kingdom Pseudomonadati; phylum Pseudomonadota; class Betaproteobacteria; order Burkholderiales; family Alcaligenaceae; genus Bordetella; species Bordetella genomosp. 10. The sequence continues at coordinate 387 of NZ_NEVM01000002.1, forward strand.
AAGAGCCCGTGAAGATTTCCGAACCCGCCGCGGTTGCGCAGCAGCCTGCCGCCGCAACCCCTGTCTCCAAGCCAGCCGCCGAGAGCGCGGCCAAACCGTCCTCGCCGGCCGCCAGGCCCGCGGCCAGCGTGCCGCCCGCCGCTTCGCGCCCCGGCGCGCAGCAGAGCCCCCGCGGTCCGCGCGCGGGCGAGGCCCGACGCGGCCCGCCGCCCCTGGCCGCCTCGGCCGCGGCCACGCTGACGTCCGCCCAGCGCGACGACGCGCGCCTGCGCGCCGAAGCCGAAGCGGCCGCCCTGCGCGAGATGCTGAACCGTCCGCGCAAGGTGCTGCGCGCGCCCGAGCCGGAAGCGCCGGCCAACGCCAACCTGTCCGGCACGCTGCACAAGCCGGCCGGCAAGGCCGCGGGCGCCAAGAAGGACGCCAAGCCGGGCGCCGCCGGCGCTCCGGGCACGAAGAAGACCATCAAGACCACGGAGGTCTCGTCCTCCTGGTCGGACGACAATCGCGGCAAGAAGCCCGCCGAGAAGCCCGCCACCCCCGCCAGCCGTGACGGCTGGCGCGCCGGTGGCAAGGGTGGCGGCAAGGGCGGCGGCCGTCGCGGCCAGCAGGACCGCCGTGGCGGCGGCGCGCAGCAGGAAGCCGCGTCGCAGGAGTTCATCTCCCGCGAAGTGCACGTGCCGGAAACCATCTCCGTCGCCGACCTGGCGCACAAGATGTCCGTCAAGGCCGCCGAGGTCATCAAGCAGTTGATGAAGCTGGGCCAGATGGTCACCATCAACCAGGTTCTGGACCAGGAAACGGCCATGATCGTGGTCGAGGAACTGGGCCACAAGGCCATCGCCGCCAAGCTGGACGACCCCGAAGCCTTCCTGGACGAGACCGCGCCGGGCGAGGAAGCGGAAACGCTGCCGCGCGCCCCGGTGGTTACCGTCATGGGCCACGTCGACCACGGCAAGACCTCGCTGCTGGACTACATCCGCCGCGCCAAGGTGGCCGCGGGCGAAGCCGGCGGCATTACGCAGCACATCGGCGCGTATCACGTCGAGACCGATCGCGGCATGGTCACCTTCCTGGACACCCCGGGGCACGAGGCCTTCACGGCCATGCGCGCCCGCGGCGCCAAGGCGACCGACATCGTGATCCTGGTGGTGGCGGCGGATGACGGCGTGATGCCGCAGACGCGCGAAGCCATCCACCACGCCAAGGCCGCCGGCGTGCCGCTGGTGGTCGCGGTGAACAAGATCGACAAGCCGGACGCCAACCCCGAGCGCGTCAAGCAGGAACTGGTGGCCGAGCAGGTCGTGCCGGAAGAATACGGCGGCGACGTGCCCTTCGTGCCGGTGTCCGCCAAGACCGGCGCCGGCATCGACGACCTGCTGGAGAACGTGCTGCTGCAGGCCGAAATCCTCGAACTGAAGGCGCCCGTCGACGCTCCGGCCAAGGGCCTGGTCATCGAAGCCCGCCTGGACAAGGGCCGCGGCCCGGTCGCGACCATCCTGGTGCAGAGCGGCACGCTCAAGCGCGGGGACGTGGTGCTGGCCGGCGCCAGCTTCGGCCGCGTGCGCGCCATGCTGGACGAAAACGGCAAGCCCGTGCAGACCGCGGGTCCCTCCATCCCGGTGGAGATCCAGGGCCTGACCGAAGTGCCGGCCGCCGGCGACGAACTGATGGTGCTGGGCGACGAGCGCAAGGCGCGCGAAATCGCGCTGTTCCGCCAGGGCAAGTTCCGCGACGTCAAGCTGGCGCGCCAGCAGGCCGCGAAGCTGGAGTCGATGTTCGACAACATGGGCGAAGGCACGCAGACCCTGGCCCTCATCGTCAAGACCGACGTGCAGGGTTCGCAGGAAGCGCTGGTCTCCGCGCTCACCAAGCTGTCTACCGAGGAAGTGCGCGTGCAGGTGGTGCATGCGGCCGTGGGCGGCATCTCGGAAAGCGACATCAACCTGGCCATCGCCTCGAACGCCGTCGTCATCGGCTTCAACGTGCGCGCCGAGCTGAGCGCCAAGAAGCTGGCCGACAACAACGGCATCGACCTGCGCTACTACAACATCATCTACGACGCCGTGGATGAAGTGAAAGCCGCGATGTCGGGCATGCTGGCGCCGGAAAAGCGCGAGGAAATCATCGGCCTGGTCGAGATCCGCGAGGTCTACTCGATTTCGCGCATCGGCAACATCGCCGGCTGCATGGTCCTGGACGGCATCGTTCGCCGCGACTCGCAAGTGCGCCTGCTGCGCAACAACGTGGTCGCCTGGACGGGCCACCTGGATTCGCTGCGCCGCTTCAAGGACGACGTGCGCGAGGTCAAGGCCGGTTTCGACTGCGGTCTCACGCTGCGCGGCAACAACGACATCCAGATCGGCGACCAACTGGAAGTCTTCGAGATCAGGGAGATCGCGCGCACGCTGTAAGGCGGGCGAGGCGTACCGGTGATCATGAGCCGTCACAAGTCCAAAGCCATCCCCGGCCGCAATCTGCGGTTGGCCGACCAGATCCAGAAGGATCTGGCGGTCCTCATCCAGCGGGAAATCGACGTCGCGCGCGGCGGCCTGATTACGCTGTCGGGGGTGGAGCTGTCGCAGGATTATGCCCATGCCAAGGTGTATTTCACCGTCATGGGCGCGGAGCCGGAAACGGCCGCCGCCCTGCTCAATGAAAAGGCGGGCTGGCTGCATTCGCAGCTCTACCGCATGCTGCATATCCATACCGTGCCGACGCTGCGCTTCTTCCACGACGAGCAGATCGCGCGCGGTATCGAAATGTCCCAGTTGATCGATCGCGCCAATCGTCCCGATTCCTATCGCGACAAGCCCGACGAGCCTGAAGACCAGTCCTGATCGGCTGTCGTCACTGCTTTTTTTCCTGGATTACGACGATGGCCAAACGACGCGGGCAGGTGCTCGACGGAGTAGTGCTGCTGGACAAACCCGAAGGGCTGTCCAGCAATCATGCCTTGCAGCGCGTGCGGCGGACGCTGGATGCCGCCAAGGCGGGGCATACGGGAACGCTCGACCCCTTCGCCACCGGCTTGCTGGTGTGCTGCATGGGCAAGGCCACCAAGATCGCCGGCGTCATGCTGGATGCCGACAAGGGATATGTGGCGACCTTGCGCTTCGGCGAGGAGACCGATTCGGGCGACCTGACCGGGAACGTGGTGGCGCGGGCGCCGGCGGAATTCGCCGGCGTGGAGGAGGCGGCGCTGCGCGACGTGCTGTCACGTTTCGTCGGCACCATCGAGCAGATTCCGCCGATGTATTCGGCGCTCAAGCGCGATGGCAAGCCGTTGTACGAGTATGCCCGCGCCGGCATCGAACTGGAGCGGGCCCCGCGCCAGGTGACGATATACCGCATCGAACTGCTCGCCTGCGACGGCATGAGCGCACAGATCGACGTGACGTGCAGCAAGGGGACATACATACGCACGCTGGCCCAGGACATCGGGCGCGCGTTGGGATGCTACGGCCACTTGTCCGCGCTGCGGCGCACCCAGGTGGGACCGTTTTCGCTGACGCGCGCGGTGGCGCTGGAAGTTTTGCAAGCAATGCCTGATCCCAAGCAGGCCTTGCTGCCCATGAATGAATTGCCGGCGGGCCTGGCGCCCGCCATACATTAAAGGATCCCCTTATGAGTCGCGCTCTGCGCAACGTCGCCATCATCGCCCACGTCGACCATGGCAAAACCACGCTGGTCGACCAGCTCCTGCGCCAGTCGGGCACTTTCCGCGAAAACCAGGCCGTGGCCGAACGGGTCATGGACTCCAACGACCTGGAAAAGGAACGCGGCATCACCATTCTCGCGAAGAACTGCGCGGTGGAGTACGCGGGCACCCACATCAATATCGTCGACACCCCGGGGCACGCCGACTTCGGCGGCGAAGTGGAGCGCGTGCTGTCCATGGTCGACGGCGTGCTGCTGCTGGTCGACGCGGTCGAAGGCCCGATGCCGCAGACCATCTTCGTGACGCGCAAGGCGCTGGCGCTGGGCCTGAAGCCCATCGTGGTGGTCAACAAGATCGATCGCCCCGGCGCGCGTCCCGACTTCGTCATCAACGCCACCTTCGAACTGTTCGACAAGCTGGGCGCGACCGAGGAACAGTTGGACTTCCCGGTGATCTACGCGTCCGGCCTGTCCGGCTATGCCGGCCTGACGGCGGACGTGCGCGAAGGCGACATGCGTCCGCTGTTCGAAGCCATCCTCAAGTACGTGCCGCAACGCGACGACGATCCCGACGGCGCGCTGCAACTGCAGATCATCTCGCTGGACTACAGCAGCTACGTCGGCAAGATCGGCGTGGGCCGCGTGAACCGCGGCCGCATCCGCAGCGGCATGGACGTGCAATACCGCTTCGGCCCGGACGGCGAGAGCGGCAAGGGCCGCATCAACCAGGTGCTGAAGTTCAAGGGCCTGGAGCGCGAAGTGGTGAGCGAGGCCGAAGCCGGCGACATCGTGCTGATCAACGGCATCGAAGGCCTGGGCATCGGCTGCACGGTGATGGACTCGGCCTCGGCGGCCACCGAGGCGCTGCCCATGCTGCGCATCGACGAGCCGACGCTGACGATGAACTTCATGGTCAACACCTCGCCGCTGGCCGGCCGCGAAGGCAAGTTCGTCACCAGCCGCCAACTGCGCGAACGCCTGGACCGCGAACTGAAGTCCAACGTGGCGCTGCGCGTGCGCGATACCGGCGACGACACGGTGTTCGAGGTCTCGGGCCGTGGCGAACTGCACCTGACCATCCTGCTGGAAACCATGCGCCGCGAGGGCTACGAGCTGGCCGTGTCGCGTCCGCGCGTGGTGTTCAAGGAAGTCGACGGCGAGCGCCAGGAACCCTATGAGCTGCTGACGGTGGACGTCGAGGACGCGCACCAGGGCGGCGTGATGGAAGAACTGGGCCGCCGCAAGGGCGACCTGCTGGACATGCAGCCGGACGGCCGCGGCCGCACCCGCCTGGAATACCGCATTCCGGCGCGTGGCCTGATCGGCTTCCAGAACGAATTCCTGACCATGACGCGCGGCACGGGCTTGATGAGCCACATTTTCGACGAGTACGGTCCCGTGCGCGAGGGCAGCATCGGCGAGCGCCGCAACGGCGTGCTGATCAGCCAGGACAACGGCGACGCCGTGGCCTATGCGCTGTGGAAGCTGCAGGATCGCGGCCGCATGTTCGTGAGCCCGGGCGAGCCGCTGTACGAAGGCATGATCATCGGCATCCACAGCCGCGACAACGACCTGGTGGTCAACCCGATCAAGGGCAAGCAGTTGACCAACATCCGGGCGTCGGGCACCGACGAAGCGGTGCGCCTGGTGCCGCCGATCCAGATGTCGCTGGAATACGCGGTCGAGTTCATCGACGACGACGAACTGGTCGAAGTCACGCCGAAGTCCATCCGCCTGCGCAAGCGTTACCTGACGGAAAACGAACGCAAGCGCATGGCCCGCGCCGAGCAGGCATAAGGCCGGTACTTCCGCCCGAGGCTGTTCGATGAAAAGCCTGTGCAATTTCGATTGCACAGGCTTTTTTTATTTTGGTGTGCTGGTTTGGGAAATCGCGGTTATCCGATTTAGCCAGGCCTTCATGCTGCCGTGGCCGGCCTAGCGGACCGGGGAGGGGACCTCGGTGGTCGTGAAGACGAAGATGGCGGTTCGGTCGTGTACGAATACGCGGTAGGCGGCGCGTACGATGTCGGGTTTCTGGTCGGCCAGCGCGGCGACGGTCTCAGGGGCGACGGCGCGCATGTGCGGCACGCGGCCGAACAGGCGTAGTTGTTCCTCGGCCCAGCCCCAGCCCTGCGTCAGGTGCACCGGCAGCAATTCGGCGAGGATGGGATGCTTGCGCATGTTGTGGCGCACGACGGGCGGATGGCCGGCCCGGCCGACCAGGGCGATGCCGTCCAAGGGTGTCTGCGCCTGCAGGGCGGCGATGTCGTCCACCATATTGCCGGAGAGGTTGTCTTCGTAGGTCTTCTGCCGCGCCAGGGAATTGCCGTAGACCGAGGCGATCAGCACCATGACGGCCGCCGGCACGACGAGCAGGCCGACGACGTGGCGATGGTCGGCCCGCAGCCGCGGCGCGGCGGCCGCCAGGATCAGCGCCGAGGCGGTCATCAGGGCGCCGAAGCCTATCATCGCGCGCGGCGCGAACACCGGTTGCGCCAGCGCCAGCATGGGGCCCCAGGGCGCGACCAGCAGCGACAACGGCAGCAGCGGCACCGCCAGGCATAGCGCGAGACGCACGCCGCCGCCGGCGCGTGGCCATTGCCGGATGGCGTAGCGCAGCGCGGCCAGCAAGCTCAGGGGCACGGCAAGCCCCGCCAGGATCAGAAGTATCCAGCCCCGCATGGAGGTCAGGGTCATCCGTATGTAGTGCCAGAAGTGGCCCAGGTTCGAGAGGAAGGCCTTCGGATCGATGCCGCTGTGGGCGTTGGAATAGCCGCCGCGCACGGTATGCCGCAGCACGAAGACGTAGAGGAGGCAGGCCAGCAGGGTGGCGCCGATCTGGCTGGCCAACTGGCGCAGCAGCACGGCGGGGTCCGCATCGCGCAACTGGCCGATGACCAGTTGCGCGATGACCAGCAGCAGATAGGCATTGGCGGCGGGCTGGTAGAGGCACAAGGCCATCAGCAGAAACAGCATCTTGCGCGGCACCTGCCATTTGCCGCGCACCGGATCGAGGGCGGCGACGACCGCCAGCACCAGGGCCGAGGTCATCGTCAGCACGTCGAACTTATAGGACAGGTTCTCCAGGTAGTACGGGCTGCCGGCCAGCGGCAGGGCGCACAAGGCGGGCAGCCAGCTACCCGGCAGCTCCAGGCGCCGCGCGATCAGCCCCGCCAGCCAGGCCAGCAGCAGCAGGGCGCCCAGTTGCGGCAGCGGCGTGATGTCGGTGAGCGGGGTACCCGCGTTGACCACCTCCATCAGCACGTTGGCCAGGGGCCGGCCGTCGGAACCCCAGCCGAGATAGCCCGCGCTGGCGCGTCCCATGTCGTCGATGTACAGGCGGTTGGCGTGGAGGATGGGCCAGACGATCAGGCCGAAGAGCACGAGCGCGGCCGAGAACGGACGCCGGGGGAACGAGCGGTGCATGGAACCGGATTAGGGACGTGGACGGATCGGGAGCGGCCGGGATTGCGCGCGCCTGGCTTGGACGGCGCGCGCATTGTGACGGTTCGCACATGGAGTGTCCATTTTTCATCGAAATTTGATGAAAAATTCATGGTCAGGAAATCCGGGGCGGCTCTTCGGGGCCGGCGGAGCGCGGAGGCCCGGGACGGCGGCGCAAGCGGCCCGCTCCGGCCGGCGCGCCGCCTCCCGTCCCCACCTCCCGCCTTCCGCGGCGCATGGCCGCTATTTCAATTGCTGTATCCGGATCATGTTGCCGGCCGGGTCGCGGACGGCGAAGTCGCGCACGCCGTAGGGCTGGTCCATGGGTTCCTGGACGATTTCGGCGTCGCGCGCCTGCATGCGCTGGAACACCGCGTCGAGGTCCCGCGCGCCGAGCAGCAGCATCGCGAACGTGCCCTTGGCCATCATCTCGGCGATCATGCGTTTTTCGTCGTCGGTGAGGCCGGGCGTGGCGTTGGGCGGGTAGAGCACGATGGAGGTGTCCGGCTTGCCCTTGGGGCCGACGGTGATCCAGCGGTTGCCGCCATAGGCGACGTCGTTGCGGATTTCGAAATCCAGCGTGTCTCGAAAGAAGGCGAGGGACGCCTCGGGATCGCCATGAGGCAGGAAGGTCGAATGGATGGTGATGTCCATGATCAGTCTCCGACGTTGATGAGCCGCGGCGGCGGCATGTTCGAGGCCGCCACCCGTATGGTGCGAGACCGCGAACGACGGTCCGATGCCGTTCGCGCGTTCGCGGTTCCGGGAAGTCACGCCATGCAGCATGGGACGCGCACTTCCGAGGCACGACACTACGCGCGCGTCTTCACCGGCGCTTCTCGATTCCTGACCGGTCGCGTCACCAGCCTGGCGACGCATGAAGGCATGCCCTCGGTCGCGCGCGCGCAATCGCGCCGGTAGGCGCTGGGCGAGACGCCGACCAGCTCGGAGAAGCGGCTGCTGAAGGTGCCGAGGGAGCAGCAGCCGACTTCGAAACAGGCTTGCGTCACGGTCACGTCGCCACGGCGCAGCAATGCCATCGCGCGTTCGATGCGCCGCGTCATCAGGTAGGAATAAACGGATTCGCCATAGGCGAGCCGGAACTGGCGGCTGAGGTGGCCGGCCGACATGTGCGCGCCGCGCGCCAATGCGTCGACGTCCAGCGCTTGCGCATAGTCGCGATCGATGCGGTCACGGACTCGCCGCAGCCTGGCGAGATCCCGCAGCGTGGTGGGAAGGGAGGCAGCCATCGGGCAATGGTGCCATGCGTGGCCGGCGGGCTCAACAGGCGTATGGCGCCGCGCATGTCGGCGCCGGTGCTCCAGGGTTTCGACAATGTTTGGGATCGTTTTCCCGATTATTGTTGAACCAATTGGTCTTCTTGGAAAGACAGGCGAATCAGTCGTCTATTTGCAAGAAAAATGCTGGGATTCGGCTTAAGGTTCGGATATTCTTACAAACACAAAACGAATAATCGATACCAATTGGTTTGATTCGCGTCGGCGTGACGCCCTTCCGTGGGGCGGCGCCGGCCGGCGCTTCCTGGATATCGCCAACGGGCAGCACTAGCCACGGCCGGCTGCGACGTACGGCGGGCCGGGAGGAGACAGTCATGGCATTGCATACGCTGATCAAGCACGCGGCGGCGGCCGCCTTGTGCCTGGGCGCCACGGTGGCGGCCGCGGAATACCCGGACCATCCCATCACCATGATCGTGCCGTTTCCGCCGGGCGGCGTGGCCGACGTGGTGTCGCGTCCGCTGGCGCAGGCCCTGGGCGAGAAACTGGGCGAGCCGGTGGTGGTGGAGAATCGCGCCGGCGCCGGCGGCGCCCTGGGCATCGGGCAGGCGGCGCGGGCCAAGCCGGACGGCTACACGATCCTGATGAGCCTGTCGTCGATCTCCATCCTGCCCGAGGCCGACAAGGTGCTGGCGCGCAAGCCGGCCTATCGCCTGGACCAGTTCGTGCCGATCGCGCGGATCACCGCCGATCCGACGGTGCTGGTGGTGCGCGCCGACAAGCCCTGGAACCGGGCGCAGGACCTGGTCGATGCCGCGAAGAAGCAGCCCGGCAAGCTCAGCTACGGCAGTTCGGGCATCTACGGCACCATGCACGTGCCGATGGCCATGCTGCAGGGCGCGGCGGGCATCGACATGCTGCACGTGCCGTTCACGGGCGCGGGGCCGGCCGTGCAGGCCTTGCTGGGCGGGCAGGTGGACGCCGTCGCCACCGGGCCTTCGTCGGTCGCGCAACTGGTGCAGTCCGGGCGCGTCAAGGCCCTGGCGCATTGGGGCGACGCGCCGCTGGAAAGCATGCCGCAAGTGCCCACCTTGAAGTCGCTGGGCTATGACGTCTCGTTCGTGCAGTGGTCGGGCGTGTTCGCGCTGGCGGGAACGCCGCCGGCGGTGCTGGACCGGCTGCGGCAGGCCGTGAAGGAGGTCGCCAACGACGAGAAGGTCAAGGCCCTGATCGCCGGCACGGGCAGCCCGGTGCAGTATCTGGATGCCGCGGCCTTCGACGCCTACTGGCGCCGGGATTCGGCGTCGCTGGCGCTGGCCGTGCAGAAGATAGGCAAGGTGGAGTAGGCGGGCGGCCCGGCCGGCCGCGCCGGTTACGCCGTCAGCAGGCCGCGTTTTTCGATGAAGGCGACGATGTCGGGCAGGCCCTTGCCGGCCTTCATGTCGCTCATCACGTAGGGCCGTTCGCCCCGCATCCTGCGCGTGTCTTCCTCCATCACGGGCAGGGAGGCGCCCACCAGCGGCGCGAGGTCGGTCTTGTTGATGACGAGCAGGTCGGACTTGGTGATGCCGGGCCCGCCCTTGCGCGGGATTTTCTCGCCGCCGGCCACGTCGATGACGTAGAGCGTCAGGTCCGACAGTTCCGGGCTGAAGGTGGCGGCCAGGTTGTCGCCGCCGGATTCGATGAAGACGATATCCGCATCGGGAAAACGCGACAGCATGCGGTCGACCGCTTCCAGGTTGATGGAGGCGTCCTCGCGGATGGCGGTGTGCGGGCAGCCGCCCGTCTCCACGCCCATGATGCGTTCGGCGGGCAAGGCGCCGGCGACGGTGAGCAGGCGCTGGTCTTCCTTGGTGTAGATGTCGTTGGTGATGACCACCAGGTCGTACTTGTCGCGCATGGCCTTGCACAGCATTTCGGTGAGCGTGGTCTTGCCGGAGCCCACCGGGCCGCCGATGCCGACGCGCAGGGGAGGGTTTTTCTTGGTGCGGGATGTCATGGGTGGATCCTGGTGGAGGGCGCGGAGGGCGCGCCGCGAGAAGGGGAATACGAGGCCTTGGACCGGCAGGTGCGGAACGGAAAGGCCGTGGCCGGACCCGGCGCTGGCCGTCCGGCGAAGGCGGGAGAAACGGCAAGGCGCGCCGTCATGACCGAAACAGCCTGGAATACTGCGTTTCGTGGCGCGAGGACAGGATGCCCAGCATGGGGGCGAAGGTCGAGGCGTCCTCGATGGCCGTGACGGCCGCGCGCGCCGCGGCGGCGGCGATATCGCCGCGCAGGCCGAACAGGATGCGCTGGCCCGCCACCTGGCCCAGCGGCACCGCCTTCAGCGCGGCACCGACCTGGTTTTCGGTCCAGGCGAAAAGCCAGGCCTGCAGGCCCTCGGGCAGCGCGACGCCGGCGCTCTGCATGGCATAGGCGTAGGCCGTGGGCAGGCTCAGCGGGCGGATGGCGCGCAGGACGGCGCGGGCGGCTTCGGGGCCCCATGCCAGGTCGTCCAGCAGGCGCGCCAGCGACCAGCCCATCTGCTCGGTCTCCTGGCGCAACTCGGACGATTCGCGCATGGCCAGCAGTTCGTCGTTGCAGTCGGCGAGCGCGGCGGCGTCGCCGGCTTCCCAGTTGCGGTATTGCTGGGCCAGGAACACGGCTTCCCCGCGCGCGGCCAGGTCCAGGCCGGCGGCGATCCAGTCGCGCGCCGACGCCGCATCGCCGACCAGGCCGGCGTCGATGGCGGCCTCCAGGCCCTGCGAGTAGCTGAAGGCGCCGATCGGCAGGGCCGGCGACGCCAGGTGCAGCAGGGCGATCAGCTCAGTGCCGGTGCTTGGCGGCGGAGCCAGGCGGCTTGCCGTGGTCGTGCTCATCGTGTCCATGCGGGTCGGCGCCGTGGTCGTGATCGTGATCGTGATCGTGCTTGGGTCCGTGCTTGTGATGCTCATGCCCGTGGTCATGGTCGTGGGCATGCTTGGGACCATGGCCGAGACCGTGCTTGGGGCCGTGGTCGTGATGCTCATGCTCATGGTCATGGTCGTGGGCGTGCTTGGGGCCATGGCCGGGACCGTGCTTGGGGCCGTGGTCGTGATGCTCATGCTCATGGTCATGGTCGTGAGCGTGCTTGGGGCCGTGGCCGGGACCATGCTTGGGTCCGTGATCGTGGTGCTTGTGCCCGTGGTCATGGTCGTGCGCATGCTTGTGACCGTGCTCGTGATGCTCGTGCTCATGATCGTGGTCATGATCATGACCGTGCTTATGGCCGTGATCGTGATCGTGGTCGTGATGCTCATGCTCATGCGCATGTTTATGGCCGTGAGCATGCTTGTGCGCGGGCCCGTGATCATGGCCGTGTCCGTGATCATGCTCATGGTCGTGCCCATGATCATGCCCATGCCTGTCCCGATACACCTGTTGCGCCAGCGCGTAATCCTCGGCGTAGGTCTCGTCGTGGCCGTGCTTGTGGCCGCCGCCGTAGGCGCCGGCCTCGGGCTGGAAGGGCGCTTCGACCTCGACGACCTTCAGGCCCAGGCGCAGGAGCAGATCGCGCAGCACCGGATCGAATTCCAGTTGCAGATAATCCGCGCCCACCTCGACCGGCGTGTGCCGGTTGCCCAGGTGATAGGCGGCGCGCAGCAGGACGTGCGGATCGACACAGGTCGCGCGCAGCACCGGCTGGGCGGCGGCGACCACGCGCACCAACGTGCCGTCCTCGGCCACCAGCGCGTCGCCGTCGCGCAGCACGGTGCCGCGCGGCAGGAACAGCGCCGCTTCCTCGCCGTTGTCCAGCGTGACGGCCAGGCGGCTGCGGCTGCGCTGGTCGTAAGGCAGCGTCAGCGTGGGCGCGCGGCGCAGCAATGCCTTGGCGACGCCTTGGCCGGGTCCGACGATTTTCTCGATGCGTTTCATGATGCCTTGTTCTTGCGGTAAAGCGCGCCGGCAGGGCTGGCGGCGTCCCGAAGGGACGCCTCCGCGTGGGCGGCAAGCGCCCCGCGCCCTAGAACAGGAAATACCGCTGCGCCATCGGCAGGATCTCGGCCGGTTCGCAGATCAGTTCCTGTCCATCGGCCAGCACGCGGTAGGTTTCCGGGTCGACCTCGATATGCGGCTGCCAATCGTTGTGGATCATGTGCGACTTGCGCACGCCGCGCACGCCATGCACCGGAACCACCCGCTTGGACAAGCCATAGCGCGCCGCCACGCCCGACTGGTGCGCGGACTGCGACACGAAGGTCAGCGATCCGCGCGCCAGCGCGCCGGCGCGCGCGCCGAACATCTCCCGGTAGTGTACCGGCTGCGGCGTGGGGATAGAGGCGTTGGGGTCGCCCATCAAGGCGGTGGTGATGATGCCGCCCTTGAGCACCATGTCGGGCTTGACGCCGAAGAAAGCCGGGTCCCACAGCACCAGGTCGGCCCACTTGCCGGGCTCCACCGAACCCACTTCATGGGCGATGCCGTGGGTCAGCGCCGGATTGATCGTGTACTTGGCGATATAGCGCTTGGCGCGCGCATTGTCCGCGCGGCCGTCGCCGGGCAGCGCGCCGCGCTGCACCTTCATCTTGTGGGCGGTCTGCCACGTCCGCATGATGACTTCGCCGATGCGCCCCATGGCCTGCGAATCGCTGGAGATCATCGAGATCGCGCCCAGGTCCTGCAGGATGTCCTCGGCGGCGATGGTCTCGCGGCGGATGCGCGATTCGGCGAAGGCCACGTCCTCGGCGATGGCGGCGTCCAGGTGGTGGCACACCATCAGCATGTCCAGGTGTTCGTCCACCGTGTTCACGGTGTAGGGCCGCGTCGGGTTGGTGGACGAGGGCAGGACGTTGGGCAGGCCGGCCACCTTGAGGATGTCGGGCGCATGCCCGCCGCCGGCGCCTTCGGTGTGGTAGGTGTGGATGGAGCGGTTCTTGAAGGCGCCGATCGTGGTCTCGACGAAGCCGCTTTCGTTCAGGGTGTCCGTATGGATGGCGACCTGGGTGTCGGTGCGCTCGGCCACGTCCAGGCAGCAATCGATGGCGGCCGGCGTGGTGCCCCAGTCCTCGTGCAGCTTCAGGCCGATGGCGCCGGCGTCGATCTGTTCCAGCAGCGGCCCCGGCTGGCTGGCGTTGCCCTTGCCCAGCAGGCCGATGTTGATGGGCCAGCCGTCGACCGCGGCCAGCATGCGCTCCATGTGCCACGCGCCGGGCGTGCAGGTGGTGGCGGCGGTGCCGGTAGCCGGGCCCGTGCCGCCGCCCAGCAGCGTGGTCAGGCCGGCCGACAGGGCTTCGTCGATCAGTTGCGGGCAGATCAGGTGGACGTGGGAGTCGATGCCGCCGGCCGTGACGATCTTGCCTTCGCCGGCGATGACTTCGGTGCCGGCGCCGATGACGATGGTCACGCCCGGCTGGATGTCCGGGTTGCCGGCCTTGCCGATGGCCATGACGCGGCCGTCCTTCAAGCCGATGTCGGCCTTGACGATGCCCCAGTGGTCGAGGATCACGGCATTGGTGATGACGGTATCGGCGACCTCCGCGCCGAAGCGCTGGGACTGGCCCATGCCGTCGCGGATGACCTTGCCGCCGCCGAACTTCACTTCCTCGCCGTAGGTGGTGTAGTCGCGCTCGATCTCGATGAGCAGTTCGGTGTCGGCCAGGCGCAGGCGGTCGCCGGTGGTCGGGCCGAACATTTCCGCATAGGCGCGGCGGCCGATTTTCAGGCTCATTACAGTCTCCCCATGACCCGGCCGGCGAAGCCGTACACCTCGCGGTTGCCGGCGAGGGCCACCAGCTCGACGCTGCGGCTCTGCCCCGGCTCGAAGCGCACGGCGGTGCCGGCGGTGATGTTCAGGCGAAAGCCGCGCGCCTGCTCGCGATCGAAGCGCAGCGCGTCGTTGACTTCGTAGAAATGAAAGTGCGAACCGATCTGCACCGGCCGGTCGCCGGTGTTCTCGACGCGCAGGGTGACGGTGTCGCGGCCGGCGTTCAGCTCGATCTCGCCGTCGTCGACCAGCAGTTCTCCAGGGATCATGGCGGGCTCCTCTATGGATCTTCGATCGGGCTCAGGCCGCGAGCAACAGCACGCCGTAGGCCGCCACGCCCAGGCCCGCGACGCGCGGCAGCCAGGCGCTGCCCCGGCGCAGGGCCAGGCCGCCGGCGATGCCCAGGCAGTGCAGGGCCACGGTCGCCACCATGAAGCCGCCGATATACGGCAAGGCAATGGCGGTTTCCGGCAGCTCGTAGCCGTGCGCATGGCCGTGGAACAGCGCGAAGACGCCGGCCACCACCGCGCCGGCCACTTCGGGCAGGCGCGCTCGCGTGGCGGTGAGCAGGCCCAGCACCAGCAGGGAGACGGCGATCATCGGCTCCACCGCCGGCAGCGGCACGCGCGCCAGCCCCAGCAGGGCGCCGAGCAGCAGCACCGAAGCGAAAGACAGCGGCGCCAGCCAGACGCGGCGGCTGGTCATGGCGCTCCACACGCCCAGGACGGTCATGGCGCACAGGTGATCGGCGCCGGTGAGCGGATGCAGGAAACCTTCGGTGGCGCTGGCGGCCCAGCCGGCGGCTTCGGCGACGTGCTCGTGGCCGGGATGGGCCTGGGCGGCGCCGGCGGCCAGCAGGGCGAGCAAGGCGGCGGCGCGGGCGATTCGGGAGCGGTTCATGGGAGTCCTTTCTTCAGGGATGTGTTGGGGGCGGCGCGTGGGGGGAGGGCGCGGGCTTGGCTAGGGAATCGGGTGGTGCACGGTGACCAGCTTGGTGCCGTCGGGAAAGGTGGCCTCGATCTGGACGTCGGGAATCATTTCGGGCACGCCCTCCATGACGTCGTCGCGGGTCAGCAGAGTGGTGCCGTAGTCCATCAGTTCGGCCACGCCGCGGCCGTCGCGCGCGCCTTCCATCAGCGCGGCGCTGATGTAGGCGACGGCCTCGGGGTAATTGAGCTTCAGGCCGCGCGCCTTGCGCCGTTCGGCCAGCAGGGCGGCGGTGAAGATCAGCAGCTTGTCTTTTTCTCGGGGCGTGAGCTTCATGGGGATTCCTGGGATCGGGGAGAGGTCTGGATTACGTGGCCCACAGCCGCAGCGGCCGGCCGGGCACGCCGTGCACCAGCGGGCGCAGGCGCAGCCATAGATCGTTGAAGAGCAGGCGTATGGGTTCGATGTTCTCGGCGACGGCGCGCACCAGCAGCAGGCCCGGCGCCGGGCTGGTGATGCCGGCGTGCAGCCGCGGGGCGGGTAGGGAGTCCGACTGCGAGCCCGCTTCCGAGGCCGAAGCCGGCCGGGCGCCCGGCCCTGGCCACGCGGGCAGGCTGGCCGCCCACGCTTCCGCCAGCGCGCTGTCGCAGGCGGGCGCGACGGCCCACAGCGTGCCGTAGGCCGGCAGGCCGCCCAGTCCTTGCGGCGCGCCGCGCAGCGCGGCATCCGCGTCCAGGACCTGGCGTTCGGTCCACAGGAGCCGGCCGGCGGCGTCGCGCAGCCGGGTGAGGGTGCGCAGCGAACCCGCGCGCCAGGTTTCGCCGGAGGCCTGGCGGCCCAGCAGGGCGGCATCCCAGCCGATGGCGGTGGCGTTCTCGGCCAGCCGCAGCTCCAGGCTCTGGCGCGCCTCGCTGTGGTCGAAATAGATGTTTTCCAGCGGCAGCCAGTCCAGCCGCGCGCCGGGCGCCAGCGTGATGCGGACGTGCTGGTGGGCGGGATAGGCGGGGCTGGCCTTGTACCACTTGGTCGCGCCGGGCGTCGTGAACACCGCGTGGGCGCCGGCCTCCAGCGCCAGGTCCAGGTCCAGGCGATCGCCGCCGGCCACTCCGCCCGGCGGGTGCAGCAGGGTGAGGTGGCAGATGGCCGGGTCGGGCTCGGGATAGAGCGGCTTCTGGACGTTCAACGGCCCGCGATGCGCGCGCCTGGCGAGCACCGTGCGCGGACCGCGCCGCGCCAGGCCCAGGGCCAGCGAAGCGCGCCAGCCGCCGGTGTGGGGCGTGCCGGGCAAGGGGAGAAAGCCGTTCATGCGGTGGGACGGAAGGGCGGCGCGCCGCCGGTTGGAAATCGGGGACGCGTCTATGCGGCGCGTCAACCGACCCCATGCAAAATGTGTGCCATATCAGGGCACGCACCGACCCGGGGCATGGCGGCGTTCATTTCACGTCTTGCTGCAAAATGGGGCGGAAAATTACCCGATATGGTGCGCAAGAGCATGAAATGCCCCGGGATGGTGCGCCGGGTCTCCCGACCCCCCGGCCCCCGTCCGCCGCCTTACGCCGGCAGCGACGGCTTGTAACGCTCCTGCGACAACAGCTCCGTATGGAAGTCGACGATGTGCTGCACCACCTTGACGGGGTCGTCCTCGATGATGAACAGGTCCAGGTCGCGCCGGCCTATCATGCCGTTGCCGAACACCGTCTTCGCCAGCCACTGGACCAGGCCGTGCCAGTACTCGCTGCCCATCAATATGATGGGCGCCGGCGGCACCTTGCCGGTCTGCACCAGCGTCAGCGCCTCGAACAGCTCGTCCAGCGTGCCGAAGCCGCCCGGCAGGGCGACGTAGGCGAAGCTGTGCATGAAGAAGGTCGCCTTGCGCGAGAAGAAGTATTCGAAGTCCAGTCCGATGGTTTGGTATTCGTTGTTGCTGGCCTCGTGCGGCAGCTTGATGTTCAGGCCGACGCTGGTGCCCTTGGCCTCGAAGGCCCCCTTGTTGGCGGCTTCCATGATGCCCGGCCCGCCGCCGGCGATGACCGCGAAGCCCGCCTGCGCCAGGGCGTCGGCGACGGCGCGCGCTTTTTCGTAGAACGGCGATTCCCGGCTGATCCGGGCGCTGCCGAATACACTGACCGCGGGACCGATATTGCCCAGCTTTTCGGCCGCGTTATGCAACTCTGACATAATCACCGGTATTTGCGTACCGGCAGGAGTCTCCTTGCCATCTGCCACTTTCAACATGAATAAAACCCTGTTATTGGTTGACGGTTCCAGCTATTTATACCGTGCCTATCATGCCATGCCGGACTTGCGTAACGCGCAGGGCGAGCCTACCGGCGCGCTGTATGGCGTGATCAATATGTTGCGCAAGCTGGTCCAAGATCATAAGGCAGAGTACGCCGCCTGCATTTTCGACGCGAAAGGCAAGACTTTTCGTGACGATATCTATCCTGAATACAAGTCGCACCGGCCGCCCATGCCGGAAGACCTGGCGGCGCAGATCGAGCCCATCCACAAGGCGGTCCGCGCGCTCGGCTGGCCGGTGTTCGCCGTGGAGGGCGTGGAGGCCGACGACGTCATCGGCACCCTGGCCCGCATCGCCACCGAGCACGGCCTGAATACCGTGGTGTCCACCGGCGACAAGGATCTCGCGCAACTGGTCGACGATCACGTGACCCTGGTCAACACCATGAGCGGCGAGGTGCTGGACCCGGCCGGCGTGGTCAGGAAGTTCGGCGTGCCGCCGGAACGCATCGTCGACTACCTGATGCTGATCGGCGACACCGTCGACAACGTGCCGGGGGTCGCCAAGGTCGGTCCCAAGACCGCCGTGAAGTGGCTGACCGAGCACGGCAGCATCGACAAGCTGGTCGAGGCGGCGGACAGCGTCAAGGGCGTGGCGGGCAACAACCTGCGCACGGCCATCCCCAATTTCCCGATGACGCGCCAACTGCTGTCGGTCAAGCGGGATTGCGACCTGGGCGGCGAGATCATCGCGCCCGAGCAACTGCTGCCGCGGGAGGAAGACAAGGAGGTCCTGCTGGAGCTGTACGAGCGCTACGGCTTCCGCTCCTGGCTGCGCGAGATCAGCGGGGAAAGCGAGCGCATTCCCACCGGCGACGCCCGCGTGATCGAGGATGCCCCCGCGCCGCCGGCCGAAACCGATTACCAACTGGTCACGGACTGGGCCGCCTTCGAGCGCTGGCTGGCGCTGATCCAGGATGCGCCGCTGGTGGCGCTGGATACGGAAACCACCTCGCTGGACGAAATGCAGGCGCGCCTGGTGGGCATATCCCTGAGCGTGACGCCTGGCGTCGCCTGCTATATCCCCGTGGCGCACCGCGGTCCCGAGGCCGGCGAGCAACTGCCCAAGGACGAGGTGCTGGCGCGGCTGCGGCCCTGGCTGGAGAACGCGCAGGCCGGCAAGCTGCTGCACAACGCCAAGTACGACGCGCACGTCTTCGCCAACGAGGGCGTGCGCCTGGCCGGCGTGCGCGAGGACACCATGTTGCAGGCCTACGTGCTGGAGTCGCATCGCGGCGTCAGCCTGGCCGACCTGGCTCAGCGCTGGCTCGGCCGCAAGGGCGTGACGTACGAGGAATTGTGCGGCAAGGGAGTCAACCAGATCTGCTTCGACGAAGTGCCGGTGGAGAAGGCGGCCTTCTACGCGGCCGAGGACGCCGATTTCACCATCCAGATGCACGGCCTGCTGCGGCCGCGCGTCGGCGCCGACCGCGGCCTGGATTTCATCTACAAGCTGGAATTGCAGGTGGCCGAGGTGCTGCTGGGGATGGAGCGCACCGGCGTGCGCGTCGATGCCGAGGAGCTGGGCCGCCAGAGCCACGCCCTGGGGCAGGAGATGCTGGCGCTGGAGGCGCGCGCCTACGAGCTGGCGGGCCAGCCCTTCAACCTCAATTCGCCCAAGCAGCTCGGCGAAATCCTGTTCGGCCGCATGCAGTTGCCGGTGGTGCGCAAGACCGCCAGCGGCGTGCCGTCCACCGACGAGGAAGTGCTGACCAAGCTGGCGCAGGACTATCCGCTGCCGCAGGTATTGCTGCAATACCGGGGCCTGGCCAAGCTGAAGTCCACGTACACGGACAAGCTGCCGCGCATGATCAACCCGGCCACCGGCCGCGTGCACACGCATTACGCCCAGGCCGCGGTGATTACCGGCCGGCTGGCCTCGTCCGAGCCCAATCTCCAGAACATTCCCGTGCGCACGGCCGAAGGCCGCCGCGTGCGCGAAGCCTTCGTGCCGCAGCGCGGCGTGCTGGTGTCGGCGGACTATTCGCAGATCGAGCTGCGCATCATGGCCCACGTGTCCGACGACGCCAATCTGCAGCGCGCCTTCGCGGCGGGCGAGGACATCCACCGCGCCACCGCCTCGGAAGTGTTCGGCGTGCCGCTGGCGGAGGTGGCCGCCGAGCAGCGGCGCGCGGCCAAGGCCATCAATTTCGGCCTGATCTACGGCATGGGCGTGTTCGGCCTGGCGTCCAACCTGGGCATCACGCGCGACGCGGCGCAGGCCTATATCGACCGCTATTTCGCCCGTTATCCGGGCGTGGCGCAGTACATGGAGTCCACGCGCGTGCTGGCGCGCCAGCAAGGCTATGTCGAAACGGTGTTCGGCCGTCGCCTCTGGCTGCCGGAAATCAACGGCGGCTCCGGGCCGCGCCGCCAGGCGGCCGAGCGCGCGGCCATCAACGCGCCCATGCAGGGCACGGCCGCCGACCTCATCAAGATGGCGATGGTGGCGGTGCAGGGCTGGATAGACGCGGACCGGCTGGACAGCCGCATCATCATGCAGGTGCACGATGAACTGGTGCTGGAGGTCCCCGACGAGGAGCTCGAACGCGTGCGCGAACGCCTGCCCGCGCTGATGTGCGGCGTGGCCACGCTGCGCGTTCCCCTGGTGGCGGAAGTGGGGATGGGCAAGAACTGGGAACAGGCGCATTGACGGCCTGGGGGCGAGGATAGCGGGCGGGGCGCGCCGGGTGCCGGGCCGGGTGCCTGGCGCAGTGCAGTGCAGAGCAGCGCGGCCGGGCGGGCCGCCCGCGCGCCAGTTGCGGGTCAGCCGGGGGCAGGCATAATCGGAGTTTCCCCCGCCCGCGCTATCGCGCTGTCACGCCGCCGGGCCGCCAGGACGTCGCCCTCATGCGTGCCTTGACCGGGAAGTTTCCGGCGCGCGCGGCGAGCGGCAACGGCCGGCGCGCATGGCGCGGGACATCTCCACCCACGACAAGGAATCCGCCATGAGTTTCGCTCCCGCCGCCGGTACCGTGCAATCCACGGTCATCCACACCAGCCCGCAAGGCCTGACGCATGGCCTGATCGACCTGCCCGTCAAGGACGGCACGGTGCAAGCCTATTACGCCTTGCCCGAGGGCAAGACCGGCCTGCCCATCGTGCTGGTGGTGCAGGAAATCTTCGGCCTGCACGAGCATATCCAGGACGTCTGCCGCCGCATCGCCAAGGAAGGCTACTTCGCCATCGGCGTCAATCTGTACGAACGCCAGGGCGACGCCGCGTCCTATACCGACATTCCCAAGCTGGTCGCCGAAATCGTCTCCAAGGTGCCCGACGAGCAGGTCATGTCCGACCTGGACGCCAGCGTGGCCTGGGCCGCCCAGAACGGCGGCGATCCCAAGCGCGTCGGGGTCACCGGTTTCTGCTGGGGCGGACGCATCACCTGGATGTATGCCGCGCACAGCCCCGACGTGAAGGCCGGCGTGGCCTGGTACGGCAAGCTGGCGACGGGCCACGGCCCGCTGATCAAGCAGTTCGTCGTCGACGTCGCCGACAAGGTGCATGGCCCGGTGCTGGGCCTGTACGGCGCCAAGGACGAGAGCATTCCGCTGGACACCATCGAGCAGGTCAAGGCCAAGCTGGCGCAGGGCAATGCCCAGGCCAAGGCGTCCAGATTCGTGGTCTATCCCGACGCCGGCCATGCGTTCTTCGCCGACTACCGTCCCAGCTATCGCGATGCGGACGCCAAGGACGGCTGGAAGCGTATGGTGGACTGGTTCGCGCAATACCTGAACTAGTAGTGTGGTGTCCCGGGAATTCGCACTTCCGGGACACCACGCTAGCCGCTCAATTCGTGGTTTCGTTCACGCTTTCGCGCAGCCGGTTCGGCAGCAGTTCGCCTTCCTTGGCCAACACCGGATAGGCCGCCGCGCCGACCAGGTGCGAGTTGACGGCCTTCACGTCGCGCAGGATGTCCAGGTAGAGCTGGCCGACTTCGGCGGCTTCCACCTGGCCGGACTTGATCTTCTCCAGATGGGCTTCGGAGGCGCGGATTTCCAGCGCGCGCAGCCTTTCCTTTTCGCCCGCCAAGGCGCGCGCCTGGCGCACGTCCGCATTGACGAAGAGCGCGGCCGTGCGCCGCTCGTTGCCCAGCAACTGGCCCAGCACCTCGTCCAGCTCCTGGCGCTGTTCCGGCGACAGCGTCCAGCCCTGCTTGCGCAGCTTGTTCGCGTGCGACAGCAGGCCGTGGTAGGCGGCGTCGCCGGCATGCCCGATATTGCTGGCGAAGGCCAGGATTTCCTCCATGCGCTGCGTGTCCTCGCTGGTCATGTTCTCGCGGTCCAGCGTGGCCAGGTACAGCGTGATGGCCGTTTCCAGCTTGTCCAGCGCGCCGTCCAGTTGGCGCGCCTGGATCAGCCGGTGGCGGTTGTCGCGCTTGAAGCCGGCCCGCGCCAGCAGCAGCAGGGTCTGCAGCATGTCGGCCATGCGCAGCGCCTCGCGCGAGGCGTTGCCCAGCGCCACGGCCGGTACGTCGTGCGCCGCCTCGTCCAGGTAGTGCGGGCGCGAGGGATCGTCGGGATCGGCGCGCTTGGGCAGCCAGCGCGTCAGCAGCGCGCCGTAGGGCGTGAGGAAGGGCAGGAAGACCAGCGCGATGACGGCGTTGAACAGCGTGTGGAAATTCGCGACCGCCCGCGCCGGGTCTTGCGACAGCGCGTTCATCCAGGGCTCGACCCAGGGCAGCACCAGCAGCCCCGCGACGACGCCGGCCAGGCGGGTCAGCAGATTGCCCAGCGGCAGGCGGCGCGCCGCGGGATCGTCGCCGGTGACGCCTTCGATGATGGGATTGACGGCGGTGCCCAGGTTGGCGCCCAGCACCATGGCGAAGGCGGCCGGGCCGGTCACCAGGTGGTGGGTGGCCATGGACATGATCAACACCACCACGGCCACGCTGGAATGGGCGGCCCAGGTCAGCGCCGCGGCCAGCAGCATGGCGGCCACGGGCTGGGTGGCCAGGGCCGCCAGGATGGTGCGCAGCAGCGGCGCGGTCTGGAAAGGCGTGAAGAGCTCGACCAGGGCATGCAGGGACATCAGCAGCAGGCCCAGGCCGATGAAGACGCGGCCCAGGTCGCGCGTGCGTCCCGGCGGGTAGCGGCGGAACATCCAGACGCCGGCGAGGATCAGGATGGGCGCCAGCGCGGTGAGGTCGAAGGACAGCAACTGCACGATCAGGGTGGTGCCGACGTTGGCGCCCAGCATGGCGGCCAGCGCCGGCACCAGCGCCACCACGCCGCCGGCCGCGAAGCCGGTGATCATCAGGCCGGTGGCCGTGCTGCTTTGCAACGCGGCGGTGATGGCCAGGCCGGCGCAGAAGGCGCGCAGCCGCGTGCCCAGCGCCCGTCCCAGCACCACCCCCAGGGCCGCGCCGAAGGCACGCTGGACGCCGGTCTGGACCATGTGCACCCCCCACAGCAGCAGGGCGACATAACCGGCGAAGTCGAGTAGCGTGATGATTCCGGACATGGACAGGTAGCAATGGTGGAACCGCCCGGGGAGCGCGGGACGCGCGCGGCCATGACGGTTCGGAATACGAAGGGACGCCCGCATCATCGCATGAGAAGTCGCGTCGGGTCGAACGCAAAATGAAAACGTTCTCATAAAAATATTTATGCCGGCCATAACGGGGCTTTTTCTTCCATGCCGCCTCCCTGGGTAGAGGCCGATCCATCAGAGGCATTCCGGCCCGGATGCAAGGTATATGATGTGTGGGCATGGCGACACATGGCGGCCAATCCTTATTGTCTTGCCGGCGCCCGGTCCGGGCCGACGACCGCGCAGGCGCCGCTCCCACGGAACATGGAGTTATCTTGGCCGTTTCTGTTTTCGACCTGTTCAAGATCGGCATAGGCCCGTCCAGTTCGCATACGGTGGGCCCGATGCGGGCCGCCTTGTTGTTCGCCTCGGGGCTGAAACGCGACGGCCTGCTGCCGGCGGTGGCCGCCGTGCGCGCCGAGCTCTATGGCTCCCTGGGCGCGACGGGCAAGGGCCACGGCACCGACAAGGGCGTGTTGCTGGGCCTCATGGGCATGGCGCCCGATACGGTCGACCCCGACGCCATCTCCGGCCTCATCCAGCAGGTGCGGGCCGACCGGCGCCTGCTGCTGCTGGGCGAGCATGCCGTGCCCTTCGCCGAGAAGGAACACCTGTTGTTCTACCGACGCGAGGCGATGGCCGAGCACCCCAACGGCATGAAGTTCCACGCCTACGACGCCCAGGGCGCGAGCCTGCGCGAAGCGCGCTACCTGTCGGTGGGCGGCGGCTTCGTGGTGACGGCCGGGGCGTCGAACAGCCAGGTGATCGCCGCGCACGACCAATTGCCCTATCCCTTCCGCACGGGCCGCGAACTGCTGCGCATGGCCGAGGACGCCGGCCTGTCCATCGCCGAGCTGATGCTGCGCAACGAACAGACGTGGCGCACGGAGGAGGAGGTGCGGGCGGGCCTGGACGATATCTGGCGCGTGATGCAGGATTGCGTGGCGCGCGGCTGCGGCATCGGGCGCCCGGAGGCCGACGGCGAACTGCCCGGCCCCCTGCGCGTGCGGCGGCGCGCCCCCGAACTCTATCGCCACCTGACGCAGCGCGCCGAGCGCGCCTTGTCCGATCCGCTGTCCGTGATGGACTGGGTCAATCTCTACGCCATGGCCGTCAACGAGGAAAACGCCGCGGGCGGCCGCGTCGTCACCGCGCCGACCAACGGCGCGGCCGGCATCATTCCCGCGGTGCTGCACTACTACGACCGCTTCGTGCCGGGCGCCAGCCGCGAGGGCGTGCATGCCTTCCTGCTGACGGCGGCGGCCATCGGCCTGCTGTACAAGTACAACGCCTCGATCTCTGGCGCCGAAGTGGGCTGCCAGGGAGAGGTGGGCGTGGCCTGTTCGATGGCGGCCGGCGCGCTGGCCGCCGTGTTCGGGGGCAACGTTTCCCAGGTGGAGAACGCGGCCGAGATCGGCATGGAGCACAACCTCGGGCTGACCTGCGATCCGGTGGGCGGCCTGGTGCAGATTCCCTGTATCGAGCGCAACGCCATGGCCTCGGTGAAGGCGGTGAACGCCGCCCGCATGGCGCTGCGCGGCGACGGGCACCACTACGTGTCGCTGGATTCCGTCATCAAGACCATGCGCGAGACCGGCGCGGACATGAAGACCAAGTACAAGGAAACGGCGCGCGGCGGCCTGGCGGTGAACATCGTCGAGTGCTGAGCGCCGCGGCGTTCAGCGCACGAGCTGGTTGATCTCCAGGATGGGCATCATCACCGCCAGCACGATCATCAGCACGAAGCCCCCCATCAGCAGGATCATGGCCGGTTCCAGCAAGGCCGTCATCGCCATGGCGCGGCGCTCCAGTTCGCGCGCCAGCGTGGACGAGGCGCGCTCCAGCATCTGCGGCAGCGTGCCGGTCTTCTCGCCGCTGGCGGTCAGGTGCACCAGCAGGGAAGGGAAGACGCGCTGCGCCTGCAGCGAGGACGCCAGCGTGGCGCCTTCGCGCACGCGCGCGGTGGCGTCGTCGACGGCGTCGCGCAGCCGGTCGTTGCCCAGGGTCCGGCGCGCGGCGTCGAGCGCGCGCAGCAGCGGCACGCCGCTGCCGGTGAGGATCGCCAGGGTCGAGGCGAAGCGCGCCACGTTGACGCCCAGCACGAAGCGGCCGGCCAGCGGCAGGCGCAGGACGCGCGCGTGCCAGGCCAGGCGCGCGGCCGGCACGCGCAGCGCGCGGCGCCAGGCGAACAGCAGGGCGGCGATGGCCAGGCCCGTCAGCCAGCCCCACTGCCGCACGTAGTCGCTCAAGGCCAGCATGGCGCGCGTCAGGAAAGGCAGTTGCTGGTGGGTCTGGCTGAAGGCCGACACGACCTGCGGCACCACGTAGCCCAGCAGGAAAATCACGATCGCCACCGACACGCAGCCGACCACGCCCGGATAAATGAAGGCGGTGAGGATCTTGCTGCGCAGCGCATTGCGGTCTTCGATATAGACCGCCAGCTTGTCCATGACCGTGGCCAGCTCGCCGGACTCCTCGCCGGCCGTCACCAGCGCGCGGTAGATCTCGGGAAAATCGCGCGGCCGCGCGGCCAGGGCCTGCGCCAGGCGATGGCCGGCGCGCACGTCGGCGCGCACGCCCGCCAGCACTTCGGCCACGTGCTTGCGCTCGGCCTGCTCCTGCGCCGCGCCCAGAGCCGCGTCCAGGGGCAGGCCGGCGGCCAGCAGGCTGGACAACTGGCGCGTCAGCCAGGCCAGGTCGCCGTCGTTCAGCCTGGGGCCGAACAGGGCCCGGCCCGGGCTCGCGCCGGCCGCTGCCGCGCCGCCGGCGGGCTCGGCCGACAGCGGCAGCAGGCCGCGCGCGCGCAGTTGATTGCGGGCGCCGCGGGCGGTGTCGGCGTCTATCAGTCCGCGCACGGTCTTGCCGAGCGCGTCGGTGGCGGTATAGCGATAGGAGGGCATGCGGAAACGAGGGGTTTTCGGGGCATCGCGGCGATGTCCGGCGTCCGCTACCTTGCGGGTCGAATATGACCGTAGTGTTGCAGTGCCCCCTCGTATACTCGCCGCGTTTCAAGCCAAACCACGATGGATCATGCGACGCGTTCTGCAACGGCTGGCCGCCAGCGCCTTGTCTCTTACCCTCTGTGCCGGATTGCCGGCGACGGTCTTCGCGCAGCAGCCCGCCCGCAATACGGACGACAAGGTGTCGCTGAATTTCGTGGACGTCGACATCGCCGCGGTGCTGCGCGCCATGTCGCTCTTCACCCGGCGCAACTATCTCTACGATCCGCGCGTCAAGGGCAAGATGACGCTGGTGTCGGACCAGCCGGTCGATCGGCAGACCGCGATGAACATGCTGGCCGGCGCGCTGCGCCTGCAAGGCTACGCCATCGTCGAGGTGGGCGGCGTGACGCGCGTGGTGCCCGAGGCCGACGCCAAGCTGCAAGGCAGCGCGATGTCGGTGGAGGAGTTCGACCGGCGCGGCCGCGGCGCCCCCGCGCCCCGCGCATCGGGCGGCGAGGTGGTCACGCGGGTGTTTCCGTTGAAGTACGAGAACGCCGCCAACCTGGTGCCGGTGCTGCGCCCCATGGTGCCGCCCAATAATCCGGTCAACGCTTATCCCGGCAACAACACGGTGGTGGTGACCGACTACGCCGACAACATGGAGCGCATCGCGCGCGTCATCGCCAGCATCGACGTGCCGACCTCGATCGACACGGCGGTGGTGCCCGTGCGCTACGCCATCGCCTCGGACGTGGCGGCGCTGGCCTCGCAGTTGCTGGACGCGCAGCAGAACGGCGCCGATGCGTCGCAGCGCATCGCCGTCGTCGCCGACCCGCGCACCAATAACGTGGTGATCCGCGCCGGCAGCCCGGCGCGCACGGCGCTGGCGCGCGACCTGGTCGTGAAGCTCGACACGCAGCAGGCCAGTGCCGGCAACCTGCACGTGGTGTACCTGCGCAATGCGCAGGCCGTGCGCCTGGCGGCGGTGCTGGGCGGACTGCTGGCCGGCCAGGCCGGCGCCGCGCCCGGGGCCAACGGCGGCAACGCCGCGGGCGCGCAGGGCAACCGCGCGGCGGGACAGCAGGGGGCGGCGTCGAACAACGGCGGCAGCAACACCTACACGCCGACCGGCATGGGCGGCAACAGCAGTACGGGCATCGCCTCGGGCAGCAACGCCGGCCTGGGCTCGGGCCAGCAGCAAGCCATCGCGCGCGTGGACGGCAGCAACAATATGCAGCCGGTCTCGTACTCGGGCAACGGCGCGACGGTGCAGGCCGATCCGGCCACCAACACCCTCATCATCTCCGCCACCGAGCCGCAATACCGCAGCCTGCGCGAAGTCATCGACATGCTGGACCAGCGCCGCGCCCAGGTGCTGGTGGAAAGCATGATCGTCGAGGTCACCGAGGACCAGGCCGCGCAGATCGGCATCCAGTGGTTCGGCGCCACCAACGGCCTGGGCACCAGCGGCGCGTCCGTGATCGGCGGCTCCAACCTGGGCGGCTCGGGCATCAATACGTCCGCCGCGACCACCATAGACGCCTTGCCGTCGGGCCTGAACATCGGCCTGATCCGCGGCACCACCACGAT
This sequence comes from Bordetella genomosp. 10, assembly GCF_002261225.1. Classification (NCBI taxonomy): domain Bacteria; kingdom Pseudomonadati; phylum Pseudomonadota; class Betaproteobacteria; order Burkholderiales; family Alcaligenaceae; genus Bordetella; species Bordetella genomosp. 10. Next base: position 27,740 of record NZ_NEVM01000002.1, read on the forward strand.
TCCCGGCATCGGCCAGATCCTCAACCTGAACGTGCTGGCCACGGCCCTGAAGACCAACGGCGGCGCCAATATCCTGTCCACGCCCAACCTGATGACCCTGGACAACGAGGCGGCCAGCATCATGGTGGGCAAGACCGTGCCCTTCGTGACGGGCCAGTACGTGACCTCGGGCAGCGGCTCCAGCAGCAATCCCTTCCAGACCATCGAGCGCGAGGACGTCGGCCTGAAGCTGAACATCCGGCCGCAGATCTCCGAAGGCGGTTCGGTCAAGCTCGACATCTACCAGGAAGTCAGCTCCATCGACACGGCCAGTTCCACGTCGACCAGCGGCATCGTCACCAACAAGCGCGCCATCGACACCAGCGTGCTGATCGACGACGGCCAGATCATCGTGCTGGGCGGCCTGCTGCAGGACAGCGTGTCGACGACCAACGAGGGCGTGCCCGGCCTGAGTTCGATTCCGCTGATCGGCGCCTTGTTCCGTTCGGATACGCGCAGCCGCGAGAAGACCAACCTGATGGTCTTCCTGCGTCCGCACGTGATACGCAACAGCCAGGACAGCATGGGCGTGACCCTGGACCGCTACAACTACATGCGCCGCGCGCAGAGCGCCGTGCAGCCCGGCGAGCATTGGGCGCTGCCGGACATGAACGCGCCCATCCTGCCGCCGGCCAACGTCCGCGGCGCCTCCACGGGGGCCTACGACCTGCGGCCGGGCGCCGCCGCCGAGACCATGAAGCAGACGCCGCCGCCCGTCACGCAGTCGTACGCGGTGCGGCATTTGCCGGAGACGCCGCGCCCGCCCGACGAGGTGATCCGGGCCAGCCTGCCCGTCGGGGTGACCATCGCCACCGATCCCGCCGCGCTGTACGGCGACGCGGATTCGACCAAGACCACGCTGCAATTCGCGCAGACCGACGCGCGCGAGCAGGCCGACAACATCGTCGGGCGCGTGCGCATGAGCGGCCTGGACGCCTACAGCCTGCCCGGCCCCGGCGGCCTGGGCTACGTCGTGCGCTCCCAGGTCCCGCGCGACGCGCGCAGCGTCGACACCGCGCTGTCGCTGCTCAGGCAACTGGGCTACAAGCCGGAGTTGGTGACGCAGCCATGAGCGTTGCGCTGCGGCCGCTGCCTTATGCCTGGGCGCGCGCGCAGCGCGCCGTGCTGGCGGCGCACGCCGGCGCGCCGCGCCTGACCGTCAGTCCGCGCACGCCACCCTGGGCGCTGGCGGAGATCCGCCGGCGCTACGGCGAGCTCGCGGTGGAGACGGTGGACGACGCCGTGCTGGAAACCTTGCTGACGGCGACCTACAGCGATACCGGCGACGCCGCGACCGTGATGGGCGCGGCCGAGAACGAGATCGACCTCGACCGCCTGATGCAGGACATCCCCGAGATCGCCGACCTGCTCGAAGCGCAGGACGACGCCCCGGTGATCCGCATGATCAACGCGCTGTTCACCCAGGCCGCGCGCGACGGCGCCAGCGACATCCACATCGAGCCCTTCGAGACGCATTCGGTGGTCCGCTACCGCGTCGACGGCACCTTGCGCGACGTGGTCTCGCCGCGCAAGGCGCTGCACGCGGCGCTGATCTCGCGCATCAAGATCATGGCGCATCTGGACATCGCGGAGAAGCGCCTGCCGCAGGACGGCCGCATCGCCTTGCGGGTGGGCGGCCGGCCGATCGACGTGCGGGTGTCGACGCTGCCGACCGGCCATGGCGAGCGCGCGGTGCTGCGCCTGCTCGACAAGGAAGCCGGCCGCCTGCAACTGGAGAAGCTGGGCATGGGGCCGGCATTGCTGGGGCGGCTGGATACGCTGATCCGCCAGCCGCACGGCATCGTGCTGGTGACCGGGCCGACCGGCAGCGGGAAGACGACCACGCTGTATGCGGCGCTGGGGCGCCTGGACGCGAGCACCAGCAATATCCTGACCGTGGAGGATCCGATCGAATACGACCTGCCCGGCATCAGCCAGACCCAGGTCAACGCCAAGATCGACATGAGCTTCGCCCTGGCCCTGCGCGCCATCCTGCGCCAGGATCCGGACGTGATCATGATCGGGGAAATCCGCGACCTGGAGACGGCGCAGATCGCGGTGCAGGCGTCGTTGACGGGGCACCTGGTGCTGGCGACCCTGCACACCAACGACGCGGTGTCGGCGGTGACGCGGCTGACCGACATGGGGGTGGAGCCTTTCCTCCTGGCCTCGTCGCTGCTGGGGGTGCTGGCGCAGCGATTGGTGCGGCGGCTGTGCACGCATTGCCGCGCCCCGCACGAGGAGGAGGGACGGGTGGTCTACCGGCCGGTCGGCTGCGCGCATTGCAATCACACGGGATACAGCGGGCGCACGGGCATCCATGAACTCTTCGTCGTGGACGAGGACGTGCGGCGGCTGGTGCACGAGGGACGGGACGAGCAGGCGCTGCGGGCCGCCGCCGCGTCAGCGGGAATGCGCTCGATGCGCGAGGACGGCGAGCGATGGATCGCCGCCGGCGTGACCGCGCCGGAGGAGATCGTGCGCGTCACGCGGGATCATTGACGCATCGACGCATTGGCGTCCGTGCCGTGCCCTCGGGTTCGCACGAAGCTCCGGGACACGACCCTAGTGGACGACGAAGACGCTGCGGTCGCCGTCGCGTCTTCCCAGCGCCGACAATAGGGCGTCCAGGCCCGCGCGCACGGCGTCGGGGCTGCCCGCGGCCGGTTCGGCGGCGCCGTTCAGCTCGAACTTGCGGCCGTCCCATTTTCCCGTCGCCTGTACCTGCAACGGACCGCTCAGCGTGGTCAACGCCAGGTTCGCGGCGCCGGCCTTGCCTTTGCCATTGGCGTTGGCATCGGCGTTGGCGCCGCCACTCATCGCCGTCGCCCGCAGCCGGTACGAACCCAGGGGATGCACCGTGGACAGGGCGGAGGACGCGTCGCGCCATTCGATCTGCCACAGGATCGGCGCGCGCGTGGCGCCCGCCTCGTAGTCGGGCCAGCTCAAGACCAGGTTGCCGCCGGGAGCGAGCGTGTTCAAGGGCGCGCCCAGCGCCGGCAGGACGTCGGCCGGCAGGCGCAGGGTTTGCGCGGACAGGGAGAAGGCGGGCACGCCCAGCCCGCGCCACGCAAGCGAGAGGCGGACGTCGCCGCCCAGCCAGGGATGGCGCACGACGATGCCTTGCCAGGTCCAGCGCCAGCGCACGGGCTGGGGCAGGGTGCGGCGCGCGCCGGGCGGGCCGAGGGCCAGCAGCGCCGCGCCATCCCATATCGTGCCCGAGGCGTCGACGATGGCGACCATGCCCCGCTCGTCGAGCAGGCGCGGCAGCCAGCGGGCCGGCATGACGGCCAGGGCGGAGGCCAGGGCCACCAGCACGGCGGCCAGCGTCAGGCCATGGCGATGCCCGCGAGGCTGGGCGCGGCGCGCGCGCCAGGAATCCAGCAGGCGCATTCAGGCGCCCGTCGCGGCGGCGAGCCGCAAGACGCCGTCGACCTTGCCCGGAATCGGCCGGCCGTATTCGGTGCTGGCGCGCTTCAGGTCGGCGCTGGCCACGCGCAGGCGCAGGTCGGCCGCCAGGCTGTCGCTCCAGCGCATGAGGGCCGACGAGGATGCTTCCTTGAGGTCGATGCGCCACCCGGCCGGCTTGCCGGAGCCGCCGCCTTCCTGCGTCGCGCGCCAGCTCTCGGGCGCGAGGCCGGCGCGGCGCAGGCTGGCCTCGACGTCCGCTTGCGCGAGCGGCGCGTCCGCCGCGCGCCCGCCGCGTTGGCGCAGGCGCTGCGCTTCGCCGGCGAGGCTGGCCACGGCGGCGGCCTGCGCGCGCAGGGCGGGCAGTTCGGCGCGGGCCCGCGCGATGGCGGTCCACGCCGGGTCGACGGCGATGGTGAAGACCAGAAAGAGCAGCAGCGCGGCGCCGCCGGCATTGACCAGGCGGCGCTCGCGCGGCGTCAGCGCGGCATGCCAGGCGGCGAGCGGACGCAGGCCTTGCCGGGCGCGCGCCGACCAGGCGGCGATGCGCGCGGCGGGATCGGGACGCTTCATGGTTGGCTCCGGGTGATGCGCCACGTCGCGGGCGCGTCCTGTTTTTCGATGTGCAGGCCCTGGGCCGAGGCGGCCTGCGCCATGGCGGGCATTTGCGCCAGTTGTTCGGGATCCTTGCCGTCGGCGTCGTCGAGCGTGATCGTGATCGCCTCGTCGGCGTATCGCAGCGCGGCGGCGTGGCCGGCCGCGAAGGGCAGGGCGCCGGCCGTGGCCAGGGCCAGCGGCACGAAGTCGCCGGCGCTGCTGCCGCCCTGTCCGGCCAGCAGCGCGTTGCGGCCCTGTTCGGCCTGGCGCAGCGGATCGACCACCACCGGAATGTCGGGAAAAGCCGCACGCACCTGGGCTTCCATCCGCGCATGCAGGGAAGCCGCTTCGCCGCGCAGCCGCGCGGCGTGGATGTTCAATCCCAGGATCCATACCGCGGCGGCGGCCGCCGTCCACCACAAGGGCGCGCGCCAGGGCGAGCGCTGGCGCGGACTCAGCGCCGGCAGGGCCAGCGACCAGCGCGGCGCGTCGTGGCGCCAGCGCGCATCCGCCGGCAGCGTCAGCGGTTGGTCCGGCGCGGCATCGTCTTGCGGCAGCACCAGTTGCGCCGGCAGCAGGGCGTCGACGCGCAGGCCGGCCCCGGCCAGCAGGCGCCAGGCGCGCGCCAGGGGCTCGCGTTCGGCCCAGGCGACGGTCACCGCGCCGTCGGCCGCGCGCGCGCCATGGCCGACGGCCAGCTCGTCCATGTCGCTCAGCAGCAGCGGTTCCATGGCGCCGTGCACGGCGGCCGTCAGCACGCGCTTGGGCACGGCGGGCACCTGGACGGTGGCGACGATGGCGTCGGCCGGCGCCAGCACGGCCTCGACGCGGGCGCCCGGGAAGGCCGTGGCCAGCGCCGCGGCCGCCAGTTCGCCGCTGCGCGCGCAGCGCCCCTGGCGGTCGAACCAGGCATAGGCCAGGGGCGCGGTGGCGCTCAAGCCGGCCAGGTCGGGAAGCGCGATGCGTAGGGTGTTCTTCAATGGATTTCCCGTCTCCAGACGATGTCGGTGGATTGGTCGGCGCCGCTTTGGATCAATGCCCGCATGACCAGGTGCGCGCGCTCGTACACCACGGTGCCGGTGGCGGCGAACCAGGCGCTGGTGGCGCCGATGCCGGCCGGCGCGGTAGCCACGCCCAGCCCGGCCAGGCGGTTGCCGAAATCGGCGGCGTCGTTGAACCACGCGCCGCGCTCGCGTTCGCCCGCCAGCACGCGCGCCTGCGCCAGCGTCATGTCCGGCATCAGGGCGACGAGGACTTCCGGCGGCGCGGTGTTGACGTTGACGGTGGTGGTGGCCGGCAGGTAGGTCAGCGTGCGTTCGAGATCGCGCCGGAAAGCGGGCGCCAGCGCCGTCGCGCCGAGCAGGTCGTCGAGGCCGCGTGGGGTGGGCGCGCGCGCCGGCGCGGATTGGGAAACGATGGCGCCGTCGGGACCGGTCACGGCCTTGGCCGGCTGCGTCAGCGCCACGCGCTGCGCCAGCGTCCGCGCCAGGTCGTCCCGGTCGCCCAGGGCCGTGAGCAGGCGTTGCAGTATGCGCGCCTGATCGGGCAGGATGAGGCCGTTGCGCGCCACGTTGTAGAGATTGAATTTGCCCTGCTCGTCTTCGATGTAGCCGGAAAACACCGCCACGCGCGCGTCGCCGGGGCGTTCCAGTCGCGTGTCCTGCACGGGGACGGTCCACAATTGGCCGGCATGGACGGTGGCCTCGCGGCGCAGGCTTTCGCGCACCACCAGGCGCGCCCAGTCCAGGCCGCCCAGCAGCAGCCAGCGGGCCTGGGCGCGCGACTGTTCGTTTTCGACCTGGCGCACCGCGGCGGTCTGGCGCATGAACAGCCCGGACGTCAGCGCCGCCACTACGGCGACCACGATCAACGCGCTGACCACCGCCATGCCGCGTTCGCGGCCGTGGCGGAGCCGGCCGCCTGGTGGCTGCCCGCGAGGTGAACACGACACGCTCGTCATCTTCATCGCAGCACCACCACGCGTGTATAGCGCTCGCGCTGGCCGTCGCGATTGCGTTCGACGGCGACTTCGATCCCGCTGGCCTTGCCGGCGCCGGGCGTTCCCGGCGGGACCCAGCCTTGTCCCGGAATCCAGAAGCGGACGGCCAGCGTGGCGACGTTGGCCATGACTTCGGCGCCGGCCCGCGCCGGCGGCAGGGGATAGCGCGCGCCGGCGGCGCCGACGTAGCGCCACAGGCCGCCGTCGCGGATGCGCCAGATCACGGCCTGCCAGGCGCCGTCGTCGGCCGGGGCCGCGCGCACGATCTCCAGTTGCAGCGGTTTGCCGGGCTCCTGCGCGACCGCCACGCCGGCCAGCGGCTGGCCGGGCAAGGCCGCATCGTCGCCGTTGCGGCCATCTTCGGAAAGGGACAGGTCGCGTTCGAGCTGGCCCAGCGTGCGCACCACGACGGCGTTGTCGGCGGCATCCCTTTCCAGCCACGCGCGGGTGTCGGCGACGCGGCTGATGCCGCGCCAGGCCAGCAGGCTGACCAGCGCCATCAAGGTGATGGCCACCAGCACCTCGATCAGCGTGAAGCCCGCCTGGCCGCCCCCGGCCGCTCGCGTGCGCGCCGCACCGTGCCCATTCATCGCGCCGCGCCCGTTCATCGCACGTTCGCCAGCAGGCCCGACAGTTCGGCCAGGGTGATGTCCGGCCGCCCGCGCAGGTACACGCGCACCGACACCTGCCGGAAGGCGCGGTTCAGCGAGTAGGTGTAGGTGGACTCGCACAGCATGTCCAGCCGCCCTTGCGGACAGGGCGTGTCCTGCTTGCCGGGATCGGGCAGCGCCTGCGCCAGCCGCAATTCGGCCATTCGGTTCTCGGCGGCGACCAGGGCCAGGGTCTTGTCGCGCAGCGCGTGGTTGTTCTGCGCCAGCACGCCGGTGGCGCGCAGGGCCGCGGCCAGGGCCACGGCGATGATGGCCAGCGCCACCAGCACTTCGATCAGCGTGAAGCCGCGTTCCCGGCGCCGCGCGGCGCGGCGCGCGTCATTGCACCGCATAGGCGCCGCCGGCGTCGCGCGTGACGGTGACGCTGCGGCCGCCGGCGCTGAGGGTCAGTTGCATGGGATCGGCCATCCATTCGGTATCGAACACGATCCCGCCCGCGCGGTCGTCCGACATGATCACGACGGCGCCGGCCGACCAGGCGTGGGGCCGCAGCACGGCGTCGTCATGGAAGTCGTCGGGCGGCAGCGGCGCTTCGTCGTCGGCGCTGCCCGTGCTCGCCGGCCGGCGTCCGGGGCGTTCGAATCGATAGCCGGCCGCCGACGCGCGCCAGGTGATGAGGCGGCCGTCGCTGCGCGCTTCGCTTTGCGCCACGGCGAAGGCCTGCACCAGGCGCTCGGCGTCTTCATGCAGGCGGCGGTCCGGCGCGCCCACCGCGGAAATGCCGACCATGCCGGCGGCGATGCCGATGATCACCAGCACGATCAGGATCTCGATCAGCGTGAAGCCGCCTTCGCGCCGCCGCGCGCAAGAGCGACGGGCCGGCGCGGGCAGGGACGGCGAGGGCAGGGACTCAGAGATCCCAGGAACCGATGTCCGCATCGTTCTGCTCGCCGCCGGCCTTGCCGTCGGCGCCGAAGGAGAACACGTCGACTTCGCCCTTCACGCCCGGGCTGAGGTACTGGTAGGGATGGCCCCAGGGGTCGTTGGGCAGGCGGTCGAGATAGGCGCGCCAGTTGGCGGCGTTGTCGGGCCGCGTCACCAGCGCCTGCAGCCCCTGCTGCGTGGTCGGATAGCGGCCATTGTCCAGGCGGTACAGCTTCAGCGCCTGCATCAGGCCGCCGATGTCCTGGCGCGCGGCCACCTGGCGAGCTTGGTCGGGACGGTCCAGCACGCGCGGCACGATCAGGGCGGCGAGGATGCCCATGATGACCACCACCACCATGATTTCAATCAGGGTGAAACCTTGCTGGCGCGCCCTGGCGGCGCTGCGGCGACGATGCACGACTTACTCCGTTCTTGCGGAAAACGGGGAAGTGTGACGGTGCAATATGACAGCAATATTGAGCGCGGGGGAAACGTGACGGAGTTTCGGTGACGCTATCCGGATGTGCCTGCCGGCGCTGCGGGGGCGAGAAAGCGCTGCTCCGCCGCGCGTCAGCGCGCGGCGTTGACGATGCCGGCGGGCGCGGCCGGCAGGGGGGGCGCGGCGAGGGTGGTCGTGGCGCCGTTCTGGTCCAGCACCACCGCGTTGTTGCCGATCCGCGCCACGCGCAGGCCGGGGGCGATTTCCTGGCCCGCGCGCCAGGCGTGGGGCGGACCGCCGTCCACGCTGAGGATGACGGCGCCGTCGGTGGCGTCGGCGATCATGCCGGTCACGGTCACCTGCGTCTTCAGCGTGCCGTCCTTGCCGAACAGCAGCGCGGCGGGCGTGGTGTCCACCGCGCGCACGGCGCCGGCATGCAGCGCCGGCGGCGGGGCGTCCGGGCGGGGCGCGAGCAGGATGGCGCCCCAGACGCCCAGCCCGGCCGCCAGGCCGAGGATGGCGAGGACGCGCAAAAGCCGGGGCGGGGAAAGGCGGGGAAAAGGCAGCATGGCGATCGGACGGCGCGCCCGCCGGTCCCGATGGGGACGAACGCGGGCGCAGGTTCTATGACGGAGCCCGTGGCGGGCGCGCCCGAGTATAGCTGCACGAAACGCGCCGGACCGTCATATTACGCACGCGGGACGGTCATATCGGCACGCATCGGTTTCGATCGACGCGCGCCGGATGCCGCGCCCGCGCCCGGATCAGACGGCGCCGCGTTGCAGCGCGGCGATGCGCTGCTGGATGGGCGGGTGCGAGGCGAACAGGGCGCTGACGGCGGCGCGGCCGCTGATGCCCGAGGCCTCGAAGGACTTGGGCAGCTCGCCCGCTTCCAGGCCGCCCAGCCGGGCCAGGGCGCGGATCATCGGATCGCGCGAACCCAGCAGGTGGGCCGAGCCGGCGTCGGCGCGATACTCGCGCTGGCGCGAGAACCAGGCGACGATGATGGAGGCGGCGATGCCGAACAGGAGCTCACAGACGATGACGGTGATGTAGTAGCCCGCGCCCAGGCCGCGCTCGTTGCGCAGCACCGTGCGGTCGATGAAATAGCCGACCACGCGCGCCAGGAAGATCACGAAGGTGTTGACCACGCCCTGGATCAGCGTCAGCGTCACCATGTCGCCATTGGCGACGTGCGCCACTTCGTGGCCCAGCACGGCGGCCACTTCTTCCTCCGTCATGCTGTCCAGCAGGCCCGTGCTGACGGCGACCAGCGCGTCGTTCTTGAAGGCGCCCGTCGCGAAGGCGTTCGGCGCGCCGTCGTAGATGGCCACTTCGGGCCGGCCGATGCCGGCGCGCTCGGCCAGTTGATGCACGGTATCGAGCAGCCAGGCCTCGCGCTGGTTGCGCGGGGCGTTGGGGTCGATCACGTGGGCGCCGGTGCTCCATTTGGCCATCGGCTTGCTCATGAACAGGGAGATGATGGAGCCGGTGAAGCCGACGATGACCGAGAAGACCAGCAACTGGGAGACGTTCAGGCCATTGGCCGTCAGGTAGCGGTCGACGCCGAAGATATGCAGCGTCGCCGACAGCACCAGCATGACGGCCAGGTTGGTCAGGACAAAAAGAATGATGCGTTTCATGATTGTTATGGATCCTCTGCGAGCAGGTGTAGCTTGGACGTGACGGAGCCGGCCGTGGTTCCCGGCGGCCCGCACCGCCGGGTCCCGGCGGGTTCCCCGTCGTGACAACGAGTATATTATCGGTTCCGTTCAGGTTCCTCTCATGAGCGCCTGTTTCCCCGGAAAATCGGCTGGCGCGGGCCGCGGCCGGGGAAATCCGTCCCGATCCGCCCCAACCCTTTCCGGAATTTCGCAGGTCTCATGCAGGCTCTTTGGATGTTGTTGGCGTCGCTCATGTTCGCCATCATGGGTTCTTGCGTGAAGCTTGCCACCGAGCACGAAGCTTCCCTGGCGCAAGTCGTATTGTTCCGGGGCATGCCGTCGGTGGTCCTGATCCTGCTATGGGCGCGCGCCGGCCGCCATTCCATCGTGCCCTCCAGGTGGCGGCCCCATCTGTGGCGCAACCTGGCCGGCGTCTCGTCCATGTGGCTGGGCTTCTATGCCTTGTCCCACCTGCCGCTGGCCACGGCCATCAGCCTGAACTACACCTCGCCGCTGTTCATCGCCGGCTATATGCTGGGGTGGGGCGGCGTCCAGCGCGATGCCGTGCGCATCCTTTCCGTGGGCCTCGGCTTTCTCGGCGTCATCGCCGTGCTGCGGCCCAGCATCGGCGACGACCAGTGGCTGGCGGCGCTGACCGGCCTGGGCGCCGGCGGCGCCGCCGCCATCTCGATGATGCAGATACGCGAGCTGGGGCGCATCGGCGAACCGGAGTGGCGCACGGTGCTGTTCTTTTCGCTGGCGGTCAGCCTCAGCAGCCTGGTGGGCCTGTTGATCCATGGCTGGGGCCAGGCCGACCTCATCGGCTACGCCGCGCTGTTCGGCATCGGCCTGTCCGGCCTGTGCGGCCAGCTCGCCATGACGCGCGCCTTCGGCCTGGGCTCGGCCTTGTTGACGGCGGCCCTGCAGTACACCACCATCATCTTCGCCGCCTGCCTGGGCATGGCGTTCTGGCACGATCATCTCGATGCCATCGCCTGGTCCGGCATGGGCCTGATTATCGCGGCCGGCTTGTTGTCGGTCTGGCGCACCATGCGTGAAACGCGCCCCCTTACCAAGACTGCCCAGGAGAACGCCGTATGAGCATGACCTTGATTTCCGCATCCGAGCTGTCCGCCCGCCTCGGCGACCCCGACGTGCGGGTATTCGACCTGCGCCACGACCTGATGGACCACGCCGCCGGCCGCCGCCAGTACGAGCAATCGCACATCGCGGGCGCCCGCTACCTGGACAACGAGACCGAGCTCGCCGCGCCGCGCACGGGCAGGAACGGCCGCCACCCGCTGCCAGATCGCGCCGCGCTGGCCGCGCTGCTGGCCAGCCATGGCGTCGCCCCCGACACCCTGGTCGTCGCCTACGACGCCAGCGGCGGCCAGTTCGCCGCGCACCTGTGGTGGATGCTGCGCTGGCTGGGCCACGATCGCGTGGCGGTGCTGGACGGCGGCTGGCAGGCATGGTCGGCCGCCGGCCTGGCGGTGGAGAGCGGCCCCGGCCCGCGGCCCGCGCCGGTGTCGGCCGGGGCGGGGGCGCCCCTGTTGCGCGAGGCCTTGACCGAGCCGGTGGACGCCGATACGGTCCTCGCCAATATCGCGCAGCCGTCCTTCACGGTGCTGGATGCCCGCGCGGCGGCCCGCTACCGCGGCGAAATGGAGCCGATCGATCCGGCCGCCGGGCATATCCCCGGCGCCCTGAACCGTCCCAACACCGACAACCTCGCCGCCGACGGCCGCTTCAAGTCGCCGCAGGAACTGCGCAAGGAATTCGAGGCCGTGCTGGGCAAGCGCGCGCCCGGCGCCATCGTGCACCAGTGCGGCTCGGGAATCACCGCCAGCCACAATCTGCTGGCCATGGAAGTGGCGGGACTGCAGGGGTCGCGCCTGTATCCGGGCTCGTGGAGCGAGTGGGTCAGCGATCCTTCGCGGCCCCAGGCCAAGGGCTGAATCCCGCGGACGGCGGCACGGCGCGCGGCCATGCCGCCGGATGGCGCGCCGTCCCGCGCGGCGGCGTGCCCAGGCGGGATGGCCGCGTGGCCTGGTGACGCTGCGCCACGCCGGCGGCGATTTCCAGGAAATAGGACAGGGGCGGCGGCGGTTCGGCGCCTATCCGGCAGGCCTGGTCGTCCCAGCGGCGCAGGCGGATGGCCTCCGGCGCCCATGGCAGGGCGGAAAACTCGCTGGCCTGGGGCGCGTCGAAAACGCCGCCCGCCAGATCCAGGGCCCGGCGCGCGGCGCTGTTGCGCGGCCCCAGGTAATCCGGCTCGACGAAACACAGGTAGCGGTGCGCCTCGACGTGCAGGCGGATGGGTTCGAGCACGTCGGGCCCGAACAGGTCGCGCAGGAAAGGCAGGACGAAATACTGGTGCTTGTAATCGGCGCCCTCGATGCGCACGGTGTCGGGGTGCTGAATGATGAGGTGGCCGAGGTCGTGCAGCAGGGCGGCGGTCACCAGCGACGGGGCGGCGTTTTCAGCCAGCGCCAGCGCGGCGGTCTGGCGCGCGTGTTCAGCCTGCGTCACCGCGGTGTTGCCGTAGGGCAGATCGCCGGTGAGGTGGAAAAGGTTCGCTATCTGGTCCAGAGTCAATCCCATGGCCGTGCTCCTTACGGTCGCGCAGCATCGCGCGCGCTGTGGTGGTCCTTTTGAGTTGACCAGCGCGACTTGATTTTTTCATGACGGGGACGAGAAGAAACACAGGCGTTGCGTAACGGTCTGTGTGGGATTCGCGCGGGCCGGCGCGCGGCCTTGCGCGAAATACCGTGCGCGCGGCCCTCTTGCCGAGGAACCGCCCGCACGGCGGCGCATTACGGATGAGGTTCCGTTTCCGCCATTATGGTTCTGTACCATTCATGGAAATGTTGCATGCCGTCTTCCATGGGGGACTGGTACGGACCCGCCTCGGTGACGCCGCGCAGCATCAGAGCCTTGCGGCCGGCGTCCATGCGTTCGGCGATCTCGTCGTCCTCGATCGCCGTTTCCATGTAGGCCGCGCGCTGCGCCTCGACGAATTCCCGCTCGAAGGCGGCGATTTCCTCGGGGTAGTAGAACTCCACCACGTTCAGCGTGTCCTGCGGACCGCGCGGATGCAGGGTCGACAGCACCAGCACGTGGGGATACAGCTCGATCATGTGCGTGGGGAAATAGGTGGCCCAGATGGCCCCGAATTCCGGCGCATCGCCCGCGCGGTACTGCATCAGGTTGTCGTGCCACTTGCGGTAGACGTCCGAACCTGGCTGCGCCAGGGCGTTGTGCACGCCCACGCGCTGCACGCTGTGCCAGTTCCCGAATTCCCATTCCAGGTCGTCGCAGGTGACGAAGTGGCCCAGGCCCGGGTGGAAGGGCGCGACGTGATAGTCCTCCAGATAGACCTCGATGAAGGTCTTCCAGTTGTAGTTGCACTGATGGACCTCGACGTGGTCCAGCACGTAGTCGCCGAAATCGAACTCGGGCCGGTTGAACAGCGTGGCGAGGTCCCTGGACGGATCGCGCGGGCCTTCGAACAGCAGGCCGTGGCAATCGCGCAGGCGGAACCGCGGCAGGTCCATGCAGGGCGTGGCCGCGAACTGCGGCGCGCCCAGCAACTGGCCCTGCTTGTCGTAGGTCCAACGGTGCAGCGGGCAGACGATATTGCCGCCGGTGGCGCGCAGGTTGCCCGCGGTATTGACGTTGCCAGCCACGTTTCCCGGGGCGCCGCCCAGCATCAAGGCCTGCCGGTGGCGGCAGACGTTCGAGATGAGTTCTATGCCTTCCTGGTTGCGCACCAGCACGCGCCCGCCATTTTCCTGGACGAGCGTGCGCCAGTCTCCGACCTCGGGGACCATCTTCTGGTTGCCGACGTAAAGGGAAGACTGTTTGAAAATGATTTCTTGCTCGCGCTGGAAGCGTGCTTCGTCAAAATAGGCGTTGACGGGCAGTTGCGTGCGAGCCGGCACAAATTGCGCCATCCGACCGACGTCGGTCATGATTCCCTCCGCTCGGATAAAAAAGCCAGGACGGCACGGATCCGTTCTGGCGCGAAGAAAAATCGGGCTGGCCGATCAAAACGTCGATTGTACCCCAGGGGGGAGCGGGGACCAAACCCATCCCTTTTTCCTATTGCCAGGCCGCGAGAAGCGGCTTGGCAACAGGATCGATGGATGCATGCGGAGTGCAAGCGCCATGCCCTGGCGGGGCATGTCCGCGCTTGTTCCGCCTGGTCAATGGCCGTTATGCGTGGCCGTTATGCATGGCCATCATGCGGACTCACTGCAGGACGATGTTGGCCTGCTTGACCAGCGCCTGCACCACCGGCAGTTCGGACTTGATCTGCGCGGTGAGCGCCTGCGGCGTGCCGTCGCTCGGCTGGATGCCCATTTCCAGCATCTTCCGGCGCACCGTCTCGTCCTTCAGCGCATCGGCCAGGGCCCCCTGGAGCTTGCCCAGGACGTCGGGCGGCGTGCCCTTGGGCGCGACGAAGCTGAACCAGGCGGTCATGTCGAAGCCGGGGTAGCCCTGTTCGGCGATGGTCGCCAGCTTGGGTTCGCTCTCCAGGCGCTGGCTGCTGGTGATGCCGAAGACCTGCACCCTGCCGGCGTCGGCCTGCGGCATGCCCGTGGCGACCATGTCGAAGAACAGGTCGACGTCGCCGCCGATCAGGGCCGGCAGGGCCTGGCTGGCGCCCTTGAAGGGCACGTGCAGGATGTCGATGCCGGTCTGCGACTTGAAGCGTTCGGCCGCGAGGTGCGAGGACGTACCCGGACCGAAGGAGGCGAAGGTCAGCTTGCCCGGATGCTTCTTGGCATAGGCGACCAGGCCGGCGGTGTCGTGGAACGGTTCCTTGGGACCGGCCAGCAGCACCAGCGGACCGATGCCGACCATGCCGATCGGCGCGTAGCCGTCCGGGTCGTAGGGCAGGTCCTTGTACAGGAAGCGGTTGGTCACCAGCGTGGAGTTGGTGGCCATGAGGATGGTGTAGCCGTCCGGCGCCTCGCGCTGCACGTAGGAGGCGCCGATGGAGGTGCCCGCCCCGGCGCGGTTCTCCACGATGATCGAGGCCTTCAGGTCCTTGCCCATGCGTTCGGCCAGCAGGCGGGTCAGCACGTCGGTGGCGCCGCCGGCCGGGAAGGGCGACACCACCTTGATGGGCCGTTCCGGATAGTGGGCGCTGGCCGCGCCGCAGGCGCCTGCCAGGGCCAGGGCGGCAAAAAGCTTGAGCCAAGGTCGCATGAAAAAAATCCCCCTCAGGAAAAGCGCGGTGAAAAAAGGCCCCCAAGCCGCGCGGCTGCGCCGCTTGCTGCCCCCCGAGGGGGCGCTTTTCATCTTGGGAGCGGCCCGGCGATGAAAAAACCGGCGCGATTCGTTAAATTCCGTATGTCGGAATTAAATTTTGTCTTTCGGAATTCAATATAAAAAGGGATGTCGCCGAATGCAATCCTTTCGCCCTCAAGGAAAACCCCAGGTTGAGCAGGCGCCCGCGGTGCGCGATCGCGCCGGGCGGCGCCGGCGCGCGCCGGTCGCCGAGGGCGCGGAACGATCGGCCGATTTCATTACCGCCCTGGCGCGCGGGCTGCAGGTCCTGCGCTGTTTCCAGGACGGCAGCGGCGCGCTGGGCAATCTCGAGCTGGCGCGGTTGACCGGACTGCCCAAGGCCACGCTCAGCCGCATCACCTATACGCTGACCGAACTGGGTTACCTGCGCTACGACCGCGACAGCGGCCGCTACGCGCCGGGCCATGGCGTGCTGACCCTGGGCCTGGGGCTGCTGTCGGGGCTGGAGGTGCGCCAGTTGGCCAAGCCCGCCATGCAGTCCCTGGCGCAGCAGACGGGCGGGGCCCTGGCCCTGGGCACCTGCGACGGCGACGCCATGGCCTACGTCGAGGCCATCCACGGTTCCTCGGCCCTGTACCTGCGCCTGCCGGTCGGCTGCCGGGTGAGCATGGACAGCGCCATGGGGCGCGCCTACCTGGCGCTGCTGCCGGCGCCCGCCCGCCGCGACATGCTGGCGCGCCTGGGCCCGCTGGCGCCCGCGCCCGAGGTCGTCGGCCGTTGCGTCGACGACCTGGCCGCCACGGGCTGCTGTTTCGCGATGGGCGAATGGCAATCCGGCATCAACGCCGCCGCCGCGCCTTTCGAATCCGCGACGGGCGAGGGCATCTTCGTCATCAGTTGCGGCGGCCCCGCCACCTTGCTCCCCGAAGCCGTCCTGCGCGACGAGGTCGCCCCCGTCCTGCGCCGCGCCGCCCAGGCCCTGTCGCGCCCCGCCGCATAGGCGCCGGCCGTCCCGTCTCCCGGTCTTCCGGCCCCTGGACCTGCCGGCCCCCCGGTGTCCACCATCGAGGGGCCGCGCGCCATGCGGCTAGGGAACCTTCCCCTTGCTACAATCCCAGGATTCTTCCCACGCATTTCGGAGATCCGCTTGGCGTCCAGGCAAATCCCCCCCGTTCCCCCCGCGGCCGAGCCGGCCGAGGCCGCTGCCTTGCCGCAGGATTTCGAAGGCGCGCTGGCGCAACTGGAGGATCTGGTCGCGTCGATGGAAGACGGTTCCCTGCCGCTGGAGGCCTCCCTGGCCGCCTACAAGCGCGGCGTCGCGCTGACGCGGATCTGCCAGGAGCGCCTGGCGCAAGCCGAGCAGCAGGTGCGGGTGCTGGAGGGCGACCTGTTGCGGCCGCTCGACCCCGGGGCGCTGGACGACGATACGAACGGATGAAGCAGAACCATCTCGCCTTCGCGGACTGGCTGACGGCCCGCGCGCAACATATCGAGCAGAAGCTCGACGAGTTGCTGCCGCCGGCGGACGCCGTCCCGGCGCGCCTGCACGAAGCCATGCGCTACGCCGTCCTGGGCGGCGGCAAGCGCGTGCGCGCCGCGCTGGTCTACGCCGCCGGCCAGGCCTGTCCCGTCAGCGGCCACGCCATGGCGGTGGAGGCGTCGCTGGACCGCGCCGCCGCGGCCGTCGAACTGATCCACGCCTATTCCCTGGTGCACGACGACCTGCCCTGCATGGACGACGACACCTTGCGGCGCGGCCAGCCGACCCTGCACGTGCGCTACGACGAAGCCACCGCCATGCTGGCGGGCGACGCCCTGCAGCCGCTGGCCTTCCAGTTCCTGGCGGACATGCCCATCGCGCCGGCCCTGGTGGTGCAGGCGACCCAGGCGCTGGCGCGCGCGGCCGGCAGCCGCGGCATGGCCGGCGGCCAGGCCATCGACCTGGCCAGCGTGGGCCGCGCCCTGACGCGCGAGGAACTACAGCAAATGCACGGCATGAAGACCGGCGCCATGCTGGCCGTCAGCGTGGCGCTGGGCGGCATCGTCGCCGGCGCCAGCTCGGTGGCCCGCCGCGCGCTGGACGATTACGCGCAGGCCATCGGCCTGGCCTTCCAGGTGGTGGACGACATCCTGGACGTCACCGCCGACACGGCAAGGCTGGGCAAGACCGCGGGCAAGGACGCGGCCGGGAACAAACCGACCTACGTTTCCCTGCTGGGCCTGGAAGAGGCGCGCCGTTTCGCTTCCTCCCTGCGCGATACCGCCCTGCAGGCCCTGGCGCCGCTGGGCGAGGGTCGCGCGCGCCTGGCGGAACTGGCCGATTTCATCGTTTTGAGAGACCGTTGACGTTCGCCCGGTCCGGCGCTCGCCGGATCGGACGATGTGCATTCGATCGCCCGCGGGGCTATCCTTTACAGCATGACCACAGAACTCCTGGACACCATCGCCAGTCCGGCCGACCTCAAGCGTCTGGACCGCCGCGATCTGAAGAAACTGGCCGACGAACTGCGCGCCTTCGTGCTGGAGTCCGTCTCCCGGACCGGCGGCCATTTGTCGTCCAACCTGGGCACGGTCGAGCTGACGCTTGCCCTGCACCACGTTTTCGACACCCCGCACGATCGCATCGTCTGGGACGTCGGCCATCAATCCTATCCGCACAAGATCCTCACCGGACGGCGCGCGGAGATGGCCCGGCTGCGCCAGGAAGGCGGCATCTCCGGCTTTCCGCGCCGCGCCGAATCCGAATACGACGCCTTCGGCACCGCGCACTCGTCGACCTCGATTTCGGCGGCGCTGGGCATGGCCGTGGCGTCGCGCAACGCCGGCGTCGCGCGGCAGCACATCGCCGTGATCGGCGACGGCGCCATGTCGGCGGGCATGGCCTTCGAGGCCATGAACAATGCCGGCGTCACGCCCAACATCGACCTGCTGGTGATCCTGAACGACAACGACATGTCGATCTCGCCGCCGGTCGGGGCCCTGAACCGCTACCTGGCGCGCCTGATGTCGGGCCGCTTCTACGCCGCCGCCAAGAACGTCGGCCGCGCCATGCTGCAGCACGTGCCGCCGGTGCTGGAACTGGCGCGCCGCATCGAGGAGCACGCCAAGGGCATGGTCACCCCGGCCACGCTGTTCGAGGAATTCGGCTTCAACTACGTCGGCCCCATCGACGGCCACGACCTCGACGCGCTGGTGCCGACCCTGCAGAACCTGCGCGAGCTCAAGGGCCTGCAGTTCCTGCACGTGGTCACGCGCAAGGGGCAGGGCTACAAGCTGGCCGAGGCGGACCCGGTGCTTTACCACGGCCCGGGCAAATTCGATCCCGCCGTCGGCATCGTGCCCGCCAAGGCGCCGGCCAAGGTGACGTTCACGCAGGTCTTCGGACAATGGCTGTGCGACATGGCCGCGGCCGACCAGCGCCTGGTCGGCATCACGCCCGCCATGCGCGAGGGCAGCGGCCTGGTGGAGTTCGAACGGCGCTTTCCCACCCGTTATTTCGACGTCGGCATCGCCGAACAGCACGCCGTGACCTTCGCCGCCGGCCTGGCCTGTGAACAGCAGAAGCCGGTGGTCGCCATTTATTCGACCTTCCTGCAGCGCGGCTACGATCAACTGATCCACGACGTGGCCCTGCAGAACCTGGACGTCACGTTCGCGCTGGACCGCGCCGGCCTGGTGGGCGCCGACGGCGCCACCCACGCCGGCAACTACGACACCGCCTTCCTGCGCTGCGTTCCCAATATGGTCGTGGCCACGCCCTCGGACGAAGCCGAGGCGCGCCTGCTCCTGACCACCTGCTACCGCCATCCCGGCCCGGCCTCCGTGCGCTACCCGCGCGGCGGCGGCAGCGGCGCGGCGGCGGGGACCGACCTGCAGGAAGTGCCGCTGGGCAAGGGCGTCGTCCGGCGCGAGGACGGCGGCCGCATCGCCTTCCTGGTTTTCGGCACGCTGCTGCCGGCGGTGCTGCGCGCCGCCGAGGCGCTGGATGCGACGGTGGCCGACATGCGTTTCGTCAAGCCGCTGGACCGCGACCTGGTGCTGGCCCTGGCGGCGCGCCATGACGCCCTGGTGACGGTCGAGGACGCCGCCATCATGGGCGGCGCGGGCAGCGCGGTGGCCGAGGCCTTGAACGAGGCCGGCGTGCAGTGCCCGCTGCTGCAACTGGGCCTGCCGGACCGTTTCATCGACCACGGCGACCAGCAGGCCCTGATGGCCGGCCTGGGCTTGAATGCCGAGGGCATCGAGGCGTCGGTGCGGGGGCGGTTCGCCGCGCTGCTGGCGGTCGAGGCGCCGCGGGCCGCCGCCGGTTGAGCGCGCCGATCCCGGCTTCGTGTGGCCGCGCGGCCACGGCGGCGGGCTCCGTGTGCTATCGCTTACCTATCGGCAATAGGGTTTTCACGGAGATTGCGCGCTTTTTACGCAATAATGCAAGTCCTTCAGCTTTTTGGGGCGGCCGCCCGGCGACCGTCCGCAGCAGGTAAACCAACATGAATTCCCCGATCGATCGCGCCATCGTCATGCCGGACGTGCAGAGTTCGGCCGATACCCGTCACATCCCCATCCAGCGCGTGGGCATCCGCGGCGTGCGCCATCCCATGCTGGTGCAGGCCGGCGACGGCAGCGCCATGGCCACGGTGGCCAACTGGACGCTGACGGTGGCGCTGCCGGCGGAAGAGAAGGGCACCCACATGTCGCGCTTCGTGGCCCTGCTGGAGAAATATCGCAGCGTTCCCATGACGCCGGCCCTGTTCCGCGCCATGGCGCGCGAAATGCTGCCGCTGCTGCATGCCGAGAAGGGCGACATCACCGCCGCCTTCCCGTATTTCATCAACAAGTCGGCGCCGGTTTCCGGGGTGCAGAGCCTGCTGGACTACGAAGTGCAGTGGATCGCCCGCGCCGCCGGCGACGAGGTCGAATTCGAGCTCGTCGTGCAGGTGCCGGTCACCAGCCTGTGCCCGTGTTCCAAGGCGATTTCCGAGTACGGCGCCCACAACCAGCGCTCCCACGTCACGGTGTCGGCCATCCTGGGCGACGACGTCGGCATGGACGACGTCATCCGCGCGGTCGAGGAAGAAGGGTCCTGCGAGCTATGGGGCCTGCTCAAGCGGCCGGACGAGAAGTTCGTCACCGAGCGCGCCTACGACAATCCCAAGTTCGTCGAGGACCTGGTGCGCGACGTCGCCGCCCGCATGGCGGCGCGCCAGGGCATCCGGCGCTACCGCGTCGAGGCCGAGAACTTCGAATCGATCCACAACCACTCCGCCTACGCGGTGGTGGAAGGGTAGGTCCGCCGGCGCGGCCTGTCTCGCCGCCGCAACGCACGGCGGCGCGATTTCCCTTGATTTGACGGCCGATTTGCACTAATTGCCGGTTCCGGCGATAATACAAGGCTTTCCTGCTCGACTCCCGATGGTTGGGGGCGGGCTGACCCTGGCCCGCTACGCGGCGCCCGCCCTCGCGGCGGACGCGCCACGCAGGGGCCGGATATCCACGAGGAGTTTTACCCATGCGTCACTACGAAGTAGTGTTCATCGTCCACCCCGACCAGAGCGAGCAGGTGCCCGCCATGGTCGAGCGGTATCAGGCGCTGGTCACCGGCCAAGGCGGCACGGTGCATCGCCTGGAAGACTGGGGCCGCCGTCAACTGGCCTACCCCATCCAGAAGCTGGTCAAGGCCCACTACGTGTGCCTGAACATCGAATGCGGCCAGGCCACCCTGGACGAACTCGAACATTCGTTCCGCTACAACGACGCCGTGCTGCGCCATCTGGTCATCAAGACCAAGAAGGCCCAGTCGGGCGCCTCGATCATGATGAAGTCGGTCGAGCGCGAAGAAGCCCGCAAGGCTTCGGCGGAAGCGGCAACGGCTCAATCCGAATAAACGGCCAGGCGGATCGCGGCGGCCACGTCCGGGCCGGCGGCGTTCGCGGGAAACCGCGTACATGCCGCGGCGGGACAGGCAAGCCGGTCCGCATGGGCACCGGACCCTCGCCACTTCATGAACCAGGTCGTACTCAGCGCGCAAGTCCTCGAAAGAGAGGCGTTGCGCTACACCCCGGCGGGTTTGCCCGCGCTGGAGATGTTGCTGAGCCACCAGTCCGAAGTGGTCGAAGCCGGACATCCCCGTCGCGTCGAATTGACGATCGCGGCGGTGGCGCTGGGAGACCTGGCGCTGTTGCTGGCGGATGTCGGGCTGGGGGCGCAACTGGAAGTCCGGGGTTTCCTGGCGCCGGTGCGCAAGGACGCGGTCAAGCTGAAGCTGCACATGCAGCAGGCGACGCGCCTTTCGGGCAGCGATCCGGTCACCGTCTAGTTTTGGATAAACAGGCGGCCTGGGGTTGATCCAGGCCACACGTAAAGAATTCGGGTCCACGGACCCCTGCAAATCAAGAGGCACATCATGGCTTTCTTTGGCAAGCGCAAGGAAAAACGCAAATTCCCGCAGCAGAACCCGCTGTTCAAGCGTCGCAAGTTCTGCCGCTTCACGGCCGCCGGCGTCGAAGAGATCGACTACAAGGATCTGGACACGCTGCGTGACTTCATCCAGGAAAACGGCAAGATCATTCCCGCTCGCCTGACCGGCACCAAGGCGCACTACCAGCGCCAGCTCGACACGGCCATCAAGCGCGC
Organism: Bordetella genomosp. 10; assembly: GCF_002261225.1. NCBI lineage: Bacteria > Pseudomonadati > Pseudomonadota > Betaproteobacteria > Burkholderiales > Alcaligenaceae > Bordetella > Bordetella genomosp. 10. Next base: position 49,310 of record NZ_NEVM01000002.1, read on the forward strand.
CCGCTTCCTGGCGCTGTTGCCGTACACCGACAACCACAACTGATCCGGGGCCAGACATGCAAGTTATCCTGCTCGAAAAAGTCCTCAACCTGGGCAACCTGGGTGAAGTGGTCCGCGTGCGTGACGGCTACGCCCGCAATTTCCTGATCCCGCAGAAGAAGGCGACCCGCGCCACCAAGGCCGCGCTGGAAGCGTTCGAAGCGCGCCGCGCCGAACTGGAAAAGGTCCAGGCCGAGCGCCTGGCCGCCTCGCAAGCCGTGGGCGAGCGCCTGAACGGCTACCAACTGAAGCTGTCGCAGAAGGCCGGCGTCGACGGCCGCCTGTTCGGCTCGGTCACCAACGCCGACATCGCCGAAGCCCTGCGCAAGGCCGGCTTCGACTCCGTTGAAAAGGCGTACGTGCGCCTGCCCAACGGCGCCCTGAAGGCGGTCGGCGAGTACCCGGTGCAGGTTGCCCTGCACGCCGACGTCGTCAGCGACATCAACGTGGTGGTCGAAGGCGAAATGGCCTAAGGCGCATGGATGCGGCGGCCCAGGCGGCCGTATCCCGATTCGGCGCCGGCCAGCCGGCGCGCGATCGACACTTGCGTTATCAGAGCCGGCCGGGTGCCGGCTCTGGTTTTTTGCCGCAGCCGGACTGCCTCGAGGCAAGAACGCCCCTTCGGGGCGCTGCAAGCGGCGCGGCGCAAGGGTATTTCCCGTCCGACCTTTTGCCCAAGGCTCTTCATTGACCTCCTCGCCCGTACACCAGTCGCCTCCGCCCGATTTGCAGGCGTGGCTGGAAGCCGCCGCCAAGCGGCCGCTTCCGCAGGTGCTGGAGACCGAGCTGGACGGCATCCACTTCGTGGTCAAGCGCCGCCGGGCCAGCCTGGGCGGCGGCCTCAGCTATGTGCTGCGCTATCTGCGCGCTTTTTTCCTGGGGCTGGGCTGCAAGCTGTTCCTCGGCGAGTTTCCGCGCCCCGGCGTCCTGTTGCGCAACGGCCTGGACTTCGAGGCGCAGCGCCTGCGCGTGCTGCTGGCCGACGATTGCAGGGTGCCCGCCATCTGGCACGAGGCGCCCGGCCTGCTGGTGCTGGAGCACGTGGGCGAGGACCTGTCCTCCGTCATCCGCCACGGCAGCGCCGAGACGCGCAGCCGCTGGGCGCGGCTGGCCGGCCGCGACCTGGCCGAATTCCATCGGCGCGGCCATTGCCATGGCGGGGCGCAGATCCGTAATCTGACGATACGGAACGACGAACTCTGGCGCATCGATTTCGAAGAAAATATCGGCGAAGCCTTGTCGCCGCCCCTGGCCCAGGCCTACGATCTGTTCCAGTTGGTCGCCTCGCTGGTGTCCCTGCGCAAGCTGCCCGCGGAGATCATGCCCGGGCTGGCGCGCGACATGGTGCAAGGGTATTTCGAGGTCAATCCGGACGCGCGGGTGCGGGACCGCCTGGCGCGCCTGGGTCGCGTGCTGGGGGGCGTGGCGCGCCTGCTGCGTCCGCTGCTGGGCCGCCTGTCGTCGCGCGACGTGCAGGGTTTCTTCCGGGTGGCCGATTTGCTGCGGGACCTGACCCGGACTGATTTCCGGCCCGACTCCCGGACTGACCCCCGGCCTTGATCGCCAGCCCTGGTCTTCAGCCGTTATCGGCCCCCGTGGCCGCAACCGTGATTCCGCCCTTTAGAGCGTACGCATGAATTCGCCCACCGCCGCCAACAGCAACGACACTTCCCTCGAATACCTGCGCGTGCCCCCGCACTCCATCGAGGCCGAGCAATCGGTGCTGGGCGGCCTGCTGCTGGACAACGCGGCGTGGGACCGCGTCGCCGACGTGCTGGTGGAGGAGGACTTCTACCGCCATGACCATCGCCTGATCTGGCAGGCCATGGCCAAGCTGATCGGCCTGTCACGCCCCGCCGACGTGGTGACCGTGCACGAGGCGCTGATCACCAATGGCAAGTCCGAGGACGCCGGCGGCATCGCGTACCTGAACTCGCTGGCGCACAACACGCCGTCGGCGGCCAACATCCGCCGCTACGCGGAGATCGTGCGCGAACGCGCCACGCTGCGCAAGCTGGTCACCATCGCCGACGAGATCTCCTCGGCCGCGCTGAACCCGCAGGGCAAGGAAGCGCGCCAGATCCTGGACGAGGCCGAATCCAAGGTCTTCAAGATCGCCCAGGAAGGCCAGCGCGGTTCCGCGGGCTGGCACGAGATCCAGCCGCTGCTGACGCAGGTGGTGGAGCGCATCGACGAGCTTTATCACCGCGACACCGAATCCGACGTGACCGGCGTGCCCACCGGCTTCACCGACCTGGACAAGATGACCTCCGGCCTGCAGGGCGGCGACCTGATCATCGTGGCCGGCCGGCCGTCCATGGGCAAGACGACCTTCTCCATGAACATCGGCGAGCACATCGCCATCGAGCAGGGCCTGCCGGTGGCGGTGTTCTCCATGGAAATGGGCGCGGTGCAACTGGCGATGCGCATGCTGGGTTCGGTCGGCCTGCTCGACCAGCATCGCATGCGGACCGGCAAGCTGACCGCCGAGGACTGGCCGCGCGTCACGCACGCCGTGCAGATGATGCAGGACGCCCAGGTCTACATCGACGAAACGCCGGCCTTGAGCGCCATGGAAGTGCGCGCCCGCGCGCGCCGCCTGGCGCGCCAGTGCGGCCAGTTGGGCCTGATCATCATCGACTATATGCAGTTGATGGCCGGCAACGGCGGCAGCGAGAACCGCGCCACCGAAATCTCGGAAATCAGCCGTTCGCTCAAGGGCCTGGCCAAGGAGCTGAACTGCCCGCTGATCGCGCTGTCGCAGTTGAACCGCAGCCTGGAACAGCGGCCCAACAAGCGTCCCGTGATGAGCGACCTGCGCGAATCGGGCGCCATCGAGCAGGACGCCGACTTGATCCTGTTCATCTACCGCGACGAGGTCTACAACCCCGATTCGCCGGACAAGGGCACGGCCGAGATCATCATCGGCAAGCAGCGTAACGGCCCCATCGGCACGGTGCGCCTGACCTTCCAGGGCATGAGCACGCGCTTCCTGAATTTCTCGGGCCAACAGTCCTACTGATCGGACGCCATCCTGGGACGCCCGGCGTGGCGGCATGGAAACCGGACGCAGACCTCGATGCCCATCCAGGGCGTAGCGGAGCCGGCTTTGCCGGTCCGCCAACGCCGCCCCCTCGAGGGGGCCCGCGAAGCGGGTGGGGGGTGGGCTTCCCTCGCCGGTCCGCCAACGCCGCCCCCTCGAGGGGGCCCGCGAAGGGGGTAGGGGGTGGGCTTCCCCCGCCGTCCGCCAACGCCGCCCCCTCGAGGGGGCCCGCGAAGCGGGTAGGGGGTGGGTCTCCCCTTTTCAGTGGTGGTCGTCTTTCTCATGCGGATCCACCGGGCGGTTCGCCCAGCGGCTGGCCAGCACGGCGCAGACCATCAACTGGATCTGGTGGAACAGCATCAGCGGCAGCACGATGGCGCCGACGGCGTGGCCGGCGAACAGCACCTGGGCCATGGGAACGCCGCTGGCCAGGCTCTTCTTGGAGCCGCAGAACAGCAGCGTGATGCGGTCGGGCAGGTTGAAGCCGAAGAGGCGGCCGGCCAGCGTGGTCGCCAGCAGGGCCACCGCCAGGATGGCGGCGCAGGCCACGACCAGGCCCGCCAGGGCGTCCAGCGGCGTGTTGTGCCACAGGCCTTCGTTGACGGCTTCGGAGAAGGCCGTGTAGACCACCAGCAGGATGGAGCCCTGGTCGACGAACTTCAGCATGGCCTTGCGCTTGTGCACCCAGGCGCCGATCCAGCGGCGCATGATCTGGCCCACGATGAAGGGCAGCAGCAGTTGCAGCATGATCTTGCCGACCGCGTCGAAGGACACCGGCGCGCTGCTGGCGTTGTGGATCACCACGCCCACCAGCAGCGGCGTAATGAAGATGCCCAGCAGGCTGGAAGCCGACGCGCTGCATACCGCGGCGGGCACGTTGCCGCGCGCCATCGAGGTGAATGCGATGGCGGACTGCACGGTGGCCGGCAGGCAGCACAGGAACAGGATGCCCAGGTAGAGCTCGGGCGTGACCAGCGGCGCCAGCACCGGACGCAGCAGCAGGCCGATGACCGGGAAGAGAATGAAGGTCGCCGAGAAGATCACGCTGTGCAGCCGCCAGTGCGTGATGCCCGCGATGATGGCCTCGCGCGAGAGCCGGGCGCCGTGCAGGAAGAACAGCAGGCCCACCGCGATGTTCGTCAGGGTATTGAAGAACTTGATCCCCTGGCCGTGCGCGGGCACCAGGCTGGCGATGATGACGGTGGTGACGAGGAAGAGAGTAAAACGGTCCGGCAGAAGACTGGCTATGCGTTTCATGGAGGTGGCTGGCCGCCGGAGCGACCGCGCGCATGGAAACGCCCAGGATCGCATCCCGGCGTGGATCGAGGGATGGAAGAAATCGAATGCTGCGCATTGTACTTCCCCGGGGGTACAGGGGCCTGAAGTGTTGTTTTTCGCCGTTTCAGCCGGGGCCCGCCGCCAGCCGGGCCACCTCGCCGGCGTCCGGCAACCGCGCCACGTCCCAGCAGGCCCGCGCCAGGCGCGTCGCCTGCGCCGCCGGCAGCAGGTCTCCCGCCAGATTCCGGAATTTCTCCTCCAGGTCGGCGTCGCTCATCGGCCGCGCCAGCGTGCCCAGGGCCTCGGGGACATGGCGATCCAGCCGGCGGCCGTCCTTCAGCACGATGCTTACGCGGCCTTCCAGCTTGCGCATGGCCGGATCCAGTTCGGCGGTCACGCGCCGGCGCAGGGCGACCACGCGCGGATCCAGCACGGCGGCGGTGCCGAACTGCGTTTCGCCGGCCGCGCCGTAGACCAGGGCCGCGGCCAGGGCGTGGTAGACGCTGAACTTGCCTTCCAGCCCGGTGCGCGGCTCGGGCTTGGCGGTCAACTCCATGACCAGCGGCCCCACGGTGGCATGCACCGCCTCGATATCCTCGGGCGCCAGGCCGTATTCCCGCCGCAATTGCAGGCAGGCGTCGATCGCGGCATGCTGCACCAGGCCGCAGGCGAACGGCTTGTACATGTTCTTCAGCAGCTCGTAGCTTTCGCCCAGCCCCGTCGTGATGACCGACGGGTCGAAGCGCGAGGACATCACCTGGCCGAAGCCGCGCTTCGCCTCCAGGGCCCGCGTCGAACTGGTGTAGCCGCTCTGCGCCATCAGCGCCGCGCTCAGGCCGTTCTGCGCGGCCTTGCCGGGATGCAGGCTCTTGCACATGCTGCCGAACATTTCGCGCAGGCCGGCGGACTGCGTGGCCGCGATGCCCAGCGCCCAGGCCATCCGCGTCTCGTCCAGCCCCAGCAGCTTGCCGGCGGCCGCGGCCGCGCCGAAGACGCCGGCGGTGCCGGTGATGTGCCAGCCGCGGTCGTAGTGCTCGGGAAACACCGACAGCGCGATGCGGATCTCCGCTTCCACCCCCAGGACGTAGGCATGCACCAGTTCGCGGCCGCTGTGGCGCTTCCACTCGGCCAGCGCCAGGATGGCCGGCACCACCGGCGCGCTGGGATGCACGGCGCGGTAGTGCGTGTCGTCGAAATCCAGGACGTGCGAGCCGATGCCGTTGACGAGCGCGGCGTGCAGGATGTCGGCGCGTTGCGCGCGGCCGGCGATCTGGGCTTGCGGCGGGCCGAAGAAGGGGGCGTGCGCATCCAGCACGGCCTGCACGGTCTCATGGCGCGCCGCGCCCAGGGCGCAACCCATCCAGTTGAGCAGGCCGCGCGAGGCCTCGTGGATCACGGCGGGGGGCAGGTCTTCGTAGCGCGCGTCGACCAGGTAGCGGGCGAGGGCGAGGGTGACGGGCGGGTCGGTTTGCGGCGTGGCGGAGGTTTGCATGGGAAGCCGGTCGAGGTGGTCTCGGTCGATGAGGTGTGAGTCGATGCCGTATCGGTCGATATGGCGTCGGTCGTTATGGCGTCGATCGATATGGCGTCGATCGATATGGCGTCAGTCGATATGGCGTCAGTCGATATGGATATGGGCCGCCTTGACGATGGCGGCGGACTTGTCGATTTCCCGCTTGACGTAGGCATCCACCTCGGCCGGCGTGCCCTGTCCGGCGGTGGCGCCCTGCAGGCGCAGCGTGTTGCGGACGTCGGGCAGTTGCATGACCTTGGCCACGGCCCGGTTCAGCGTGTCGACGATGGCGTCCGGCGTGCCGCTGGGGACCATCAGCACGAACCACGTATTCGATTCGAAGCCGGCGACGCCCGCCTGCCGCATGGTGGGCAGTTCCGGCGAGTCCGGATCGGGTTGGGCGCTGGTGATGGCCAGCGCCCGCAACTGTCCGCTGCGCACCTGCGGCAGCACGGACAGGGCATTGGCGAACATCATGTCCACGCGTCCGGACATCAGGTCCGTCATGGCGGGCGCGGAGCCGCGATAGGGCACGTGGCGCAGGCGGATGCCGGTGTCCGACGCGAACATTTCCGCCGTCAGTTGCGGAGAGCTGCCGTTGCCGGTGGAGGCGTAGGTCAAGGTGTCGGGCCTGGCCTTCGCCAGCGCGATCAGTTCGGACACGTTCGCGGCGGGCACCTTGGGATTGACCACCAGGATGAAGGGCACGCTCGCCATCAGGGCGACCGAACGGAAGTCCTTGTCGACCTTGAAGGGCAGGTTCCTATACAGGCTCTGGCTGATGGCGATGGACGAGGGCGCGGCCAGCAGCGTATAGCCGTCGGGCGCCGTGCGCGCCGCTTCGCCGGCGCCGACGTTGCCGCCCGCGCCCGAGCGGTTCTCGACAACGAAGGTCTGGCCCAGTTCCGTGGTCAGCTTGGCGGCGACCAGGCGGGTGACGATGTCGACGCCGGCGCCGGGCGGGAAGGGCACGATCACCCTGACCGGCCTGGCGGGGTAATCGTCGGCATGCGCGGGCAGGCCGATGGCCGCGGCGGCCAGCAGCGCGGCGCGCAAGACCGGCATGAATCGGATGGGCATGATCGTCTCTTCGGTTGTCTTCGCGCTGCCCACGCGGCCGAAGGCGCATGGACATGCGGACATGCGGGCTGTGCGCCCGTCGTGGCGACGATTACAGCCCGGCGCGGAGCCGGGGACAATTCGAAAGATCGTTTGAATTCATAGGCTGGGCGTATGAATCCGTACCAACCCAATCCGTACGAATCCGTACGAACCCATATGGATCCGGCGCTAGCGGGGTGGGATGACCACCGATTCCCGCCGCGGCATGTCGCGCAGCATCTGGCGCAGCCGCTCGGCCGCCGGCGACAGGGCATGCTCGGCATGGCGGCACAGGCAGATTTCGCGCAAGGGCTGCGGCCCCCGCAGCGGGCGGCAGGCGACGCCGCGCAGGTTCAGTTCGGGCAGCGCGATGAGCGGCACGATGGTCAGGCCGAAGCCCGCCCGCACCATGCTCAGCGCGGTAACGGTATTGAGCACCTCGTGGTCGGCCTGCTTGGCGATGCCGTTCTCGGCGAAAGCCTTGCGGATGAGGTCCGACTGCGCCTGCAACCAGATCAGCGTCTGGTCTTCCAGCAGGCGCCAGTTCAGCGCGCGGCGGCGCGCCAGGGCGTGTCCGCGCGGCAGCACGGCCACCAGTTCGTCGTCGAACAGGCGCTCGAACACCAGGGGATGCGGCGATTCGAAGCGGGAGCAGATGGCGAAATCGACTTCGAAATCGAGCACCAGGCCGGCGATGTGCGGGCTGCGCGCCTCGTGCAGGCGCAGGCGCACCTCGGGATAGGCGTCGTGGAAATCCGCCAGCGCGTCGTTGACCAGCCCCAGCGCCAGGGATGGCAGCACCGCCAGCGACAGGCGGCCCTGCTTGAGCTGCGTGATGGCGCGGGCGTTGTTGCAGGCGTTGTCGATCTCCAGCAGCCCGCGCCGCATCTGGTCGCGCAATTGCGCGCCGATGTCGGTGATGCGCACGCGGCGGGTGCTGCGGTCGAACAGCTTGACGTCGAGCGCGCCCTCCAGGTCGCGGATCAACTGCGAGAAGGCCGGCTGCGTCATGCCGATGCGCTCGGCGGCGCGGGAGAAGGACAGCGTATCGGCCGCCGCCAGGAATCCTTCGATCTGTCGCAGCTTGACGCGCATGTCCGGGCCTCGGGTGGCTGTTTTGCGGGCGGCCCGCCGCCCAAAACGCGCGGGCGCTGGCCGCCGGGTTCCGGCCCGCGGCCGGCCTGGGTGCTAGGTGGATGCCGCGTCCGCGTCCTGCGGCGTCATCGCCAGCGCCAGGTCGAAGGCCGTGATCAGGGAGCCGTGGTCGGCCACGCCGCGCCAGGCGATGTCGAAGGCGGTGCCGTGGTCCACGCTGGTGCGCACGAAGGGCAGGCCGATGGTGACGTTGACGCCTTCGTCCACGCCCAGGTACTTGACCGGGATCAGGCCCTGGTCGTGGTACTGCGCCACCACGATGTCGAAGTCGCCGCGCCGCGCCCGCATGAAGACGGTATCGCCGGGCCAGGGGCCGCTGGCGTCGATGCCCTCGGCGCGCGCGTCGGCGATGGCCGGGGCGATGACGTCCAGGTCCTCGCGGCCGAACTTGCCGTTCTCGCCGGCGTGCGGATTCAGGCCGGCCACGGCAACGCGCGGGCGGGCGATGCCCATCTGGCGGCAGGCGAGGTCGGCCAGCCGCATGGCGCGCAGCTCGGCCGCGCGCGTAATGCCGGCGAAGACGTCGGCCAGCGCCACGTGGATGGTCACCAGCAGGACGCGCAGCTCGCGGTTGGCCAGCATCATCGCGAAATCGCGCGTGCCGGACCGTTCCGCCAGGATCTCCGTGTGGCCCGGATAATCGGCGCCGCCGGCGTTCATGGATTCCTTGTTCAACGGCGCCGTGACGATGGCGCGGATGCGGCCGGCCTTGGCGTCGTCGATGGCGGCGCAGACGTAGTCGTAGGCCGCGCGGCCGGCCGCCGCGCTGACCTTGCCGGCGGGCAGGTCGGCGGGCAGGGCGGGCGAACAGGCGATGACCGGGATGACGCCGGCCGCGCAGGACGCGGCCTCGGCGGGCGCCGCGATTTCCGCCACCTCCAGCCGCGCGCCCAGCAAGGCCGCGGCGCGCCGCAGCGTGCCGGCGTCGCCGTAGACCACGGCCGGCGCGCCCAGGCCCTGGGCATAGGCCTTGACGATGATTTCCGGGCCGATGCCGGCGGCATCGCCCATGGTGATGCCCAGCGGCAGGAAGCGGGAGGCTGCGGTATTCACGGCGTTGCGCGCGGTCCGGACATCAGAGGACGTCCCCCGCGTAGTCGGCCAGGCGCGAACGCTCGCCGCGCTGCAGGGTCACGTGCCCCGAATGCGGCCAGCCCTTGAAGCGGTCGACGACGTAGGTCAGGCCCGAGCTGCCCTCAGTCAGGTAGGGGGTGTCGATCTGGGCGATGTTGCCCAGGCAGATCACCTTGGTGCCGGGGCCGGCGCGGGTGACCAGCGTCTTCATCTGCTTGGGCGTCAGGTTCTGCGCCTCGTCGATGATCAGGTACTTGTTCAGGAAGGTGCGGCCGCGCATGAAGTTCAGGGACTTCACCTTGATGCGCGAACGGATCAGGTCCATGGTGGCGGCACGGCCCCAGTCGTTGTTGCCTTCGCCGTCGCCCATGTTGAGCACGTCCAGGTTGTCCTCCAGCGCCCCCATCCACGGCAGCATCTTTTCCTCTTCCGTGCCCGGCAGGAAACCGATGTCCTCGCCCACCGGCACGGTGACGCGGGTCATGATGATTTCCGTGTAGCGCTTGGTCTCCAGCACCTGCGTCAGGCCGGCCGCCAGGGCCAGCAGGGTCTTGCCGGTGCCGGCCTGGCCCAGCAGGGAGATGAAATCGATATCCGGGTTCATCAGCAGGTTGAGGGCGAAATTCTGTTCGCGGTTGCGCGCGGTGATGCCCCAGACGTTGTTCTTGCCGTGGGTATAGTCGCGCAGCGTCGCCAGCACCGCCGTCTTGCCGTTGACCTCGCGCACCTGCGCGTACAGCGGCATCTGGCCTTCGAAGTAGACGAACTGGTTGACCACGAACTGGGCGCACAGGGGGCCGTGGACGCGGTAGAACGTGGTGCCGCCCTGCTGCCACGATTCGACGTCCTTGCCGTGCTTGTTCCAGAAGTCCTCCGGCAGCGGCATGACGCCGGTGTAGAGCAGGTCGGAGTCTTCCAGCACGTGGTCGTTGAAGTAGTCCTCCGCCGCCATGCCCAGGGCGCGCGCCTTCAGGCGCATGTTGATGTCCTTGGACACCAGCACCACTTCGCGCTCGGTGTATTTCTCCTGCAGGGCGCGCACCACGCCGAGGATCTGGTTGTCGGCCTTGCCCATGGGCAGGTCCGACGGCAGGGTGCTGTGGATGGCTGTGGTCTGGAACAGCAGGCGCCCGCTGGCGTCCTTGTTGCCCAGCGCGTTCAGCGGCAGGCCCCGGTCCAGTTGCTGGCCGGCCTCGGCCACCAGGTGGTCCAGCGAGCGGCTGACCTGGCGCGCATTGCGGGCCACTTCCGACATGCCCTTCTTCTGGTGGTCCAGCTCTTCCAGCGTCATCATCGGCAGGAAGATGTCGTGCTCTTCGAAGCGGAAGATGGACGTGGGATCGTGCAGCAGCACGTTGGTGTCCAGCACGAACAGCTTGCGCGGCTCGCTCTCGGCGCGGGGGCGCGATTTGCCCTCGCTCTTGCCTGTCGCCTTGACGATAGGCGTCGGCACGGCGGCCGGCGCGGCGGCCAGGGGCGCCGGCACGGCCTCGACCACCGGGGCCGGCGCCGCGGCGCCGGCAGTCTTGCGGGCGGCGGTCTTGCGCGCGGCCGGCTGCCGGGCGGGGGCGGCGGCGCCGCTCTTGCCGGCGCGAGCGGGCGAGATGCCCTCCAGCTCGGGCTGCAGGGTGGCGACTTCGGCGGCCGCGGGCGCGGCCGGCCGGGCGGCTTCGCCCGTGGGGAAAGTCAGGATAGCGGCGGGGCGGGTGGGCAACTTCGGAAGCGGCATAAGCGTCACTCTCCTGTGGGTGGCCGGCGGCGGGCGAAGCGCGCCGGCAACGAATCAACCAATACTCTTGGCAGCCTGCAGAACTTCCTTGGCATGGCCCGGCACCTTCACGCCGCGCCACTCCTGGACCAGCAAACCATAGGCATCGATGAGAAAGGTGCTGCGTTCGATGCCGCGCACCTGTTTGCCATACATGTTTTTCTGCTTGATGACGCCGAACAGGTTGCAGACGGTCTCGTCGGCATCGGCGATGAGGGGGAAGGGCAGGTCGTACTTGCAGCGGAAGTTCTCGTGCGACTTCAGCGTGTCGCGCGAAATGCCCAGCACGATACAGCTCGCCGCCAGGAAGTCGGCGTGCAGGTCGCGGAAATCCTGGCTTTCCGTGGTGCAGCCGGGCGTGTTGTCCTTGGGATAGAAATAGAGGACAACGGCGCGTCCGCGGCACTGTTCGAGACTGACGGGGCCGATGGTGCTCTCGGCGGTGAAAAGCGGTGCGGGCTTGCCGATGATGGGTTTCATCAGGTCGATTCTCCTTGCGGAATCAGGGCGACGACGACGCGGCGGCCTTCTGACATCAGAATGTTGTAAGTCCGGGCGGCGGCCTGGGTGTCCATGACCTCGATCCCGACCCCGGCCGTCAGCAGCGGCCCCAGCACCTGGGGCGGCAGGAAGCGCTGGCGCGCGCCGGTGCCGATGAGCAGCACCTCGGGCGCGTTCGGCGGCAAGGGCGCCGGGGCGCCTTCGGCCTCGTCCAGGAAGGCCAGGGGATCGCGCGCCGCTTCGGGCAGCCCGGCGGCCTGGCGCAAGAGTTGGGGGGTGATCTGGTCGGGCGCCTGGACCGGCCAGTGGGCGACCGGGCCTTCGGGGCCGAAGGCGACCGCGTGGGAAAAGCGTACCTGGTTGACTTCGATATAGCCGTCGCCGTAGGCGGTGACGGTATTCAAGGCAGCCGACGCAGGATCAGTATGCAGCTTCAATAAATGGCTCCGGCTTGTTGGGTGGATGATAGCGCATCGGGATGCCGGCATGTTGTGCGGGATAGACAGGGGAAATCGCGGGGGAAGGCTCCCGTTCCGTCCAATTTGCCCAGGGGGCCGCGTTAGGCTAGATTATCGGGTTCCGCCTTGTATCCCTCCCCGCCCCAAGGATTTTCGCCATGAGGAAGTTCCCGCGCATCGAGCGCCTGCCGCCGTACGTATTCAATATTACGGGCGAGCTGAAAATGGCGGCGCGGCGCCGGGGCGAGGACATCATCGACATGTCCATGGGGAATCCGGACGGCGCCACGCCGGCCCATATCGTCGAAAAGCTGGTCGAGGCCGCCAGCCGGCCCGACACGCACGGCTATTCGGTGTCCAAGGGCATTCCGCGCCTGCGCAAGGCGATCTCGAACTGGTACCAGCGCCGCTACGCGGTGGACATCGATCCCGACGCCGAAGCCATCGTCACCATCGGCTCCAAGGAAGGCCTGGCGCACCTGATGCTGGCCACGCTGGACCGCGGCGACACCGTGCTGGTGCCCAACCCCAGCTATCCCATCCATATCTATGGCGCGGTGATCGCCGGCGCCAATATCCGCTCGGTGCGCATGACCCCGGGCGTGGACTTCTTCGAGGAACTGGAGCGCGCGGTGCGCGAGTCTATTCCCAAGCCCAGGATGATGGTGCTGGGCTTTCCCAGCAACCCCACCGCGCAGTGCGTGGACCTGTCCTTCTTCGAGCGGGTGGTGGCGCTGGCCCGGGAGCACGACATCCTGGTGGTGCACGACCTGGCCTACGCCGACATCTGCTTCGACGGCTACGTGGCGCCGTCCATCATGCAGGTGCCGGGCGCGCGCGACGTGGCGGTGGAATTCTTCACCATGAGCAAGAGCTACAACATGGCCGGCTGGCGGGTCGGCTTCATGGTGGGCAACCGCGAACTGGTGCACGCGCTCGCGCGCATCAAGAGCTATCACGACTACGGCACGTTCACGCCCATCCAGGTGGCTTCCATCGCCGCGCTGGAAGGGCCGCAGGACTGCGTCAACGAAGTGGTCGAGCAGTATCGCAGCCGTCGCGACGTGCTGGCCCGCGGCCTGCGCGAAGCCGGCTGGGACGTGGAGATCCCCAAGGCCTCCATGTATATATGGGCACGGATTCCCGAGCCCTACCGGGCCATGGGCTCGCTGGAATTCTCCAAGCGGGTGCTGGCCGACGCCAAGGTGGCGGTCTCGCCTGGCATAGGTTTCGGCGAATACGGCGACGAGTACGTCCGCTTCGCCCTGATCGAAAACGAGCAACGCACGCGCCAGGCCGTGCGCGGCATTAAGGAAATGTTCCGCAAGGACGGATTGCTGAAATGAATCCCATGAAGGTAGGCCTGCTGGGCCTTGGCGTGGTGGGCGGTGGCACCTGGACGGTGCTGTCGCGCAACGCGGAAGAAATCGCGCGACGCGCCGGCCGGCGCATCGAAGTCACCCATATCGCCGTGCGCGATACGGCCAAGGCGGCCAGCCGCGTGGGCGGCGGCGCGACGATCACCACCAATCCCCACGACGTGGTGCGCGACCCCGGCATCGATATCGTGGTCGAGCTGATCGGCGGCGATACGCTGGCGCGCGAACTGGTCCTGGAGGCCATCGCGCAGGGCAAGCACGTGGTCACCGCCAACAAGGCGCTGCTGGCCAAGCACGGCAACGAAATCTTCGCCGCCGCTTCCGAGCGCGGCGTGATGGTGGCCTTCGAGGCCGCCGTGGCCGGCGGCATCCCCATCATCAAGGCGATACGCGAAGGCCTGACCGCCAACCGCATCCAGTGGGTGGCCGGCATCATCAACGGCACCACCAACTTCATCCTGTCGGAAATGCGCAGCCGCGGGTTGCCCTTCGCCGAGGTCCTGGCCGAGGCGCAGCGCCTGGGCTACGCCGAGGCCGATCCCACCTTCGACGTCGAGGGCGTGGACGCCGCGCACAAGCTGACGCTGCTGGCCTCGCTGGCTTTCGGCGTGCCGGTGCAGTTCGACAAGGCCTACATCGAAGGCATCTCGCAGTTGGCGCAGGAAGACATCGCCCACGCCGAACGCCTGGGCTACCGCATCAAGCTGCTGGGCATCACCCGCCGCCGGCCCGAGGGCATCGAGCTGCGCGTGCATCCGGCGCTGGTGCCCAGCACGCGCCTGCTGGCCAACGTGGAAGGCCCGATGAACGCCGTGCTGGTGCGCGGCGACGCCGTCGGCCCGACGCTGTATTACGGCCAGGGCGCGGGCGAGGAGCCCACCGCCTCGGCCGTGGTGGCCGACCTGGTCGACGTGACCCGCCTGCACACCGCCGATCCGGGCAACCGCGTGCCGCACCTGGCCTTCCAGCCGGATGCCATGTCGGACACGCCCATCCTGCCGATCGAGAAGGTATCGACCTCCTATTACCTGCGCCTGCGGGTGGACGACCAGCCCGGCGTGCTGGCCGATATCGCCCGCGTGCTGGCGGAGCGCTCGATTTCCATCGGCTCCATGATCCAGCAGCCCTCGATCATCGGCGGCGCCGACATCATCTTCCTGACGCATGAAGCGGTGGAGGGCGACGTCAACCAGGCCATCGCCCGCATCGAGGCGCTGCCTTTCGTCCGTTCCAAGGTGACGCGCATCCGCATGGAGACCCTGGCATGAACTACGTTTCCACCCGCGGCGGCATGACGCCGCAGCCGTTCTCCGACATCCTGCTCGAAGGCCTGGCGCCGGACGGCGGCCTGGCGGTTCCGCAGGCGCTGCCCAAGCTGACGGCCGCGCAACTGGAAGCCTGGCGCGGCCTGTCCTACGCCGACCTGGCCTTCGAGGTGCTGTCGCTGTTCATCACCGACATTCCCGCCGACGACCTGCGCCGCCTGACGCATGCCGCCTATACGGCGCGCATCTTCGGCAGCGAGGACATCGTGCCGCTGCGTCCGCTGGACGGCAAGCTGAGCCTGCTGGGCTTGTCCGAAGGCCCGACGCTGGCGTTCAAGGACATGGCCATGCAGTTCCTGGGCCAGGCCTTCGAATACGTGCTGGCCAAGCGGGGCACCACGCTCAACATCCTGGGCGCGACCTCGGGCGACACCGGTTCGGCGGCGGAATACGCGCTGCGCGGCAAGAAGGGCATCTCGGTGTTCATGCTCTCGCCGCATGGCCGCATGAGCGCCTTCCAGCGCGCGCAGATGTATTCGCTGCAGGACGCCAACATCCACAACATCGCCGTGCGCGGCGTGTTCGACGATTGCCAGGACATCGTCAAGGCCCTGGCTGGCGACCTGGAATTCAAGGCGGCCTGCCACCTGGGCGCGGTCAACTCGATCAACTGGGGGCGCATCGCCGCCCAGATCGTGTACTACGTGCACGGCTGGCTGCGCGCCACCACCCAGGCCGGCGAACAGGTGTCGTTCGCGGTGCCGTCGGGCAACTTCGGCAACATCCTGGCCGGCCACATCGCCCGCCGCATGGGCCTGCCGATCCGCCGCCTGGTGCTGGCGACCAACGAGAACAACGTGCTGGAGGAATTCTTCCGCACCGGCATCTATCGTCCGCGCTCGGCGCAGCAGACCCATGCGACGTCCAGCCCGTCGATGGATATTTCGCGCGCGTCCAATTTCGAGCGCTTCATCTTCGACCTGGTCGGCGCCGACGGCGCCCGCGTCAAGGCCTTGTGGAGCCAGTTGGCGGCGGACGGGTATTTCGACCTGTCGGGCCACCTGGGCGAGTTCGCCGACAAGTACGGTTTCGTGGCCGGCGCCAGTTCGCACGCCGACCGCCTGGCGACCATACGCGCGACCTACGACGCCTGCGGCGTGCTGATCGATCCGCATACCGCCGACGGCGTGAAGGTGGCGCGCGCCTTCGTCGAACCCGGCATTCCCATGCTGGTGCTGGAGACGGCCCTGCCGGCCAAGTTCTCCGAGACCATCGAGGCGGCGCTGGGCCGCCCGGCGCCGCCGCCGGCCGCGCTGGCGGGCCTGGAATCGCTGCCGCAGCGGGTCCAGGTGATGGACAACGACGTGGAAGCGGTGCGGCGCTACGTGCGGGAGCACGCGGCGCTATAGGGGCGCGTGCCGGCAAGTCTTCGGCGGGCAAGCCGGGACCAAGGCCCCCGCGGCGCCGCCGTTGACGGAGGGCGCGCGCTGGCGATAATGGGGGCTTCGCGCTCGACAAGGGATCGACATGCTGCCGGTGCTATCGCCATTGAATTTCCTCGCCATCGGCCTGGGGGCCGCCCTGGGAGCATGGCTGCGCTGGCTGCTCGCGCTGGCGTTGAACCGCCATGAGTCCTTCCCTATGGGCACGGTGGCCGCCAACCTCGGCGGCGGCTATGCGATCGGCGTCATGGTGGCCCTGGTCGCGGCGCATCCCGATTGGCCCGCCTGGGTGCGGCTGGCCTGCATCACGGGTTTCCTGGGCGGCCTGACGACCTTCTCGACCTTTTCGGCGGAAACCGTGGGCATGCTCGAACGCGGCCAATACGGCGCCGCCGTGCTGTACGCGGGCGTCAGCCTGGCCGGCTCGCTCCTGCTGACGGCGGCGGGCCTGTTCACCGTCCGGGCCCTGGCCTGATCAGCGTCTGCCCCTGACCCTGACCCTTAAGCGCCCGCGATCAATGCCGCGGCGCGTTGGCCGCTGCGCACGGCGCCTTCCAGGACGGCGGGGTAGCCGGTGTCGGTCCAGTCGCCCGCCAGGCATAGCGTGGGCCACGCCGTGGCGTTGCCCGGCCGCGCCTGGCCCGGCGTGGCGAGAAAGGTGGCGCGCTTGTCGACCAGCAGTTCCGCGCGCGCCACGCCGGGCAGGGCCGGCAGGCCGCCGCGCGCGGCCTGTTCGCGCACCTGTTCGATGAGCGCGGCCACGACCGCGTCGCGGCCGTCCCGCGCCAGGCGCCCGGCCAGGCGCGACGCCGCGCTGACCACCACCGACAATTCCCCGCGCGCCGGATCGTTCGCCAGCGCGGCGCGGTCGAACAGCCATTGGCCGTCATGCCCGCGCGCCGCGTCCTCGCGCAGCATCATCATCGGCATGGGCAGCCGCCACGGCGCGGCCAGTCGCAGATTCAGCGTCGCGATGGGGGAGTATTCGAACCCGGCCAGCCGCGCAGCCAGGTCGTCGTCGTGCTCCGGACCGCCAGGGCGCGCCGCGCTGGCATGCGCCGCATTGTCATTGCCGAGCGCATCACCGAGAGCATCGCCGAAATCATCGCCGAAATCATCGCCGAGCGCCGCGCCCAGCAGGCGCGCGGCGTTGGCGGGCGGAACGGCGAGGACGGCGGCGTCATAGGCATCGCCGTCGATCCGCACGCCGCGCGCGGCGGGTTCGACGGAACGCACCGTCACGCCATAGCGCACCTCGCACAGGGCCGCGGCGGCGTCGGGCCACAGCGCGGACAGATCGGCGCGCGGCAGCAGGAGATCCGAGGCGGCGCGCCGGCCGGCCAGGCTGTCGCGCAGGACGTGGGCGAACAGCCGGGCGTCGGCTTGCGCCGCCGGCGTGTTCAAGGCCGCCAGGCACAGCGGCTCCCACAGCCACCGCACGGCGCTTTCCGGCTGCCCATGCCGCGCCAGCAGGGCGGCCACGCTGTCGGCCGCCGGCGCTTCCCACCGCGCGCGCCGCAGGGCCAGCATCAGCCGCAAGGCCGCCCCGCGCGCGGCGCCGTCCAGCCCGCGCGCGCCCAGCAACGCGGCGGCCGCGTGCAACGGCGCCGGCAGGCGCGGCGCGCGCAGCCGGAAGGCGCCGTCCAGGCTGGCCAAGGCCAGCGGCAGCCGCGCGAGCAGGCGGGCGGGATCGCGGCCCAGGCGCCGCATCAGGGCCAGGGTGTCGGTGTAGGCGCCCAGCAGGATGTGCTGGCCGTTATCCAAGGGCGCGTCGAAGTCCGGATGCGCGACGCGCCGGGCGCGCCCGCCCGGCGTGCGCCCGGCCTCCAGCACGGTGACCGCCCAGCCGCGGTCATGCAGCGCCACCGCCGCCGCCAGGCCCGCCCAGCCGGCGCCGACCACGGCGACCCGGCGCGCGGCCGGCGTTTTCATCGCGCCAGGCGCCGCACCAGCCCGCGGCCGCCGCTGACCCACGTCTTCCACGCCAGCCACAGCTTGCGCAGCGGCGTCAGCGAAATCCGCTGGTGCAGCACCTGCCAGTCGTCGCGCTCGATTTCGTCGAGCAGGGCATGGTAGATGGCGGCCATCATCAGCCCCGGCCGCTGGGCGCGCCGGTCGGATTCCGGCAGCGCGCGCATGGCCTCGCGGTAGAGCTCGCGGGCGCGCTGCGCCTGGAACGCCATCAGCGCCGGGAAGCCCTCGGAATACTTGCCGTTGAGGATGTCCGCCGCCTTCACGCCGAAGCGCTGCAGTTCGTCGATGGGCAGGTAGATGCGCCCGCGCCGCGCATCGTCGCCGACGTCGCGGATGATATTGGTCATCTGGAACGCCAGGCCCAGCTTCTCCGCGTACTCCAGCGTCGCCGGATCGCCGTAGCCGAAAATCGAGGCCGACAGTTCGCCCACCACGCCGGCCGCGTGCCAACAGTATTTGCGCAGGCCGGGCCAGTCCAGGTAGCGCGTCTGGTCCAGGTCCATCTCCATGCCGTCGATCACCGCCAGCAGGCGCTCGCGCGTAATCCCGTAGGGCTGCAGGTGCGGCTCCAGCGCGCGCGTCACCGGATGGTCGGGCGCGCCGCCGAACATGCGGTCGATCTCGGTGCGCCACCAGGCCAGCTTGATGCGCGCCACCGAAACGTCGCTGACCTCGTCGACCACGTCGTCCACCTCGCGGCAGAACGCGTACATCGCGACGATGGCGCGCCGCCGTTCCGGGGGCAGGAACAGGAAAGCGTAGTAGAAACTGGACCCGCTCTTGGCGGCCTTGTCCTGGCAGTATTCGTCGGGAGTCATGTCGGTCGGGCAGGGGCGGGGCCGATGCCCCTGTCGGCGGTAACGTTAGGAATCGGTGCATGCCGGGGGCATGCGGGGCGTAGGGAAAGCCGCGGCACGGCGGAATACCAGGCGGAACGGGGACGAAACGCGCCGCCGTTCAGGCGGCGGTCCGCACGAACAAGGCGCGCCACAGCATGACGCACCAGTCGCGCGCGCCCAGTTCCGGGCGATTCATGAACACATCGTAGCGGGCCTGCTCGATACGTTCCAGGATGCGCAGCCCGCCTTGCACCACCAGGCGCAGCTCCAGGCCGATACGGCCGGGCAGGCGCCGGGTCAGCGGCGCCCCGGAGTGTAACAGCGCCCGCGCCCGCGCTACCTGGGCGCCCAGCAGCGCCTGCCATTGCGGCGTCAGGCGGCAGGCCGCCAGGTCTTCCTCGCCGACGCCGTGGCGCCGCAGGGCGTCCTGCGGCAGGTAGACGCGGTCCTTGCGCCAGTCGACGCGGACGTCCTGCCAGAAATTGACCAGTTGCAGGCCGGTGCAGATGGCGTCGGACTGGCGCAGCGCCTCGGCGTCGGACACGCCATAGAGATGCAGCATCAGCCGGCCGACCGGGTTGGCGGAGCGGGCGCAATAGTCGAGCAGGGCGGCTTCGTCGGGGTAGCGCTTGACCGTCACGTCCTGCTCGAAGGCCGACAGCAGGTCGAGGAAGGGCGTGATGGGCAACTGGTGGCGGGCGATGGTCGCCGCCAGCGGCGCGAATACCGGCGCCAGCCGTTCCTCGGCCGGGCCGCCCGCGCCGGCGATGCGGTGCAGCTCCGCCCGATAGGCGGCCAGTTCGGCGAGCCGCTGCGCATCCGTGGCCTCGCCCTCGTCGGCGATATCGTCGGCGCTGCGCGCGTAGCGGTAGATGTCGGCGACCGCCCCGCGCAGGCGGCGCGGCAGCAGGATGGAGGCGACGGGAAAGTTTTCGTAATGATCGACGGACATGGAGAGGGATACTGCGCAAAATCGCCGCAATGGAATCGCCGCTATTTTAGTGAGGCCGCCGCGAGGCATCGGGTAGACTAACGCCGGTCGCCAAGCTGGCGATCGTCCTCCGCCGCCCGCCATGCCACGCCCTATCCACGCCACGATTTCCGTCGACGCCCTCGCGCACAATCTCGACGTCGTCCGCAACCATCTCCACCAGGCCGCGCTGGCCGCCACGGCGGCGCAGGGCCAGCCCCTGGCGCCGCCTTCTATCTGGGCCGTGATCAAGGCCAACGCCTACGGCCACGGCATCGAACCGGCGGTGCGCGGTTTCCGGCAGGCCCAGGGCCTGGCCATGCTGGACCTGAACGAAGCGGTGCGCTGCCGCGAGGCCGGCTGGGGCGGCCCCATCCTGCTGCTGGAAGGCTTTTTCGAGCCGGCCGACGTGGAGGTGCTGGACCGCTACCACCTGACCACCGCCGTGCACCATGCGGACCAGTTGGCCATCCTGGCCGAAGGCCGCCGCTCGCGCCGGCTGGACATCTTCATGAAGCTCAACTCCGGCATGAACCGGCTGGGGTTCGCGCCGGACGCCTATCGCGCCGCCTATCGCTCGGCCCTGCGCATGCGCGACGACGGCGTGCTGAACAGCGTCGGCAAGATGACGCACTTCGCCAACGCCGACGGCCCGGAGGGCATCGCGGCCCAGATGGCGGTGTTCGACCGCGTCACCGAAGGCCTGCCCGGCCCGGTCAGCGTCTCCAATTCCGCGGCCACCCTGCGCTATCCCGCCGTCTCGCTGGCGCGCGACGACCACGGCGCGTGGGTGCGCCCCGGCATCTGCCTGTATGGCGGCACGCCTTTCGCCGACGCCGGCGCCGACAGCTTCGGCCTGCGTCCGGCCATGACCCTGGCCTCGCGCCTCATCGGCGTGCAGGAACTGCGGGCCGGCGACGCCGTGGGCTACGGCGGCCTGTTCCGCGCCGAGGGGCCGCTGCGCGTGGGCGTGGTGGCCTGCGGCTACGCCGACGGCTACCCGCGCCATGCCGGCACCGGCACGCCGGTCACGGTGGCCGGCGTGCGCACGCGCCTGCTGGGCCGCGTTTCCATGGACATGCTGGCGGTCGACCTGACGCCGGCGCCGGCGGCCGGCATCGGCGCGCCGGTGGTGCTGTGGGGCGAGGGCGGCCCGGCGGTCGACGAAGTGGCCCAGGCGGCCGGAACAATCGGGTACGAATTGTTATGCGCCCTGGCGCCGCGGGTGCCGCTCCAGGTCGTGCCGTAACACGGTGAAAGCAGCGGCCCGGCGTAGCGGGGCAAAAGCAAGACAGCCGGGGCCCGGATGGTGTCTACTTGGGACTTCTCTTCAATGCAGATTCGAGGTTGTTCCCATGAAAGACAAATGCGTGCTGGTCACCGGCGCCACCAAGGGCATAGGCTGGGCGCTTACCCGCCGTCTGGCCGATATGGGCTGTCACGTGGTGGGAATCGCCCGGCATACCAATGACGTCGATTTCCCGGGTTATCTATACGCCTGCGACCTGGCCGATGCCGGCAAGACCGAGGACGTGCTGCGCGAGATCCGCGAAAAATTCCCCGTCGACGCCATCGTCAACAACGTCGGCCTGGTGCTGCCCCAGCCCTTGGGCTCGGTGGAACTGGCCTCGCTCTACAACGTGCTGGACCTGAACGTGCGCGTGGCCGTGCAGGTGGTGCAGGCCTTCGTCGAATCGATGAAGGCGCGCCGTTCGGGCCGCATCGTCAACGTGGTCAGCCGCGCCATCCACGGCAGCCAGGAGCGCACCAGCTATTCGGCGGCCAAGGCCGCGCTGGTCGGTTGCACGCAGACCTGGGCGCTGGAACTGGCCGACTACGGCGTCACGGTCAACGCCGTCGCGCCGGGCCCCATCGAAACCGAATTGTTCCGCGCCAGCCGGCCGGTCGGCAGCGAAGGGGAAAAGCGCGTGTTGGCCGGCATTCCCATGAAGCGCCTGGGCAGCCCGGCGGAAGTGGCGGCGGCCATCGCCTTCCTGCTGTCCGACGACGCCGGTTTCATCACCGGCCAGGTGCTGGGCGTGGACGGCGGCGGCAGCATCGCCGGCCGCGGCTGAACCCGGCGGGGCGGGCGCGCGTTTGCGCGCGTGTCCATCGCGCATGAGGAGGCAGCCCCGCGGGAAACACGCTGGCCGCGCGCGCGGCCGCGCCTTTCAACGCGTCTCCGCCGCGCCGGCCAGGCGCATTCGCTAAACTGCCGGCATGGCCAAATCCCGAACCGTCTACGTCTGTGCCGAATGCGGCGGCACCAGCCTCAAGTGGCAGGGCAAGTGCCCGCATTGCAACGCCTGGAACACCCTGGCGGAAACCGTCGAAAGCCCGGCCTCCGCGGCCGCCGCGCAGCATCGCTATGCCCCCCTGGCGGCGGCCAGCCCGGTGCGCAGCCTCGCCGAGATCGAGGCGCGCGAAGTGCCGCGCCAGCCCACCGGCCTGGACGAATTCGACCGCGTCCTGGGCGGCGGCCTGGTGGCGGGCGCGGTGGTGCTGATCGGCGGCGACCCCGGCATCGGCAAGTCCACCTTGCTGCTGCAGGCGCTGGCTTCCATGTCGGCCGGCGCCAAGGTGCTGTACGTGACCGGCGAAGAGTCGGCCGAGCAGGTCGCGCTGCGCGCGCGCCGGCTGGGGCTGCCGACGGGCAACGTCGACCTGCTGGCGGAAATCCGGCTGGAAGCCATCCAGGCCGCCGTCGCCGAACAGCAGCCGGTGGTCGCGGTCATCGACTCCATCCAGACCCTCTACAGCAGCGAATTGACGGCGGCGCCCGGCTCGGTGTCGCAGGTGCGCGAATGCGCCGCCCAGCTCACCCGCCTGGCCAAGCAGACCGGCATCGCCATCGTCATGATCGGCCACGTCACCAAGGACGGCGCGCTGGCGGGCCCGCGGGTGCTCGAGCACATCGTCGACACCGTGCTGTATTTCGAGGGCGATACCCATTCCTCGTACCGCCTGGTGCGCGCCTTCAAGAACCGCTTCGGCGCGGTCAACGAGCTGGGCGTGTTCGCGATGACGGATCGCGGCCTGCGCGGCGTGGCCAATCCCTCGGCCTTGTTCCTGTCGCAGCACGACCGCCAGGTGGCGGGTTCCTGCGTGATGGCCACCCAGGAAGGCACGCGGCCGCTGCTGGTGGAGATCCAGGCCCTGGTCGACGCCGCGCACGCGCCCAATCCCAAGCGCCTGACAGTGGGCCTGGAAAGCAACCGCCTGGCCATGCTGCTGGCGGTGCTGCACCGGCACGCGGGCGTGGTGACCTCGGACCAGGACGTGTTCGTCAACGCGGTGGGCGGCGTGCGCATCAGCGAGCCGGCCGCCGATTTGCCGGTGCTGCTGTCCATTATGTCGTCCTTGCGCGATCGCCCGCTGCCGCGCGGGCTGGTGACCTTCGGGGAGGTGGGGCTGGCCGGCGAAATCCGTCCGGCGCCGCGCGGCCAGGAACGCCTGCGCGAGGCCGCGAAACTGGGCTTCAACGTGGCGCTGATTCCCAAGGCCAATGCGCCGCGGCAGCCGATCGAGGGCCTGGAAGTATGGGCCTGCGACCGCCTGGAAGACGCCCTGGATAAATTGAAGGAAGCCTGACGGGTAGTCCGCGCGCGGCCAGGGCGGCGGCTTTTGCGATTATTCGCGGGATGCGCGGCATTATCCGCGAACGTGCCGGCGGATTATCCGGGCGGCCCGCGGCGAATATCCAAATTCGAAAGACCGCGCTTTTACTTTCGGCTTCTTTTTAAGATAAACGACAGCTTGGGCGTTAAAGAAGCTGCGTAATTCCCGTGCGGAGCGCGGAAAATCCGCGTATTCGCATCACGTTGCATCGGGTATGAAATTTTTTTGAGTTTGCATGAAACCTTCCATGAACTCCCTGCTCAAACGCAGTACGGGGAACGCGGCAAGATCGCCGTGCCCGTGGAATCAAGGCCCGGTGGCCTTATTAATTCTGGAGTCATTCATGACCACTCGCTCCCGCATTGCTGCTTTTCTGTCCGTCTCGGCGCTGACGATCGGTCTGGCCGCGGCGCCGGCGGCCTTCGCCGCCGATGCTTCGACGACCGCCAAGCCCAAGACCTCGCAAACCCACAAGCACAAGAAGGCCAAGAAGTCCGGCGCCAAGTCGTCCGCCAAGACGGCCCCCGCCACCCCGGCCAAGTAATTTCGCGGGCACCGAGGTCCAGGGCGAAGCTTTCGCGAGGAAGCTTCGCCTTTTTTTTTGCCGTTTCTGGGCAAAAAACGCTTCCCGGGGCCTTTTCTCTTTTGCTTATTCCCCCGGCGCATGACGGGGCCGGCGGGACTTTTTCTCACTGCAGAGCGCCAGACTATCGTCAGGTTTAGGTACGATACGCCCATGCCCGCATCCTCCGCCGCCGCCGCTTTCTCCGCCGCGCCGCCCGCTTCCCCTCACGGCTTCCTGCACGCCTTGCGCCTGGGCGCGCGCGCGTTCCTGCGCGACACCCGCGCCGGCGAGCTGCGCCTGCTGGTCATCGCCTTGATCGTCGCGGTAGCCGCCGTGACCAGCGTCGGCTTCCTGGCGGACCGGGTAGGGCGCGCGCTGGAACGCGACGCCGCGCAGATGCTGGGCGCCGACGTGGTGCTCGACGCCGACGCGCCGCTGCCGCCCGCCTTCGAGCAGCGCGCCTTGCAGGAAGGCCTGAAGCTGGTCCACACCTGGCAGTTCCCCTCCATGGCGGGCGCCGGCGACAATGCCCAACTGGTGTCCTTGAAGGCCGTCGAGCCGGGCTATCCGCTGCGCGGCAGCCTGCGCACGGCCGACGCGCCGTTCGGCGCCGATACGCCCACGCGCGACGTGCCCGAACCCGGCACGGTCTGGGTGGACCCGCAGTTGCTGGGCATGCTCGACGTCGCGGTGGGCGGCACCTTGACGCTCGGCGACTCGCGTTTCCGCATCGCCCGCGTGGTGACCTACGAGCCGGATCGCAGCCTGCAATTCGTCAACGTCTCGCCGCGCGTCATGATGCGCGCCGACGACCTGCCCGCCACGCATCTGATCGCGCCGGGCAGCCGCGTCGACTATGCGCTGCTGGCGGCCGGCGATCCGCCCGCCGTGGCGGCCTACTCGGCCTGGCTGGGCGAGAACCTGCAGCGCGGCCAGAAGATCGCCACCGTGGAATCCGGCCGGCCCGACGTGCGCCGCGTGCTGGATCGCGCCCAGCGTTTCCTCTCGCTGGTGGCCCTGCTGGCGGTGCTGATTTCCGCCGTGGCGGTGGCCCTGGCCGCCAACCGCTTCATGCAGCGGCATCGCGACGGCGTGGCGGTGATGCGCTGCCTGGGCGCGTCGCAATCGGCCATTACCCGCATGCTGACGGTGGAGTTCATCCTGGTCGGCGTGCTGGCCTCGCTGGCCGGCGGCGCGGCGGGCTACGCCGTGCACGAGGGCCTGGTGCAGGTGCTGGCGCGCCTGATCGACACCGCCTTGCCCGCGCCGTCGCCGGTGCCCGCCGTCCAGGGCCTGGCCACCGGCCTGTGGCTGCTGCTGGGCTTCGCGCTGCCTTCGCTGGCGCGGCTGCGCCACGTGCCGCCGGCGCGCGTGCTGCGGCGGGACGACAGCGGCCTGCGGACCGGCAGCGTGCTCGGCTACGTGGTGGGCGCGGCCGGCTTCGCCCTGTTGATCTGGTGGTTCGCCGGCAACGCCCGGCTGGGCGCCATCATCGCCGGCGGCTTCCTGGGCGCCTTCGCGGTATTCGCCGTGCTGGCCGGACTCTGCGTGGCCTTGCTGGCGCGCCTGCGCGGCGCCGCCGACGGCATGCCGGCGCTGCGCTTCGCGCTGGCCGGGGTGGTGCGGCGGCGCGCCGCCACGATCACGCAGGTCTGCGCGCTCGCCATCGGCCTGATGGCCCTGCTGCTGCTGGCCATGACGCGCACCGACCTGATCGCCGGCTGGCAGCGCACCTTGCCGACGGACGCCCCCAACCGTTTCCTCATCAACATCCAGCCCGACCAGCGCGCGGCGGTGGCCGAGCGGCTGGCGCAGGGCGGCATCGGGCAGGCCGATCTCTATCCCATGATCCGCGGCCGCATGGTCGCCATCAACGGCCGCGCCGTCTCCGCGGCCGATTACGAGGACGGCCGCGCCAAGCGCCTGGTGGACCGGGAATTCAATCTCTCCTACGACAAGCAGATGCCGTCCTACAACCGCCTGGTCGACGGGAAGTGGATGGCGCCGGTCTCGCGCGAAGTCTCCATGGAGTCCGGCATCGCCACCACCCTGGGCGTGAAGATGGGCGACAAGCTGACCTTCGACATCGCCGGCCAGACCGTGGACGTCGAGGTCACCAGCCTGCGCGCGGTCGACTGGGACACGATGCGCGTGAATTTCTTCGCCATGCTGTCGCCCTCGGTGCTGGCCGACGCGCCGCAGAGCTGGATCACGTCCTTCCACCTGCCCGACGACCAGACGCAGCTTCTGCCGCGGCTGGTGCGCGATTTTCCCAACCTCACCGTCTTCGACGTCGGCGCCATCCTGAAGCAGTTGCAGACCGTGCTCGACCAGGTGGTGCAGGCGGTGCAACTGCTGTTCGTGTTCACCCTGGCGGCCGGCGTGCTGGTGCTGGCGGCGGCCTTGAGCGCCACGCGCGACGAGCGCGTGCGCGAGGCCGCGGTGCTGCGGGCGCTGGGCGCCACGCGGCGCCAGTTGGCGCGCGCCCAGCGCCTGGAGCTGCTGGCGGTGGGCGGCCTGGCCGGCCTGCTGGGCGCGGCCGGCGCCGCCGCGGTGGCCTGGGCGCTGTCGCGCTACGTTTTCGATTTCAGTATCACGCTCAGCCTGTGGCCCTGGCTGGCTGGTCTCGCGGCCGGCATGCTGGGGGCCTGGGGCGGGGGCGCCCTGGCCCTGCGCGGCGTCCTGCGGACGCCGCCGCTGGTCACCTTGCGGGAAGCACTATGACAACGACGACGCGCGTCGAACCGATATTCGAGCCGATCGACCACACGCGCAGCATCTTCGAACAACTCGGCGGCGAGCCCGGCGTGCGGGCGCTGGTCGACCGCTTCTACGACCTGATGGACATGGACGCCGACCTGGCCGAGCTGCGCGCCGCGCATGGCCCCAGCCTGGACAGCGCGCGCGACAAGCTGTTCTGGTTCCTGTGCGGCTATTTCGGCGGTCCCGACCATTACGTGGCGCGCTTCGGCCATCCGCGGCTGCGCGCCCGCCACCTGCCGTTTTCCATCGGCACGCGGGAGCGCGACCAGTGGGTCGTCTGCATGGGACGCGCCATGGCCGACCGGGGCCTGGAGCAGGCCTTGATGGACCGCCTGCTGCATTCCTTCTACGGCACCGCGGACTGGATGCGCAATCGTGAGGGTTGACACCGCCCATCTGGCATGGGACGCGGCGCCCGCGGGCGCCATGCTCTACGACGCCGCGCGCATCTGCCGGCCCGGCCCGGACCTGTTCGACCCCACGGCCTATGGCGACCGCGCCGAAGCCGTGGCGGCCGGAGGCCGCCAGGCGGCGTGGTTCGTGCGCGACGACTTCGGCGAGGGCGTGCTGCGCCATTACCGGCGCGGGGGCATGGTCGCCCGCGTCAGCGACCGCAGCTACGTCTGGCTGGGCGCGGACCGCACGCGCAGCTTCATGGAGTTCCGCCTGCTGGAGTCGCTGTCGGCCCAGGGGCTGCCGGTGCCCGCGCCCGTGGCGGCCGCCTATTGGCGCCGGGGCCTGGTCTACGAGGCCGCCATCATCGTCGAGCGGCTGCCCGACGTGCGGCCGCTGGCCCTGCTGCTGGACCGGGAGGTCTGGGACGCCGCGGCCGGCGCCGTGGCGCGCCTGCACCAGGCCGGCGTCTGGCACGCCGACCTGAACGCCTACAACATCCTCGTCGACGGCGAGGGCAAGGCCTGGATCATCGATTTCGACCGGGGGCGGCAGGGCGGCGCGTCGGCATCGGCCCGCGCCGGCAACCTGCGCCGCTTGCGCCGGTCCCTGGAAAAGGTCGGCGGCGCGGACGGCGTGGCCTTCTACGACAGGCTGGCCGCCTCCTACCGGCGCTACATGGCCAGCCAACCCGACTGACGCGGGCCGTAAAAACCCATTATCATTTTGCTTTTGGCGCGCCAGGGGAATCGGGCTGCGGCAGGTCTACAAACTTTCAAGGCAAGGGGCCCTGGATGAAAATCAATGCGGGTATCCGCTACGCGGTTGGGGCGGTGCTGGCGGCCGCGGTCATGACGACGGCCCATGCCCAGGAAAAGGTCGTCAACGTCTATAACTGGGCCGAATACACCGCGCCCGACACCATCCCCGGGTTCGAGAAGGCGACCGGCATCAAGGTCCGCTACGACGTCTACGACAACAACGACACCCTGCAGGCCAAGCTGCTGACCGGCAAGTCCGGCTACGACGTCGTCGTGCCGTCCACCCACTACGCCGCGCGCCAGTTGCAGGGCGGCCTGTTCCAGAAGCTGGACAAGTCCAAGATCCCGAACTGGAAGTACCTGGATCCCGACCTGATGGCGCTGGTCGCCACGGTCGACCCGGGCAACCAGTACCTGGTGCCCTGGGGCTACGGCACCAACGGCCTGGGATACAACGTCACCAAGGTCCAGCAGATCTTCGGCAAGGACGCGCCCCTGAACAGTTGGGACATGCTGTTCAAGCCCGAGAACGCCGCCAAGCTGAAGGATTGCGGCATCTCCATGCTGGACGAAGCCGCGCAGGTGTTCCCGGCGGTCCTGCACTACCTGGGCAAGGATCCCAACAGCAGCAATCCGGACGACTACAAGGATGCGCTGGAACTTTTGAAGAAGATTCGTCCCTACATCCGTCAGTTCAGCTCGTCGGGCTATATCGACGAACTGGCCGTGGGCGACCTGTGCATGGTCTACGGTTTCTCGGGCGACGTCATGATCGCGCGCAAGCGCGCCAAGGACGCCAAGCAGCCCTACGACATCAACTACTACATCCCCCAGGGCGGCGCGCCGGCCTGGTTCGACGTGATGGCCATCCCGAAGGACGCCCAGCACGTGGACGAGGCGCTGGCTTTCATCAATTACATCGAGACCCCGCAGGTGCACGCGGCCATTACCAACACCATGTTCTATCCCAATGCCAATAAAGAGGCGCGCAAGTACGTGGTGAAGGACGTCGCGGACAATCCCATGATCTATCCGCCCCCGGACGTCGCCAAGACGCTTTACGTGATCAAGCCGCAACCGGTCAACATCCTGCGTTTGCAGACCCGCATGTGGGCCGAACTGAAGTCCGGAAGATAAGCCATCATGAGCGATAGCCGTTATCCGGCGCAGCACACGGCGGATCCGGACGAGTTCGTCCGGGTGACCGACCTGGTGAAGATCTTCGGCGACACGGTCGCCGTCCGTTCGGTCAGCCTGAACGTCAAGCGCAACGAAATCTTCGCGCTGCTGGGCAGCTCGGGCTGCGGCAAGTCGACGCTGCTGCGCATGCTGGCGGGCTTCGAGGAAGCGACCTCCGGCCAGATCCTGCTCGATGGCGAGGACATCACGGCGGTGCCGCCCTACCGGCGGCCGGTCAACATGATGTTCCAGTCCTACGCCTTGTTCCCGCACATGTCGGTCGAGGCCAACGTCGCCTTCGGCCTGAAGCAGGAGGGCGTGGACCGCGCCGAGATCCACGACCGCGTGTTCGAGGCGCTGGACCTGGTGCAGATGGCCGGCTATGCGCGGCGCAAGCCGCACCAGTTGTCCGGCGGCCAGCAGCAGCGCGTGGCGCTGGCGCGCAGCCTGGTCAAGCGTCCCAAGCTGCTGCTGCTGGACGAGCCGATGTCGGCGCTGGACAAGCAGATACGCCAGAAGACCCAGATCGAACTGGTGCGTATCCTGGAGCAGGTCGGCGTGACCTGCATCATGGTGACGCACGACCAGGAAGAGGCCATGACCATGGCGCATCGCCTGGCCGTGATGACCGAAGGCCAGATCGTCCAATGCGGCGCGCCGCAGGACGTCTACGAGTTTCCCAATTCGCGCTTCGTCGCCGGCTTCATCGGCAGCACCAACCTGTTCACCGGCACCATCGTGGTCGACGAGCCCGATCACGTCGCCATCGAAAGCGAAGCGCTGTCGCGTCCGCTCTACGTCAGCCACGGCGTCAGCGAGCCCCTGGGCATGCAGGTGCACGTCTCGATCCGGCCGGAGCGCATCGTCGTGTCGCGCGAACGCCCGCAAGCCGAGCACAACTGGGCGCACGGCATGGTCACGCACATGGCCTGGATGGGCAGCTACGCGCTGTACCAGATCCGCCTGGATTCCGGCGCGCAGATCGAGGCCAGCGTGCCGCGCCGCGTGCTGGCGCAAAGCGACGCGCCGTCGGTGGGCGAGGAAGTCCACGCCAGTTGGGGCGCCGACAGCGCGACGGTGCTGCCTTCATGATGCGCCGCCTGCTGCCGTCGGGACGCACGCTGGCGGTGATCCCGCCTTTCCTGTGGCTGGTGCTGTTCCTGCTGGTGCCTTTCCTGCTGGTCCTGAAGATCAGCCTCGCCGATCTCCAGTTCGGCATCCCGCCCTATACCTCGCTGCTGGAGTACAAGGACCAGGCGCTGCAGTTCAGCCTGCACCTGCGCGGCTACGCGCTGCTGTTCACGGACAGCCTGTATTTCGCGACCTACCTGAACTCGGTGAAGATCGCCGCCATCAGCACGCTGGCCTGCGTGCTGATCGGCTATCCCATGGCGTACTACATCGCCCGCTCGGCGCCCGCCACGCGCAACATCCTGCTGCTGGGGGTGATCCTGCCGTTCTGGACCTCGCTGCTGCTGCGCGTCTATGCGTGGGTGGGCATATTGCGCAACGACGGCCTGCTCAACAAGTTCCTGATCTCCCTGGGCATCATTTCCCAGCCGCTGGAGATCTACCGCACCGACCTGGCGGTCTATATCGGCATGGTCTATTCCTATCTGCCGTTCTTCATCCTGCCGCTGTACGCCAACCTGGTGAAGATGGACCTGCGCCTGCTGGAAGCCGCCTACGACCTGGGCGCCAAGCCCTGGCAGGCTTTCTGGCGGATCACCGTGCCGCTGTCGCGGCCGGGCGTGATCGCCGGCGCCATGCTGGTCTTCATTCCGGCGGTGGGCGAATACGTGATCCCGGAGATGCTGGGCGGGGCCAATACGCTGATGATGGGCCGCGTGATGTGGAGCGAGTTCTTCAACAACGCCGACTGGCCCATGGCGGCCTCGGTCACCTGCGTCATGGTGCTCCTGCTGCTGGTGCCGCTGGCGCTGTTCCAATACAACCAGGTCCGGCAGGCCGACGCGACGCGGGAGGGCAGGCGGTGATGCTGCGTCCCAATCCCGTGTTGCGGGCCCTGGCGCTGGGCCTGGGCTTCCTGTTCCTGTACGTGCCCATCCTCAGCCTGGTGGTGTTCTCCTTCAACGATTCGCCGTTGGTGACCGCGTGGTCGGGCTTCTCGTTCAAGTGGTATGCCTCGCTGTTCCACGACGATGCGCTGCTGAGCGCGGCCTGGCTGTCTTTCCGCGTGGCGGCGCTGGCGGCCACGGCGGCCACCGTCATCGGCACCTGGGCCGGCTACGTGCTGGCGCGCATGGGCCGTTTCCGCGGCTTCTCGCTCTACCTGGGCATGCTCAGCGCGCCGCTGGTGATCCCGGAAGTGGTGGTCGGCATTTCGCTGCTGCTGATGTTCGTCGAGGTGCGCAGCCTGGTGGGCTGGCCCGACAATGGCGTGTTCACCATCTGGGTCGGCCACACCACCTTCGCCATGGCCTTCGTGGCGGTGATCATCCAGTCGCGGGTGCGCGACCTGGACCGCTCGCTGGAGGAGGCCGCCCTGGATCTCGGCGCCACGCCGCTGCGGGTGTTCTTCGTCATCACGCTGCCGCTGATCGCGCCGGCCCTGGCGTCGGCCTGGCTGCTGTCCTTCACGCTGTCGCTGGACGACGTGATCCTGTCTTCCTTCCTGTCCGGCCCGGGCTACACGACCCTGCCGCTGGAAGTCTTTTCGCGGGTGCGGTTGGGCCTGAAGCCCGAGGTCAACGCGCTGGCGGCCTTGTTCATCCTGGCCGTCGGCATCTGCGTGGTCGTCGCCAACCGCCTGCAACGCCGCAAGGAGCTGTCTTCATGAAGCAAGTCGTTCTCTATGGTCTCAAGCAGTGCAGCACGTGCGTGAAGGCGCGCACCTGGCTGGACGAACATGGCGTCAGCCACGAGTTCATCGACTACCGCGACCATCCGGTGGCGCCGGCCCTGCTGAAGGACTGGGCCAAGCAACTGGGCGGTTGGGAAAAACTGGTCAACCGGACGTCCATGACCTGGCGCGCCCTGCCGGAGGAGCGCCGCGGCGCGTCCACCGACGCGCAGTGGCTGGCGCTGATCAAGGAATTCCCGGCCCTGGTGCGCCGCCCCGTCAGCGTCACGCCGGACGGCACGGCGGCGGTGGGCTTTTCCGAGAAGCGCTACGGCGAACGGTTCGCCTGAAGCGCGGACGACTCGGACGACGCGGATGATCCGGATGACGCGGACGACGTGGACGACGTGGATGACGCCGACGGCAGGCGCGGCGTGAAGGCGCCGAACGGCGACGCCGCCTACGCCTACCGTTCCGACGCGGTCGTCGGCCGGCCGCTGCCCGACGCCTTCTTCAACCGCGACGCGGGCCAGCTCGCCCGCGAACTGATAGGCATGGTGCTGCGGCGGCGCAGCGGCGGGCTGTGGCTGGCGGCGCGCATCATCGAGACCGAGGCCTATTACCTGGAAGAGAAGGGCAGCCACGCCTCGCTGGGCTATACGCACAAGCGGCGCGCCCTGTTCATGGACGGCGGCGTCATCTACATGTACTACGCGCGCGGCGGCGATTCGCTGAATTTCAGCGCGGCCGGCCCCGGCAACGCGGTGCTCATCAAGTCGGGCCATCCGTGGCTGGACGACGTTTCCGGCGAGGACGCCCTGGCGCGGATGCAGGCCCTGAACCCGGACGCGCGCGGCGCGGCGCGGCCGCCCCAGCGGCTGTGCGCGGGCCAGACCCTGCTGTGCCGCGCCCTCGACCTGAAGGTGCCGGAGTGGGACGGCCAGGGCTTCGATCCGGGCCGCCTGTTCGTCGACGACGTCGGCGCCCGGCCGGCGCGCCTGCTGCGCACGACGCGCCTGGGCATTCCGCCGGGCCGCGACGAACATCTGCATTACCGTTACGTGGATCCCGCCTATGCGCCGTTCTGCACGCGCAATCCGCTGCGGCGGGGACAGGTGGCGGACAGGGACTATGCCTGGGTCACGCGGGGCGGGAGGCCTTGCAGGGGTCAGGCCATGTCGACCTGACCCCGTCCGGCCTGTGTCTCGGCGCTTCGCGCTCTTTCCCTACCCGGGGTCCCTACTCGGAGATCGTGCCGGCGATGCGTGCCCGGTGCGCGCGCGCGGCGCGGGCCTTCAGGCGTTCGATCATGGCTTCGACCTTGCGCTGGATGCGGCGGCGGTTCAGGCTTTTGCTGAGCGCGTAGATCGGCACGGCCTGCTTGGAGCCGAAGCCGTCGATCAGGTACAGCCCGCTCTCGCCCTGGGCGTTCTGGCCCATGACGATGTTGCGCGCCGAAATGTCGTTGAGGATGATGTGATGGTCGGCCAGCGAGTCGAAGAAGAACGCCAGTTGGCGCGTCAGCTCCGGCGCCAGGTAGCCGTCGCGCTTGACGACGTCCTCGACCGTCGGCGCCAGGCCGCCCGCGCCGTCGGAAATCTTCTCCACCAGCACGCCCAGGCCCTGCGAGGTCTCGGCCAGGCCCACCACGCGGGCCATCGGAATCTGCCAGCGGCCGGCGGCCGCGTTATGCGCCGCCGCGTACTCGGCCAGTTCGTGGATGTAGGCGCTGTAGGCGCCTTCGCGCTGGAACAGCGTCTTGGTCAGGCGGCGCCAGGGGTGCTTGCTCATCGTCTGCGCGAACGCGCGGCGGTTGACCACCTTGACCAGCAGATTGGGTTCATACGGGTGCTGGTAGACGCTGCGCTCCGTGCCGGAGGCGATAGGGACGAGCTCGTCCAACTGCAGGGTGCCGAAAGGCAATCCATGGCCGGGAACGTGCGCTGGCAGAGGAGCGGTCTGGGCGGCGTTTCGATGCCGCGGCAGCGGGACTATGCTCATAAGGTCGAAGGGGGTCGGCACAACAAGCAAAATGTGCTGCCACCTATTTGTGACGAAAATTCTACGGTGACCGTAGTTTGAACTCGATGCGGCCTCAGGTGAAGGAAAATCTGACAGTTCTGTGGCGTTATTCCCACATAATCAGACCAATATGACCGCATTTACGGCCGAAATGG
Source organism: Bordetella genomosp. 10 (assembly GCF_002261225.1). Taxonomy (NCBI): domain Bacteria; kingdom Pseudomonadati; phylum Pseudomonadota; class Betaproteobacteria; order Burkholderiales; family Alcaligenaceae; genus Bordetella; species Bordetella genomosp. 10. The sequence continues at coordinate 83,368 of NZ_NEVM01000002.1, forward strand.
CTGTAATTATTCCGATTGTTCCATTTTGGAGGCCTTTTGCCCAAGTTACCCCTGGATATCGTCGTCTGGCTCAGCCTGGCCGCCGCGCTGTTGGCGGCCCTGCTGGCGGGTTTGGCCTGGCGCCGGCGGCCCGCCGCGGACGAGCGGCTGGATCTCCTGCTCGCCGGCCTGGAGAGAATCGAAAAGACCGTGCGCGCCGACCTGGCCGACAACCAGCGCGGGCTGCGCGAGGAATTCGGCGCGGCCGACAGGGCCTTGCGCCAGGAGCTGGGCCATAGCCACGAGGCCTTGCGCGGCGCCCTGGGGCGCGACGCGCAGGCGGCGCGGGTGGAGGCGGCGGAATCGCTGGACCGCTTCGCGGGCCAGTTGCGGCAGGAGCTGCGCAACCTCGTCGACCTCAACGACCGCCGCCTGCTGGAAGTGCGGCAGACGGTCGAGCAGCGGCTGGCCGCCTTGCAGGCCGAGAATGCCGCCAAGCTGGAGGAGATGCGCCGCACGGTGGACGACAAGCTGCACGCCACGCTGGAGCAGCGGCTGGGCGAATCGTTCAAGCTGGTCTCGGACCGTCTGGAGGCCGTCCACAAGGGGCTGGGGGAAATGCAATCCCTCGCCGCCGGCGTGGGCGACCTCAAGCGGGTGCTGACCAACGTCAAGTCGCGCGGCACCTGGGGCGAGGTCCAGTTGGCCCGGCTGCTGGAAGACACCATGACGGCCGAGCAATACGGCCGCAACGTCAAGCCCGTGCCCGGCAGCGACGCCATCGTCGAATTCGCCATCCGCCTGCCGGGACGGGGCGAGGGCGGCGAGCCGGTCTGGCTGCCCATCGACGCCAAGTTTCCCAAGGAAGAATACGAGCGCCTGATGGCGGCCGAGGAAGCGGCCGACGCGGAGGCCGCGCGGGCCGCCGGCGCGGCGCTGGCGCGCGCGGTGGAGATACAGGCCCGCCTGATCGCCGACAAGTACATCGCGCCGCCGCACACGACCGACTTCGCCATCATGTTCCTGCCCACCGAGGGCCTGTACGCCGAAGTGCTGCGCCGCCCGGGCGTGCTGGACCGCCTGCACGACCTGCGGGTCAACGTGGCCGGGCCCGGCAACCTGGCCGCCTTGCTCAACAGCCTGCAGATGGGCTTCCGCACCCTCGCCATCGAGCGCCGTTCTTCCGAGGTGTGGCAGGTGCTGCGGGCGGTGAAGACGGAGTTCGGCCGTTTCGGCGAATCGCTGGCGGCGGTCAAGCGGACGCTGGAGACGGCGGGGAACAAGATAGGGCAGACGGAAGTGCGCACGCGCGCCATGTTGCGTAGCCTGAAGCAGGTGGAGTCCCTGCCGGAGGACCAGGCGGCGCGCCTGCTGGGGCAGCGCGGCGAGACGGAGGAGGGTGCGGAGGGCTAGTGTCCATGCGTGTTCTTCGCAAATGGGTGTTCTTCGCGCGCGCAGCCCGCGCCAGCCGGATGTTCCCCCGATTCTGCTAAATTGCGGGCTCGCGGTCCGCCGGCGCGGATCGTCCGCCGTCCTTTATTCCGTTTTTTTGAGCCTCCCGCCATGCTTTCCCAGCAAGAATTGAAGCAGCAGGCCGCCGACGCGGCCCTGGAAATCGTCGAACAGCTTGCCGGCCCCGACGTCGTCATCGGCGTCGGCACCGGTTCCACCGCCGACCTGTTCATCGACGGCCTGGCGCGTTTCAAGGGCCGCGTGCGCGGCGCAGTCGCCAGTTCCGAACGCAGCGCCAAGCGCCTGCAGGGGCACGGCCTGGCGGTGTTCGACCTGAACGACATCGACCGCATGCCCGTCTACGTCGACGGCGCCGACGAGATCGACGCCCGCCTGCACATGATCAAGGGCGGCGGCGGCGCGCAGACCCGCGAGAAAATCGTCGCCTCGGTGGCCGACCGTTTCGTCTGCATCGCCGACGAATCGAAGCTGGTCGAACGCCTCGGCGCCTTCCCGCTGCCGGTGGAGGTCATCCCGATGGCCGTCGCCGCCGTGTCGCGCACGCTGGCCAAGCTGGGCGGCCGCCCCGCCGTGCGCCAGGGCTTCACGACCGACAACGGCAACGTCATCCTGGACGTGTCCGGCCTGGTCATTACCGACGCGCCGGCCCTGGAACTGGAGATCAACAACATCCCCGGCGTGGTGACCTGCGGCCTGTTCTCGCGCCCCGGCGCGGACCTGGCGCTGCTCGCCACGCAGAACGGCATCCGGCGCCTCAGCCGGTCCTGATCGTTCCCCCGGGGGCCGCGCCGACCGGGCCGCGCGCGGGAGCGGCCCGATCGGTTCATAATCCTGTCATAAACAAGTCATAACCTTCCGGGCGACGCTGATACACGGCAGCCAGCCCGGCTGCGCGCGAGGCGCATACATCAAGCCCTTAAACCGCTGGGAGCCCGGATGACCGAGCATACAAACAAACAATTCGACGCCGATCTGGAAGCTGTCCGGTCGCAATTCCTCGCGATGGGCGGGGTCGTCGAGGTCATGATCCAGGAGTCCGCCGAAGCGTTGACCAACGGCGATACGCTGCTCGTCGACAAGGTTCGCGAGCGCGAGAAGGAAGTCAACCGCTACGAAGTCGACATCGACCAGCGCATCAGCCAGATCCTGGCGCGCCACCAGCCCACCGCCATCGACCTGCGCACGTTGATGGCCGTGTCCAAGATGCTGACGGACATGGAGCGTTGCGGCGACGAAGCGGAGAAGATCGCCACCGTGGCCCGCCGCATCCATGACGACGAAGTGCGCTACACGCCCAGCGTGGACCTGCGCCACATGGCCGACGCCGTGCGCGAAATGCTGCGCCAGGCGCTCGACGCCTTCGCCCGCCTGGACGCCGTGCAGGCCGCCGCGGTGGTGCGCAGCGACAAGGGCGTGGACAAGGAATGGAAGGCCGCGCTGCGCCAGTTGATCTCGTACATGATCGAGGACCCGCGCACCATTTCCCCCTCCATCGACGTGATCTTCGTGGCGCGCGCGCTGGAGCGCATCGGCGACCACGCCAAGAACATGTCGGAACGGGTCATCTACATGGTGCGCGGCGCGGACGTGCGCCACACCGGCGCCAAGAACACCGAGCGCCAGGCGCGCGGCGAAGAGGAAACCCCGAAGGCGCAGGACGCGACCGACGCGCAAGCCTGAACGCGCCGCGTTTCCTCATGGGCGCTGCCTGCGCGCCAGCGCCCACAACAGCCCGCACACCGCCAGCGATGCCGCGAGGTTGTAAAGCATTCCCGCGACGAAGGCCGAGGCGTAGCGGCCGGCCTGCGTCGCCGCGCCGTCGCCGCCGGCCAGCGCCGCCCTGAACAGGATGCCGACCGCGGCCACGCCCAGCGCCGCGCCGACCTGCTGCACGGTCGAGATCACCCCGGACGCCATGCCGGCCTGGGCCTGCTCGACGAAGCCCAGCACCAGGTTCAGTAGCGGCGTCATGATGGCGCCCTGGCCCACGCCGACCGCCAGCAGCACGGGAATCAGCCGCGCCGGCGCCGGCGCCAGCGACGCGCCCGCCGCGTGCACCTGCGCGATCAACACGCCGATCGACACTGCATAGACCGCCGCGCCCACGATGATGGCCGCCGTTCCCCGACGCGCCACCAGCCGCGGCATCGCCAGCGATGCCGCCACGAAGCCCACGCTGCACGGCGCGAAGATGCTGCCCGCCGCGAAGGGGTCGAGCCCCAGTCCCGTCTGCGCCAGCAGGGCGAAGCACAGGAAGAAGGAACTGGAGGTGGAGTAGACCAGCAGCACCAGCGTCGCGCCCAGCGCGAAACGGCGTTGCGCGAGCAGGCGCATGTCCACCAGCGGCAGCCGTCCCGCCATCCTGCGCCCTTCCTGTTGCCGCCAGAACCCCGCCAGCAACGCCGCCGCCGCGCACGGCATCGCCAGGCTCCAGGCCGGCCAGCCCTGGCCCGGCCCTGCGATCAAGGGCACCAGCAGGCATGCCAGCCCGGCGCTGGCCAGGGCCACGCCCCCCCAATCCAGCGCCGCCCGGCGCGGCGCGCGCGATTCCGGGATGCAGCGCGCGGCGGCGATGGCGAACAGGCCGATGGGGACGTTGATGAGGAAGATGTTGCGCCAGCCCAGTCCGAACAGGTCGGCGTGCACCAGCCAGCCGCCCAAGACCTGGCCGGCGATGGCGGCCAGGCCCAGCGTCATGCCGAGCAGGCCGAAGGCGCGGCGGCTGTCGTCGCCGGCGAAGTTGACGCGGATGGAGGCGTAGACCTGCGGAAACAGCAAGGCGGCCGCCAGTCCTTGCAGCACCCGCGCGCCGATCAGGAAGCCCACGCCGGGCGCCAGGCCGCACAGCGCGGAGGCGGCCGTGAAACCGGCCATGCCGGCGGCGAACAGGCGGCGGCGCCCGAACAGGTCGCCCAGCCGTCCGCCCGTGATCAGCAATACGCCGAAGGCCAGTTCATAGCCGACCACGATGAAGCCGACCTGCGCGAAGCTGGCCCCCAGCCCGGCTTGCATGCCGGGGATGGCGACGTTGACCACGAACAGGTCGAAGATCGTCACGAAACCCGCCAGCAGAAGGACAGCCAAGCCACGCCAAGGGGCGGCGGTATTGGCGCCGGCGTTGGCATTGGCGCAGACGTCGGCATCGGCGCCCGTCCCGGCTTCGGCCGAAGCTGCGTCAGGGGCAGTCACGGGATTGAGGCCACCCGCAGGGCCGGGCGAGGTCGGAAGAGAAGGGGACGTCGTATTCGCGCGCATCTGGTGTTGCCGAAAGGAATAACGCGCGCATTCTCGGCCGCTTCTTAAGCCATTACAATTTAACTGTTTATGCTGTTACTCAAAGCAATCGGATAGACGATGCGCACCCTGGAACGCACCCGGCAGGAACTGGCCGACTTCCTGCGGGCACGCCGCGAACGGCTGTCGCCCGCGGACGCGGGCCTGCCCAGCGGCGGACGGCGGCGCACGCCGGGCTTGCGGCGCGAGGAAGTCGCCGCGCTGGCGGGCGTCGGCGTGACCTGGTACACGTGGCTGGAGCAAGGGCGCGAGATCGGCGTATCGGCCGCTTTCCTGGATAACCTGGCGCGCGTCCTGAAACTGGACGCGGCCGAGCGCCGGCACCTGTTCCTGCTGGCCCACGAACGCCTCCCGGCCGAGCCGGGCAAGACCTGGTGCGTGGCGCCGCCGCTGGTGCTGCGCCTGATGCACGACCTGGCCCCGCACCTGGCCTACGTGCTCAACCTGCGCTGGGACGTGCTGGCCTTCAATGCGCCGGCCGATCGGCTGTTCGGCTTCGGCGCGCAGCCGCCGGGCCGGCGCAACCTGCTGTGGCTGCTATTCACCGATCCGGTCCTGCGCGAGCGCGTCGATGCCTGGGAAGCGCAGGCGCCGCTGATGCTGTCCAGCTTCCGCCGGGATTTCGCGCGCGCGCCGCGGGAGTCCGATATCCACGAACTGGTGGCCGAACTGGAGAAGGTTTCGCCGGAATTCAAGGCGGAGTGGCGCAAGCACGAGGTTCACGCCCCGTGCACCGGCATGAGAAGACTGGTGATCGACGGCCGGGCCGAGCCGTTCGAGCACACCTCGTTGACGATCGACGGGGAGCGGGGACTGCGGCTGGTGGTCTATGCGCGCCAGCGCGACGGCGCTGCCCCGGAATAGCCTCAGGCCGAGGGCGGCACGAAGCCTTGCGCTTCGACGGCGCCGTCTTCGAACAGGAAGCGCTCCATCTGCTGTTGCAGGTATTTGCGGGCGCGCGCGTCGGCCAGGTTCAGGCGGTTTTCGTTGACCAGGCGGGTCTGGACGCCTTTCCACTCTTCCCACGCTTCCTTGGAGATGCTTTGCCAGATGCGCGTGCCCAGCTCGCCGGGGTAGGGAGGAAAGTCCAGCCCTTCGGCTTCACGCTTGAGTTTGACGCAATTAACGGTACGGGCCATGACGGTAATGCCTGAAAAAGGGAAGGGGACGATTTTAACCGAGGCGGCATTGCGCCCGGGGAGAAACCGCCCCGCGCGGCGGGGCTTGCGCCCGTCCGCCGCCCGATGATGCCTACAGCCGCTTGATGAAAATCAGGCTGTTGCGCGAACGGTTGTAGTTGTGCTGCTTCTCGCGCGGCAGGTCGGCGATGCCGCCGGTGACGAAGCCGCGCTTGAGGAACCAGTGCGAGGTGCGCGTGGTCAGCACGAACAGCCGCTTGGCGCCGATGGCGCGGGCGCGCGACTCCATATGGCGCAGCAGGATTTCCCCTTCGCCCGAACCCTGCCATTCCGGATGCACGATCAGGCAGGCCATTTCCGCCATCTGCTCGTCCGGGAAGGGGTGCAGCGCCGCGCAGCCGTAGATGACGCCGTCGTGCTCCAGCACGGTGAAGTTCTCGACGTCGCGCTCGACCACGCCGCGTCCGCGCGGCACCAGCGTGCCGTCGGCCTCCAGCGGTTCGATCAGGCTGAGGATGGCGCCGACGTCGTCCAGCGTGGCCGGCCGCAGGTCGTCCAGCGTGTCCTCGACGACCATGGTGCCCACGCCGTCGTGGGTGAAGATCTCCAGCAGCACGCCGCCGTCCAGCGCGTAGGGCACGATGTGGGCGCGCGCCACGCCGCGCTTGACCGCCAGCGAGCTGTATTGCAGGAAGGTCGACGTGTCCTCGTCCAGCTCGCCCTTGGCCAGCAGGGCGTCGGCGTCGACGCGCGCCAGTTCCGTGTCCACGTTGCCGTCGTCGTCGCGCACGCCGTCGGTCACCGACAGGAAGATCAGCTTCTCGGCGCGCAGCGCCACGGCCACGCTGGTCGCCATGTCTTCCATCGCCAGGTTGAAGGCGTCGCCGGTGGGCGAGAATCCCAGCGGCGAGAGCAGGATGACCGAACCCTGCTCCATGGCCTGGCGCATGGCGTCGACGTCGATCTTGCGGACCAGGCCGGTGTGCTTGTAGTCCACGCCGTCGATGACGCCGGAAGGGCGGGCGGTGACGAAATTGCCGGAGATCACGCGGATGCGGGCATGCGACATCGGCGTGTTGGGCAGGCCCTGGCTGAAGGCCGCCTCGATGTCCAGGCGTATCTCGCCGGCCGCTTCCTTGGCGCATTCGAGCGAGGCCGCGTCGGTGGGCGACAGGCCGCGGTCGAATTGATGCGTGTAGCCCTTCAGGCGCAACTGTTCGTTGACCTGCGGCCGCGAGCCGTGCACCAGCACCAGGCGGATGCCCAGCGACGACAGCAGGGAAAGGTCCTGCACCAGCGTGTTCAGCGCGCCCGCCTGCACCAGTTCGCCGCCGAAGGCGACGACGAAGGTCTTGCCTCGGAACGCGTGCACATAGGGGGCGACTTCACGAAACCAGCGGACGAACTGGGCGGGCGCGAAGCCCGGGGCTTCCAGCGCGGAGACGGTGTCTTGGTCCTGGTCGGGCATGATGCGGCGAGACTTCCTGGAGAGGAAAAAGGGAACTCGAAATTATAGGACCAGCAGGGAATACCCGGACGAGGTCCCGAGGTCATTTCGCGGAAGTTCGTATCCAGGATTGCATCCGGGACATCCGCGCGCGCGTTCGCCGGCTCGCGCCCGATTCGCGCGCGCGTCCACGGAATTTCCCGCCGCCCGTCCGGCGCCTACAGGGTGCCGGGATACGCCCCGCCGTCCATCACCAGGTTCTGCCCGGTGATGTAGCCGGCCCGCGCGCCGCACAGGAAGGCGCAGGCGTCGCCGAACTCCGCCGGGTCGCCGAAGCGCTTGGCCGGATTGCGCTGCCGGCGCGCCTCCAGCGCCTGCTCCGCCGACTGGCCGGCCGTGGCCTTGGCGGTGCTGAGCAGGCGATCGGTCGCGAAGGGGCCGGGCAGCAGGTTGTTGATGGTCACGTTGTGCGCCACCACCTGGCGCGCCAGGCCGGCGACGAAGCCGGTCAGGCCGCTGCGGGCGCCGTTGGACAGGCCCAGCGTCTCGATGGGCATCTTCACCGCCGCCGAGGTGATGTTGACGATGCGGCCGAAGCGGCGCTCGATCATGCCGTCCACGGTGGCGCGGATCAGTTCGATGGGCGCGAGCATGTTGGCGTCGAGCGCGGCGATCCAGTCGTCCCGGCTCCAGTCGCGGAAATCGCCCGGCTTGGGGCCGCCGGCATTGTTGACGAGGATGTCCGGCCGGGGGCAGGCGGCCAGCAGGCGGGCGCGTCCCTCGGCGGTGGCGACGTCGGCCGTCACGGTGGTCACCTGGGCGCCGGTCTCGGCGCGGATGGCGGCGGCCGCCTGCTCCAGGGCCTCGGCGCCGCGCGCCGACATCACCACGTGCACGCCTTCGCGCGCCAGCGACAGCGCGCACGCGCGGCCCAGCCCCTTGCTGGAGGCGCACACCAGGGCGGTTTTTCCTTGCAGTCCCAGATCCATGGAGATGTTCCCTTAACGTTAGAAAAATTTTGTATCGCGTGGTGGAAAACGCGGAAAATGATATTAATATTTTGAAATAATTGCCCTTGCGGGCCAACTCGCATTCTATGCCGCGGCGGCTGGGAATGCCGGCAAACCGCGCCCGGCTTCCGGCAGGCTCGATCGGCTATCGATCAAATATTGGGGACGTTCTCATTGTGGAGCAGCGCTACTGGTTGACCCTCGACCCGGAGACGCACGCGTTGCGCGCGGGTTTTCGCGCCGGCCTGGATGCCGAGCCGCCCAGCGCCGAAATGCTGGAGACGGTGGTGGCGACGCGGGGGTGGACCGCCGACGCCCTGGATCCCGCGGCCGTGGCCCGTTTCGTCGATCGCTGTTGCGAGGCCGCCGCGCGCTACGCCGGCGCCCTGGCGACGGCCTCGCACGGCGCCGACGAAGGCGCGGCCCTGGTGACGGAACTGGCCGCCATCGAATCGGCGGCGTCGCGCCTGGGCGCCGTGGTGGAGCTGGCGAACGCGCCGGCCGAGGTCGGCGCCGAGGCGGATGCCGCGGCCGGCCTGCCCGATGACGACCCCGACGTGGTCGAGGAAATCGTCGGCGAGGTCTACGACGGCAGCTTCGACCTGGCCTTCGAGGCCGACCACATGCAGGTCCTGCTGACGCTGCGGCCGCCGCGCGGCGGCCGTCACGTCGGGCTGGCCGACGTGCGCGCGGTGCTGGCCGAGCACAAGGTGGCGTTCGGCGTGAAGGAGGACTTGCTGCTGCAGGCCGTCGAGGCGGGTTCCTGCGAAGACATCGTGATCGCCGAGGGCATTCCCCCCGCCGACGGCGAGCCCACCGTCTTCGAGTCCCTGCTGGACACCCATCCGCAGCACGCCCAGGTCGACGACCGCGCGCTGGTGGACTACCGCACCCTGGGCAACCTGCTGCTGGTCAAGCCGGGCATGCGCCTGATGCGCCGTATTCCCGGCCGGCGCGGCAAGGACGGCATCAACGTCCTGGGCCAGGTGGCGCCGGCCCCCGAGCCGGAAGATATTCCCTACGACCCCGAGCTGACGGGCGTCGCGCGCGCCGCGGACGACCCCGAGGTGCTGGTGGCCACCATCGCCGGCGCGCCGTCGGTGCCGGCCAGCGGCCATGGCATGTCGGTGAATCCGGTGGTCCAGGTCGAGGCGGTCGACCTGTCCTCGGGCAACATCGATTTCGACGGCACGCTGCAGGTCAACGGCGACATCACCACCGGCATGCAGGTCAAGGTGACCGGCGACGTCGTGGTCAGCGGCACCGTCGAGGCGGCGCAGATCGACGCCGGCGGCAACGTGGTGGTCAAGGGCGGCATCCTGGGCGCGGCCGAGGGCGCCGGGCTGGGCGGAGAGCCCGCCGCGCGCGGCGCGCACGTCGTCGCCAGGGGCTCCGTGCAGGCGCGCTTCATCGGCAACGCCACCATCAGCGCCGGCAAGGACGTGGTGGTGGAAAGCGAAATCCGCCAGAGCGACGTGGCGGCCGGCGACAGCGTCACGGTGGGAGGCAAGGGCGCCAGCCAGGGCAGCATCAACGGCGGCCAGGTGCGCGCGCTGCGCCTGGTGCGCGCCGTGACGCTGGGCACCATGGCCGGCGTCAAGACCCTGGTGCAGGTGGGCGTGAACCCGCACGCGCAGACGCAGAAGCTGGCCCTGGCGCGCACGCGCGCGCGCCTGACCGAGGAAAAGGACAAGCTGGAGCAACTGCTGGTCTTCCTGCGCAAGCATCCGGAGAAAGGCGCCAACGGCATCGGCGCGCGGGCCTTGCAGACCCATGCCAAGCTGACGCGCGACCTGGCGGCGGTGGCCGCCAAGGAAGAGGAACTGGCCGCCGAGAAAGACGCCACCGAGGGCGCGGCCATCGAGGTCGGCAAGCGGATCTATGGCGGCGTCGACCTGCAGATCGGCAATCGCCGCGAGGAAGTCATCGAGGACCGGGGCGGCGGCAAGGCCACGCTGAGCGACGGCAAGTTCACCATGCGTTGAGCGGGCGGCGTGCCCCTGGTGCGGAGGGCCGCCTTCCCGCTGTGGCGAGGGGGCGGCCCTCTATAATTCGGGCAATGACCGTCAAGCATCCGCCCGCGCCGCCGCGCGAAATCCCCCCCATCCATTACCCGGAAGACCTGCCCGTCAGCGCCAGGCGCGACGAGATCGCGCGCGCCATCGCCAGCCACCAGGTGGTCATCGTCAGCGGCGAGACCGGTTCGGGCAAGACCACCCAGTTGCCCAAGATCTGCCTGGACGCCGGCCGCGGCCGGTGCCGCATGATCGGCCACACGCAGCCGCGCCGCCTGGCCGCCACCTCCGTGGCCAAGCGCATCGCCGAGGAATTGAATACGCCCATGGGCGAGCTGGTCGGCTACCAGGTGCGCTTCAACGACCGCACCGGCCCGAACGCCGCCATCAAGCTGATGACCGACGGCATCCTGCTGGCGGAGTCGCAGCGCGATCCGCTGCTGCGCCGCTACGACACCATTATCATCGACGAGGCCCACGAGCGCAGCCTGAACATCGATTTCCTGCTGGGTTATCTCAAGCAGTTGCTGCCGCGCCGCCCGGACCTGAAGGTCATCATCACCTCGGCCACCATCGATGCCGAGCGTTTCGCCCGCCATTTCGCCGCGGCCGACGGCACGGCGGCGCCCGTCATCGAGGTGTCCGGCCGACTGTACCCGGTGGAGATCCGCTACCGGCCGGTGCGCCAGGACGAGACCGAGGACGATATCGAGGAAACCGCCGCGCGCCGGCCGCGCGCGGGCGGCCGCGACCGCTCCGGCGACGAAGAGCGCGACCTGATCGACGCCATCGTCGACGGCGTGGACGAGTGCGCGCGCCACGGCCCGGGCGACGTATTGGTCTTCCTGCCCGGCGAACGGGAAATCCGCGAGGCCGCCGAAGCCCTGCGCAAGCACCACCCGCCGGGCACCGAGATCCTGCCCCTGTTCGCCCGCCTGTCGCAGGCCGAGCAGGAGCAGATCTTCCGGCCGCGCGGCAACGCGCGCCGCATCGTGCTGGCGACCAACGTCGCCGAGACCTCGCTGACCGTGCCCGGCATCCGCTTCGTCATCGACAGCGGGCTGGCGCGCATCAAGCGCTATTCGTGGCGCAACAAGGTGGAGCAGTTGCGCATCGAGCCCGTCAGCCGGGCCTCGGCCAACCAGCGCGCGGGCCGTTGCGGCCGCGTCGGCCCGGGCGTCTGCATCAGGCTGTACGCGGAAGACGACTTCAACGCGCGGCCGCCCTTCACCGATCCCGAAGTGCTGCGGTCCTCGCTGGCCTCGGTGATCCTGCGCATGAAGTCGCTGCGCCTGAACGACATCGAAAGCTTCCCCTTCGTCGAGGCGCCGCCCGGGCGCGCCATCGCGGACGGCTACCACCTGCTGCAGGAACTGGGCGCGATCGAGGCCGCGCCGGAGGACGGGGAGGGTGACGGGGCCGACGCGGCCGACGCAGGCGCCGGCGCCGCGCCCGCGCGGAAAACCGGCGCGGCCGGCGACGGCGGCGACGCGGCCGAAGGGACGAAAGCGACCGAAGGGACGAAAGCGGCCGAAGGGACCGAGGCAACACGCGGCCCGCGTTTCGTCCTCACGCGCACCGGCCAGGAACTGGCCCGCCTGCCCGTCGACCCGCGCGTCGGCCGCATGATCCTGGCCGCGCGCGAACAGCAGTGCCTGACCGAGATGCTGATCATCGCGTCGGCGCTGTCCGTGCAGGACCCCCGCGACCGCCCCATGCACGAGCGGGAGGCCGCCGAAAACGCGCACGCCAAGTTCGCCGACGACAAATCGGAGTTCGTGTCCTACCTGAAGCTCTGGCGCTGGTACCACGAGCAGGTCGAGCACAAGGCCTCGCAGCGCAAGCTGGCGGCCCTGTTGCGGCAGAACTTCCTGTCGCCGCTGCGCCTGCGCGAATGGCACGACGTGCACAGCCAGCTCTCCAGCGTGGTCGGCGAGCAGGGCTGGCGGCTGAATACCGCCGAGGCCACCTTCGAGCAATTGCACCTGGCGCTGCTGTCGGGCCTGCTGGGCAATATCGGCTTCAAGAGCGACGAGGCCGGGGCGGCCGGCGCGGGCCATTACCTGGGCGCGCGCGACATCCGCTTCTTCATCCATCCCGGTTCGCGCCTGGCCAAGAAGGCCGGCCGCTGGATCGTGGCCGGCGAACTGGTGGAGACCACGCGCCTGTACGCGCGCTGCGTCGCTCGCATCGAGCCGGCCTGGATCGAGCGCGCCGCCGCCCACCTGCTGCGCCGCAACTGGAGCGACCCGCGCTGGGAGAAAAAAGCCGGCCAGGTGGTGGCCAACGAACGCGCCACCCTGTACGGCCTGACGATTTATTCCGGCCGCCGCGTCCACTACGGCCGCATCAACCCGGCCCACGCGCGCGAACTGTTCATCCGCCAGGCCCTGGTGCCGGGGGAGATCGACACGCGCCTGCCCTTCGTGGCGCACAACCGCCGCCTGATCGCCGAGATCGAGAAGCTGGAGCACCGCGCGCGCCGCCCCGACATCCTGGTCGACGACGAACTCATCCACGCCTTCTACGACCGCCAGATCCCGGCCGGCATGAGCCAGACCGCCACCCTGGAAAAATGGGTCAACGGCCTGGACAAGGCCGGCGCCGCCGCGCTGCTGCTGACGCGCGACGAACTGATGCGCCACGAGGCCGCGGGCGTCACCACGGAAGTCTTTCCCAAGAAGCTGGAATGGCAGGGCGTCTCCATGGCCCTGGACTACCACTTCGAGCCCGGTTCGCCGCGCGACGGCGTGACGCTGTCGGTGCCGCTGTTCGCCCTGAACAAGGTCGACGCCCAGCGCTGCGAATGGCTGGTGCCCGGCATGCTCAAGGAGAAGGTGCAACTGCTGCTGAAATCCCTGCCGCAGAAGATCCGCCGCCACTGCGTCCCGCTGCCGGACTACGCCGCCGGCTTCTACGACCGCTGGTTCGACCGCCTCGGCGAGCCCCGGCAGGGCCTGCTGGACGCGCTGGCGGCCGATATGTGGGAACAGCTCAAGGTGCGCCCGCAGGCCTCGGACTTCAAGCTGGAGACCCTGCCCGCGCACCTGTTCATGAATTTCCGGGTGGTCGACGAGCATGGCCGCATGCTCGACGCCGGCCGCAACCTGGCCCAGTTGAAGGCGGAACATGGCCGCCAGGCGCAGGCCGACTTCCAGCAGATGGCCGCGCGCGACAACCAGGTGGCCCAGGCCCTGGCCCAGGAGGGCCTGACGGCGTGGACCTTCGGCGAACTGCCGGAGATCATGGAGATCCGGCGCAAGGGCCAGTCGGTGATCGGCTATCCGGCCCTGGTCGATCGCGGCACGCATTGCGACCTGGATGTCTACGACGATCCCGGCGAGGCGCGCCGCCACCACCGCGCGGGCCTGCTGCGCCTGTTCCGCCTGGGGCTGCGCGAGCAGGTCAAGTTCCTGGAAAAGAACCTGGCCGACCTGACCCGCATCAGCATGCTCTTCATGCCTCTGGGCACGTTGGAGGAATTGCGCGACCAGATCGTCGACACCGCCCTGGCGCAGGCCTGCCTGGCCGAGCCCTGGCCCGCCAATGCCGCCGAGTTCGACAGCCGCCGCAACGAAGGCAAGGGCAGGGTGGGCCTGCTGGCGCAGGAGGTGGCGCGCCTGGCGGGGACGATACTCACGGAGTGGGCGGCGCTGCAGCGCAAGCTGCCGCAGGCCAAGGCGCATGCCGCGGCCTATGCCGACCTGCAGCAGCAGTGCGGCGCGCTGGTGCATCGCTGGTTCCTGCGCGACACGCCCTATGCCCAGTTGGCGCACTTCCCGCGCTACCTGAAGGCGGCGGTGGCGCGCATCGACAAGCTGCGCGCCGATCCCGGGCGCGACCAGCGCCTGATGGCGGAGATGGCGCCCTTGCTGACCCAGTACCAGCGCGCCCGCGCCGCGCTCAAGGGCGCGCCCGACGCGCGCCTGGACGAATTCCGCTGGCTGCTGGAAGAGCTGCGCGTCGCCTTGTTCGCGCAGGAGCTGCGCACGCCGATGCCCGTGTCGGTCAAGCGGCTGATGAAGACCTGGGAGTCGATGCAGCGGTAGGCGCCGTCAGGGACGGCGCGCCCGCCGGGCTACAGCCAGATGAACGCCCCGACCACCAGCGCCACCAGGGCCCACTTGACGGTCTTGTACACCGTCCGGTTCCAGGCCTTGAACTGCTTGCGCTTGAGGTCGATCTGATGGTGCAGGTGGGTCAACCGGTTGATCGCCCCCGTCTTGTCGCCGCTGTCGTTGGGCGAACTGGCGGCCGACATCACCACCCGGCCGAACCAGTGGTTGAAGGCCTCGGCCCAGCGCCACTTCAGCGGCCGCTCGACGTCGCAGAACAGGATCACGCGGTTGGCGCCGGAACGGTTGTGCGCTTCGTGGATGTAGGTCTCGTCGAACACCACGCCTTCGCCGTCGCGCCAGCTATAGGGCTGGCCGTCGACCTCGATGTAGCAGCGGTCGTCGTTGGGCGTGGCCAGGCCCAGGTGGTAGCGCAGAGATCCCGAGAACGGGTCGCGGTGCTTGTTCAACTGGCCGCCGTCGGGCAATTCGGCGAACATCGCCGCCTTGATCGTCGGAATGGTCTTGAGGATGGCGACCGTGCGCGGGCATAGCTCCTCGGCCGACGGGTGGCGGGCGTCGTACCACTTCAGGTAGAACCGCTTCCAGCCGTACTTGAAGAAGGAGTTGAAGCCGATGTCGTCGTGGTTCTCGGCGGCCTTGATGCGGCGCAATTCCTGCATCCGCAAGGCCTCGTCGCGAATGATTTCCCAGTTGTCCTGCAGTTTCTGCAGTTCCGGGAATTCCCGCGTGGAGACGTAGGGCGAGGTCGGCACCCGCGAGGTCAGCACCATGAAGGCGTTGACCGGCGCCAGCAGGACCGAATGGTCCAGGAACACGCGGCCCCAGGACAGGCGCACCTTGCCTCTGTAGTGCCCATAGAGGATGGCGGCCAGCCAGATGCCGGGAATCAGCCATTTCATAACGTAAAACACCGTTCGATACGAGATAACCGCCTATTCTTGCACAGGCCGGTCCAAACCGCGCGCGAAAAAGGCGGCCTGGGTACAATCGCGGACATGTCAGAAGCCGCCGTAGCCCCGTCCCCTTTTGTCCATTTGCGTGTCCACTCCGAGTTTTCGGTGGTGGATGGACTCGTCCGTATCCCCGACCTGATCAAGCGCGTCGCCAAGCTCGGCCAGCCGGCCGTGGCGCTGACCGATCTGTCCAACCTGTTCGGCCTGATCAAGTTCTACAAGGCGGCGCGCGGCGCCGGCGTCAAGCCCATCGCCGGCTGCGATATCTGGCTGACCAACGACGAGGACCGCGACAAGCCGTTCCGCGTCCTGGTCCTGGTGCGCAACCGCCAGGGCTACCTCAATCTTTGCGACCTGCTGTCGCGCGCCTTCCTGACCAACCAGCACAAGGGCCGCGCCGAGGTGCGGCGCGACTGGCTGCTGGGCAGCGAGGGGCTGATCGTCCTGTCCGGCGGCCGCGCCGGCGACGTCGGCCAGGCGCTGGAGGCCGGCAACGCCGTCACCGCGCTGGCCCTGGCGCGGGTGTGGGCGCAGGCCTTCCCGGGCGCCTACTACGTCGAGCTGCATCGCGCCGGTTTCGACGGCGACGAGGCGTATACCCAGGCCGCCTTGCGCCTGGCCGCCGAAGCGCGCCTGCCGGTCGTCGCCACGCACCCGGTGCAGTTCCTCGACCGCGACGAATTCCAGGCGCACGAAGCGCGCGTCTGCATCGCCGAGGGCGAAATCCTCGCCAACCCGCGCCGCGTGCGCCGGTTCACCGAGGAACAGTACCTGATGGACAGCACGGAAATGGCGCGCCGTTTCGCCGACGTGCCGTCCGCGCTGGCCAACACCGTCGAAATCGCCAAGCGCTGCAACCTGACCCTGGTGCTGGGCAAGCCCCGCCTGCCCATCTTCCCCACGCCCGAGGGCGTGACCCTGGACGACTACCTGGTCCAGTTGTCGGAGCAGGGCCTGGAAAAACGCATGGAAGTGCTCTATCCGGACCCGGCCGAGCGCGAGTCCAAGCGCGAGCAGTATTACGAACGCCTGCGCTGGGAGTGCAAGACCATCATCCAGATGGGCTTCCCGGGCTACTTCCTGATCGTGCAGGACTTCATCAACTGGGGCAAGAACAACGGCGTGCCGGTCGGTCCCGGCCGGGGTTCCGGCGCCGGTTCGCTGGTGGCCTACGCGCTGGGCATCACCGACCTCGACCCCATCCGCTATGACCTGCTGTTCGAACGCTTCCTGAATCCGGAGCGGGTGTCCATGCCCGACTTCGATATCGATTTCTGCCAGGACAACCGCGAACGCGTCATCGACTACGTGAAGGAAAAGTACGGCCGCGCGGCCGTCAGCCAGATCGCCACCTTCGGCACGCTGGGCGCCAAGGCCGTGGTGCGCGACGCCGGCCGCGTGCTGGACATGCCCTATCTGTTCTGCGACGGCCTGTCCAAGCTGATCCCCTTCAACCCGGCCGATCCCTGGTCGCTGGAGCGCACCCTCAAGGACGAGCCGGCCTTCAAGGAACGCTACGAGCAGGAAGAGGAAGTGCGCGGCCTGGTGGACCTGGCCCAGCCGCTCGAAGGCCTGACCCGCAACATCGGCATGCACGCCGGCGGAGTGCTGATCGCGCCCGGCAAGCTCACCGATTTCTGCCCGCTGTATTGCCAGCCCGGCCAGGAAAACAGCGCGGTGTCGCAGTTCGACAAGGACGACGTCGAAGCGGCCGGCCTGGTGAAGTTCGACTTCCTGGGCCTGCGCAACCTGACCATCCTGGACTGGGCCGTGCGCTACGTGCGGCAGTTCAACGCGACCAAGCGCGACTTCGACATCATGGCCGTGCCGCTGGACGACCAGGCGGCCTACAAGGTGTTGACCGACGCCAACACCACCGCCGTGTTCCAGTTGGAATCGCGCGGCATGAAGGAGCTGCTGAAGAAGCTGCGCCCCAGCAACTTCGAAGACATCATCGCCATGCTGGCGCTCTACCGGCCGGGTCCGCTGGAATCCGGCATGGTGGACGACTTCGTCAACCGCAAGCACGGCCGCGCGCCGGTGGACTACTTCCACGACGACCTGGAAGCGACCCTCAAGAGCACCTACGGGGTCATCGTCTACCAAGAGCAGGTGATGCTGATCTCGCAGATCATCGGCGGCTACTCGCTGGGCGGCGCCGACCTGCTGCGCCGCGCCATGGGCAAGAAGAAGCCCGAGGAAATGGCCAAGCACCGCGAGCTGTTCCAGAAAGGCGCGGTGGAGAAGGGCCACGACCCGGACCTGGCGGTCAAGCTCTTCGACCTGATGGAAAAGTTCGCCGGCTACGGTTTCAACAAATCGCACTCGGCCGCCTACGCGCTGATTTCGTACCAGACCGCCTGGCTCAAGGCCTATCACCCGACCGAGTTCCTGGCCGCCACCATGTCGTCCGATATGGACGACACCGACAAGGTGCAGATCTTCTGCCGCGACGCCATCGACAACGGCGTGGCGGTGCTGCCGCCGGACGTCAACGCCTCCGGCTACCGCTTCCAGCCGGTCGAGGACGAGCACACCGCCAAGGGGCAGCCGCCGCGCACCATGCGCTACGGCCTGGGCGCGGTCAAGGGCACCGGCCAGGGCGCGGTCGAGGAAATCATCCGCGCCCGCGAGCAGGGCGGTCCGTTCAAGGACCTGTTCGATTTCTGCCGCCGCGTCGACAAGCACTCGGTCAACCGCCGCACCATCGAGGCCCTGATCCGCGCCGGCGCCTTCGATGCCATCGAGCCCAACCGCGCCGCCATGCTGGCCTCGGTGCCGACGGCGATGGAAGCCGCCGAGCAGGCGGCCCGCAGCGCCAACCAGGTCTCGCTGTTCGGCGACGACAGCAGCGACGTGGTGGCCAGCGAGCTGTCCAAGGTCGCGCCCTGGAACCTGCATACCAGGCTGTCCGAGGAAAAGCAGGCGCTGGGCTATTTCTTCAGCGGCCACCTGTTCGACGCCTGGCGCGACGAGGTGCGCCGCATCGTGCCGATGACGCTGGCGCGCCTGGAGCCGCAGCGCGATCCGCAATGGATGTGCGGCGTGCTGGCCGGCGTGCGGGTGATGATGACCCGGCGCGGCAAGATGGTGTTCGCGGTGATCGACGACGGCACCGCCCAGGTGGAAATCTCGGTCTTCAACGAACTGTACGAGAAGCACCGCAACCGCCTGCGCGAGGACCAGCTCATCATCGTGCACGGCAAGGTCAGCAACGACGAATACTCGGGCGGCATGCGCATCGTGGCCGAATCCCTGTACGACCTGCAACTGGCGCGCGAGGCGCGCGCCCGCGTGCTGCGCGTGCGCCTGAACGGCAACGCCAACGCCGAGCAGTTGCGCAAGCTGCTCAATCCCTACCGCGCCGAGCCGGAGAACGGCATCCCCGGCATCCCGGTCGAGGTCGAATACAAGAAAGACAATTTCCGCTGCACGGTCCGCCTGAGCGAGGAATGGCGGGTCCGCATGGCGGACACCTTGCTGGAACAGTTGGGTGAGTGGGCGCGCCCGGACGGCGTGGAGATCTCTTACTGATGCAACCCCTGCGCATTATCCATTCCGAGGCCGCCACCGCTTTCGGCGGCCAGGAGCATCGCATCTTCAAGGAAATGGTGGCCATGCGCGAGCGCGGCCACCACATGGAGGCGGTGGTCCAATCGCGCGCGCAACTGGTGGAGCGCCTGGGCGACGCCGGCTTTACCGTGCACAAGGTCGACATGGCCGGCGTGGGCAACTATTTCAAGGGCATCGCGGCCATCAAGCGCATCCTGCGCGCCGGCCGCTACGACGTGCTGAATACCCACAGCCGCCGCGACACGGTGATCGCCGCGCCCGCCGCGCGGCTGGCGGGCACGCCGCCGCTGATCGTGCGCACCCGCCACCTGGCCAGCAAGGTCGGCTCGATGTGGTCGTACACCTGGCTGCCGCACCGCGTCACCACGGTCAGCGACCACGTGCGCGAATACCTGATCACGCGGGGCGTGCCGCGCGATCGCATCGCCACGCTGTATTCGCCCATCGTGCCGCCGCCGCCCATCGAGAAGTCGACCTTGCGCGAGGAACTGGGCTTGTCCCAGAGCGACGTCGTGGTCGGCTGCGTGGCCGTGATGCGGCCCGCCAAGGGGCACCGCGCGCTGATCGACGCCATGCTGCCCTTGATGCGCACGCGGCCCCACCTGCACCTGGTGTTCGTCGGCAGCGGTTCGCCCACCTTCGAACGGGTGCAGGCCTATATCGCCGAACTCGGCATGCAATCGCGCATCCATCTGATGGGCACGCGCCGCGACGTGCCCAACCTGCTGGCCGGCTTCGACCTGTTCGCCCTGGCCACGGAGCAGGAGGCCTCCGGCACCGTCTACGTGGAAGCGCAGGCCAGCGGCCTGCCGGTGGTCGGCACCGACGTGGGCGGCGTGTCCGAGATGTTCCGCGACGGCGTCTCCGGTTTCCTGGTGCCCCTGCACGACCAGCCGGCGCTGACCGGCGCGTTGCAGCGCCTGATCGACGATCCCGAACTGCGCAGGACCATGGGCGAGGCGGGGCGGCGCATGATCCGCGAGGAAGGGATTTTCTCGCCGCAGCGCCTGGCCGAACGCACCGAGGCGATCTATCGCAAATGGCTGGCGGAGCGCGGCGCATGAAGAACGCGATCAAGGATCCGCTCAGCGTCGCGCCGATCAAGCCCGCCCACAACGTGCCGGTGCTGATGTACCACCACGTCACGCCGGCCGGCGGCATGATCAACACCACGCCGGCCAATTTCGAAAGCCAGATCGCCTGGCTGGCGCGCAACGGCTACACCTCCCTGACCGCGGAGCGCTTCGCCGGCCACCTGGCGGGTCGCCCCGTGCCCGACAAGTCGGTGCTGATCACCTTCGACGACGGCTATCTCGACAACTGGGTCTACGCCCATCCGGTGTTGCAGCGCTACGGCATGCACGCCGTGCTGTTCGTGATCACGGGCTGGATAGGCGAGGGCCCCGTGCGTCCCTACGAAGGCCAGGACGGCGTGCCCGCGGCCAGCTTGCCGGCCGCGCCGGACCACGATGCCAGCAAGAAGCTGATCGAGGCCGGCCGCCATGACGACGTCATGCTGCGCTGGAGCGAAATCGAGGCCATGCGCGCGGCCGGCACCTTCGAGTTCCACAGCCACACGCATACGCATACGCGCTGGGACCAGGCCTGCGGCCCGGACACGGCGTCCAAGCGCGCGCACATGGCCAAGGAACTGGCGGATTCGCGCGCCACGCTGCTGGCGCGGCTGGGCGAGGCCAGCGACCATCTCTGCTGGCCGCAGGGCTATTTCGACGACGACTACATGCAGGAAGGGCGGGCCGCGGGCTTCCGCCATTTCTATACGACGGACCCCTTCGGCCAGAACGTCGCCGCCGGCGCGCCGGGCGCGGCGGGAGCGGAACACATCTACCGCTTCGCCGTGCGCAACCAGCCCGGCGCGTGGCTGGCCAAGCGCCTGTGGTGGGCCGCCCATCCCTTCTGGGGGCCGCGCTACAACGCCTGGAAATCCTGGAAGAAACGGCTGCGCGCGCGCCTGCGGGGCCGCCGTTCATGAAGAAGCTGTCGGTCATCGTCATCACCAAGAACGAAGCGGCGCACATCGTCGCCTGCCTGGAGTCCGTGGCGTTCGCCGACGAATTCATCGTGGTCGATTCGGGCAGCAGCGACAATACGGTGGAACTGGCGCGCGACATGGGGGCGACGGTGGAGCAGACCGCCGATTGGCCCGGCTTCGGGCCGCAGAAGAACCGCGCGCTGGCGCTGGCGCAGGGCGAGTGGGTGCTGTCCATCGACGCCGACGAGCGGGTCACGCCCGAACTGGCGCGGGAGATCCGCCAGGCCATCGAGACGGGCGACAAGGATGCCTATGAAATCCCGCGCCTGTCCGAGTTCTGCGGGCGCTTCATCCGCCACAGCGGCTGGTGGCCCGACCCGGTGCTGCGGCTGTTCCGGCGCGGCGCGGGGCGCTTCACCGACGCCGCCGTCCACGAGAAGGTGGTGCCCGTGAGCGCCTGGCGGGCAGGGCGGCTGGAGGCCCATTTCATCCACTATTCCTATCCCAACCTGGAAGCGCTGATCGCCAAGAGCAACCGCTATTCCTCCGACGCCGCCACGATGATGTACGCCCGCGGCAAGCGCGCGTCCATCTTCAGCGCCCTGGGCCATGGCTTCTGGACCTTCGTGCGCATCTACCTGCTCCGGCGCGGTTTCCTCGACGGCCGCCAGGGCGTGGTGCTGGCGGTGACGGCGGCGGCGGGCAGTTTCTCGCGCTACGCCAAGCTGATGTTCATGGGCGACGAGGACAAGCGCCCATGAAAATCCTCTACACGAATTTCCACCCGCGCAACGGCGGCGGGCACGTCACCTACATCCTCAACCTGGCGCGCGGGCTGGCGCCGGCGCACGACATCACGGTGGCGACGCCGGCCACCAGCCGGCTGTATCGCTACGCCGGCGCCATTCCCGGCGTCAAGGTGGTGGATGCGCGCTTCAGCACGCGCGCCTCGGGCTTTTTCGCCGAGCGCGCGGCGCTGCGCGGCCTGATCGCGCGCGAGGGCTATGACGTCGTGCACGTGAACGGCTCGTCCGACCACCGCCACGTCATGCTGGCCACGCTGGGCATGCGGCGTCCGCGCATCGTCTTCACCAAGCACAACGACCTGCCGCTGAACACGCTGGGGCATCGCCTGCGCGCCCGCTTCGCCACCGACTACGTGATCGCCGTCAGCGACTTCGTCGCCGGCCTGCTGCGCGACTCGCCGTATCGCGCCCTGCCCATCGCCACCATCCGCCACGGCATCGACACCGAATACTTCTCGCCGCCGTCGTCCTCGCTGCACGAAGCCTTGCGCGAGCGCTATTTCGGCCCGGCCTGGCGCGGCAAGATCCTGCTGGGCAGCGCCGGCGGCACCGACTACGACAAGGGATGGCTGGACCTCATGGCGGCCCTGGCTGCCCTGGCGCCGGAACAGCGCGAGCGTTTCCGCGTGCTGGTGGCGGGCGATCCGCCCAACGACGCGAAGATGGCGCGGGTGCGCGAGCTGGGCGTGCAGGACCTCGTCGTCTTTCCCGGCCTGCTCGACGACGTGCGGCCGGCGCTGGCCGCCTGCGACGTCGGTTTCGTCCTGTCCTACCGCGAGGCCTTGTCCTTCGCCTGCCGCGAGGTGATGGCGCTGGGCCTGCCGGCGCTCGTCACCTCGGCGGGCGGCCTGCCCGAGAACATCATCGACGGCGTCGACGGCTGGATCGTGCCCGTGCGCGCGCCCGACGCCATCGCGGCCGTGCTGCGCGGCATCCTGGACGATCCGGGCCGCATCGCCGCGATGGGCGCGGCGGCGCGCGAACGCAGCGCCCGCGAGTTCAGCCTGGGGCCTTTCGTCGCCAGCACCTTCGAGGTCTACCAAGCGGCGCTGGCCGCCGCGCCCGCGCGACGCCCGGCCTGAGCAGGGCGGCCCGGTGAGCAGGGCGCGCCGCCGGCCCGGGCGCGGCCGTGCGTGGCGGCGGCCGATATAATCCGGCGCATGCCGATCCCCATCCTCATGTACCACCAGATCGGCGAGCCCGCGCCGCCGGGATCGCCGTACCGCGGCCTGACCGTGCATCCGGCGCGCTTCCGCCGCCAGATGGCCTGGCTGCGCCGCTTCGGCTATCGCGGCCTGTCCATGCGCGATCTCATGCCCTACGTGCGCGGCGAGCGCCAGGGCAAGGTCTTCGGCATCACCTTCGACGACGGCTATCGCAACGTGCACCGCAACGCCTTGCCGGTGCTGCGGGAACTGGGCTATACGGCCACCAACTATTTCGTCGCGCGCCAGTTCGACGGCGCCAATGTCTGGGACGCCGACAAGGGCGTGCCGGCGTCGCCCCTGATGAGCGTGGCGGAAATGCGGGAATGGGCGGCGGCGGGCATGGAGGTGGGCTCGCACACGCTGGACCATGTCCACCTGCCCCAGCTCGCGCCCGAGGAAGCCATGCGCCAGATCGCCGATTCGCGCGGCGAACTGGAAGCCGCCTCGGGCCAGCCGGTCACGGCCTTCTGCTATCCCTACGGCGAGTACACGGAAGACCATTGCCGCATGGCGCGCGAGGCCGGCTACGACAACGCCACCGTGACGCGGCGCGGCCTGGCGCACGCCGGCGACGATCCCTATGCCCTGAAGCGCGTCCTGGTCGCCGGCGGCACCAGCCTGTTCAGCTTCCTGCGCAAGACGCTCACCGCCTACGAGGACAAGCGCAGGCGCCGTTGAGCGGCGCCCGCGCCGGTCAGAAGCGCCAGCCGAGGTTCAGGCGCACGCTGTGGTCCGTGCCGCGGTCGCCGAAGGCGCCGCCGTAGCCCAGGCTGGCCGAGCCGTCACGGGTGTAGTGCCACGTGGCGCCCGCGTTCACGAGCAAGGTATCGCGGCTGCGCGGCAGCCCCAGCGTCGTGAAGGCCGCCGAGTCGCCCAGGCGCATGCGGGTGGCCGGCGTGACGTTGCCGTAGGCGTGCTGCCAACCCGCCTGCCCATGGACGCCGAGCTTGCCGTCCTTCCCCAGGTCCCAGGCGGTATGCGCGCGCACGCCGAGGGTGCTGCTCAGGTTGCCCTGGGCGGCCCGGCTGCCCCGCAGATTGGCCGCGCCGGCGCCGGACTCCTTGAAACTCCCGCTGCGGGCGTGGTCGTAGGCCAGGCCCGCGTAGGGCTCGACCACGGCGTCGCCGATGGCGTAAGGCAGGCCGGCGACGCCGAAGACCTGCGCGGCGCCTGTCCTGTACTTGGCGTTCGCCCTGCCGAAGCCGGTGTCGCGGCGCGTCTTGACGTCATGCATGCCCAGCGTCGCGCCATAGCGCAGGTTCGCCGCGCCGGCCTCGGTGGAACCGTAGGCCGACACGGATGCGCCGCCGATGCCGGCCCTTTGTCCGGCGCCCGTCCCCCGGGTATTGACGCTGGCGTTGCCGAAGGACAGCGCGCCGCCCAGGCGGGTGGCGGGGGAGACGGCGGTATCGGCGCCGAAAATCAGCCCGCTGCCGCCGCGCCGCAGGCCTGCGGCATTGCCGTCGCCGGCCAGGTTGCCGCGCTGGTTCAGGTACTCGCCCCAGGCCCCGGCGCCGCCGTTCGCGTCCGCGGCGCCGGCCCGGGGCGGGGCCGCCCGGTCCAGCAGGATCGCGCGCGTTTGCGCCTGCTGCGCGGCGAGCATCCCGTTGACGCTGGGGTGGATGTCGCCGGCCAGGGGCGCGAGGGTGCGCCGCGCCGTATCGGCATCGGTGGCGTTGAACAGCCGCTCGAAGACCGGGTTGCCGGCCCGCAGCGTATCGGCGGCCTTGCCGGCGGCGCGCTGGTTGGCATTGGCGGCCACCGCGCCGAAGCCGCCCGGGTTGCGGCCGACGCTCACCGTCAGGCGCCGGTCCTGCACGGACGTGCTTATCGAGGAGAACAGCGGCGCGGCGTCGCCTTGCACCCGGTCGAAATTCCCGCTCGCTCCTTGTCCGGTGTCGATCAGCGTGAACTGCCGGCCCAGCAGGGACGAGTTCACGCCGTTCACCTGCAAGGTGCCGCCGTTCAAGCTGGCGCTGCCCACGACCGCGAGGCGGTCGAGCGTGCCGTCGCCGGCCAGGGTGGAACGGATGACGCCTTGCGGCCCGAGCGTGAAGTCGCCCGCCACGGTCAGGACCCGGCCGCCGGCGCCGCCCGGGACGACGATGCCGTCGGCGGCGGTGGCGCCGACGGTGCCCGAGCCCGTCAGCGTGGCGCCCGGCCGTACGTTGAGCTTGGAGGCGGCGGTCGAGCCGGTCACTTTCAGGGTGCCGCCCGCCACGATCGTGTCGCCATTGAACGTGTTGGCGCCACTCAGTTCCAGCGTGCCGGCGCCGCGCTTGACCAGGCCGCCGGGACCCTTGATGTCGTTGGAGAAGACGCCGTCGTGGCCCTGGGTGTCGACGTCGAAGAAGCGGCCGAAGCCTTCCGCGCCGAAGGCGCCCGGGCCGCGGGACGCGCGCTCGACGTCGAGCAGGCCGCGGCCGTAGGTGCGGCGGTCGGACAGGCGGCCCGTGTCGTTGGCGGTGGTCAACAGGGTTTCCTGGGTTTGCGCGGCGGTCAGGAAGGGGAATGCGCCGCGCACGATCGCGGCGGCGCCGGCGACGTGCGGCGCGGCGCCCGACGTGCCGGCCACACGCCTGGCCCGCTCGCCGCCGTCGCCGATCACCCGATAGCTGTTCCCGGCGGACCCGCCGCCTTCGTCCTCGGCGTCCTGGTCGCCGCCCGGGGCGGCGATGCACCATTGCCACGCATCGCCGCAGCGGTTGCTGTAGCGTGTGATGTTGTTGTCGCGGTCGGTCGCCACGACGGCGATCACGGAGGACTTGAGCGGCGAATAGTCCAACCCGGAGACCCGCGCGTCGTCAGGGTCGATGTAGGTGTAGGTTTCGGGGTCGTCGGCGTCGTGGTCCGGCGCCG
Organism: Bordetella genomosp. 10; assembly: GCF_002261225.1. NCBI lineage: Bacteria > Pseudomonadati > Pseudomonadota > Betaproteobacteria > Burkholderiales > Alcaligenaceae > Bordetella > Bordetella genomosp. 10. Next base: position 109,196 of record NZ_NEVM01000002.1, read on the forward strand.
ACGCGTCGACGAAGCGGTAGAGGCCGCGTCGGGTGTTTTCCGGCGTGATCAGGGGCAGCATGCCGTTGCCGCTGGGATTCAGGGAGGCGACCGGCTGCTCCCCGAACTCGTTGCCGGCCGCGACCACCACCAGCACGTCCTTGGACGCGGCATACGAAACCGCCTCGGCATCGTATTTCTGCAAGGTGTTCCGGCGGCTGTCGAACTCGATGATGTGCTGGCCGAGCACGGCATGTTCGGAGTTGAGCTCGCCGTCGTCGTCGCGCAGGCGCGGATACGGCGGCGGCCCGAAGCTCTGGTTGATGATCCGGGCGCCCGCGTCGACCGCATGGCGCGTCGCGCGCGACGAGCTGTCCTCGCCGTCGCCGCTGCCGTCGTCGTAGCGCGCCACCAGCAGGCGGGCATCCGGGGCGACGCCGCGCACGTCGCCGTTGCGCCCGCTGCCCGCGATGATGCCCGCCACCATGCTGCCGTGGCTGTCCGTGGCCGCCTGCGCCTGGAACCGGGCATTGTCGGTGTCGTCGAAGCCAGCGGAACGCGGGTCGATCCGGCCCGCGAACGCCGGGTCGTCGGCGAATATGCCGTCGTCGACGACCCCCACCAGCACGCCGGCGCCCGTCTTGCCGAGGTGGAAGGTCTCGTTGGCCCGGACGCGCGCGAGATTCCAGTCGTCGCCCTCGGCCATGGCCAGGGGACTGAAGACCTGCGCCAGCGCGAGGGCGCCGAGCTTGGGTATGAAGCGGAAGCGCCTGCCCGGCGATGCGGCGGCGGCTTGGGGGAAACGCGGGTCGTTCTTCGCCATGGGATGCTCCTTGTCGATTGAATCGGCTCGTTCATGCGGTTCCTCTTGAATCGCATGATTGAATTAAGCAATCGAATAGGGTTATCCAATAGGAGAAAATTCCACTCGACAGGAGACTGCCGCTTCCATGCGAACGCGGCGCAAGACGGTTTTTTCCGGCGCGGCGGCGGAAAAACGCCGACCGGCGCGGCGGCTATTCGGACCGGCGCCGGTATTGAAGGGATATGGGAAAGCGATAGGGGGCAGCGGTATGGGGCAGCGATGTGAGAGCGGGAGGCCCGATACGCCGCGTCAGGACGAGGCCGGCGCCGTATCCGCTTCCAGCTTGGTCAGCCAGGCGATGGCATGGGCGCGGTCCGGCCCGCACATGTCCGCGGCCGCTTGCAGCCCGCCGCAGAAGGCCGGCCGTTCCGGCTTGCCGAAGACCGCGCAGCGCATGTCGTCGAGCAGTTGCGCGCAGCGCTGGCCCGCCGGCTTGCCTTGCGGCATGCCCGGCAGCGGACTGGCGATGGACGGCGCGATACAGCAGGCGCCGCAACCGGGGCGACAGGAGACGGCCATTACACCCAGCCCCGCAGCCAGTACACGAACAGCCCCGAATACTCCTTGATGATGGAGCGGCTGGCGTCGAAGGTGCGCATGTCGGGCCACCACGGCGACAGCGGCGGCTGCGTGTCGGGGATGAAGATCTGCGGCAGGGAAGGCGCCGCGATGGCGGTGACGCCCTGCTTGCGGAAGGCGGCCATGGCGCGCGGCATGTGCAGGGCGGAAGTGACCAGCAGCACGGTGCCCAGGTGATGGTCGCGCAATTCGTCCTCGGTCAGCGTGGCGTTCTCGTAGGTGGTGCGGCTGAAGTTCTCCAGGATCAGCACCTGTTCGGGGATGCCCGCCTGGCGCAGCACGTGGGCCATGCCTTGCGCTTCGCTGACGTCGCCCGACAGCGCGCCGCCGGACAGGACGATCTTCGGCGCGCGGCCGGCCAGGTAGAGCTGGGTGGCGGTCTGCAGGCGGGTGATCGCGGTATCGCGGTCGTAGGGCAGGAACCAGTTCGGGCGGCTGTTGGCGGTGTTGCCGCCCAGGACCACGATGGCGTCCGCCGTCGGCAGCTCGGCCGGCTGCTTATAGGGATATTGCCGTTCCAGCGCGCCGCCCAGCCATAGCGTGGTCGCCGGCAGCGACCAGGCCAATGCCCACGCCAGCCCCAGGATGGCGACGATCGCGCCCGTGACGCGCAGGCGAAACAATGCCAATACCAGGCCCAGGGCGACCAGGGTCAGGCACAGGTTCAGGGGGATGATCAGGTTTGCCAGCAGACTTGCGATTTCCATACCGGCACGATTGTTCCGACGGTCGGCGTCCCTGTCAATCAGCGATGGGGGCAGCGATTCGCGCCTGCACGGCCGGCTCCACCTCGGCCACGTCCGGCCAGTGGCCGTTCGAGCCCAGGCACACGGCATCCCGCGACCAGGGGCCGGTCCGCTCGCGGTCGGTGACGCCGAACAGCGTGACCTGGCGCGCGCCGGCGGCGGCGGCCACGTGGGAAACGCCCGAGTCGTTGCACACGACCACCGCCGCGCGGGTGGTCAGCGCGGCGAAGGCGCCCAGCCCCAGGGCCGGCAGCAGGCGCGCGGAGGGCGCGTTGCGCCGCGCCTCCTCGACCTCGGCCGGCGGCGGGCACATGGCCACCTCGACGCCCCGCGCCTGGAGGCCCCGCGTCAACGCGTCGAAGCCCGGCCAGACCTTGTTGCGGCCGCGATGCAGCCCGGTCGCGGTCGGCGCGATCAGCACGAAGCCGCCGCGCGCCAGGCCGGCCTCGGCCAAGGCGGCGTCGGCCGCCGCCATCTGGTCGGCGGTCGGCGTCAGGCCCAGTTCCGGCCCGGGCTGCTCGGCGCCGGCCGGCAGGCCCCAGCACGCCAGCGCCTTGCGGGTCAGGTAGTGCCACGATTGGACCGCGTGCAGCGGCGCGCGGGGCTTGTCGACCGGCCAGCGCAGCAGCAGGCTGCGGCCATCGTCGCGGTAGCCGGCGGTGGGTATCCCGGCCAGCCGGAAGACCGCGGCGCTGGACAGCGAATCGGGCAGGCAGAGCCCGCGGCAGTCGCGCGCTCGCGCGCCGCGCTCGCGCAGTTGCTGGCGCAGCGCCGCGCGGTCGGCGCGCCAGGCGCCGCGCATGGGCACGAAGTCCTGCGCCGGCGCCACGCCCGCCAACAGGTCGCGCGCCCAGGGGCGGGCGCAGATCGTCAGGGGCAGGCCGGTGGCCTGCAGCGCGTACAGGGAGGGCAGGCTCATGCAGACGTCGCCTACCCAATTGGGCAGTCTGACGTACAGGCGAAGATTGGACGGCATGGCGGGCAAGGGGAAAATGGAGCTTTTGTAAAGGATACGGGGATGGCCGGGGCGGGCGCCGCGGGACTTGGCGCGCCAACGGTACAATCGCCGGTCAGGATTGTATAAAAGCGAGAGATTTCTTGAATTCTGCCGCACGTAACGCGCAGGCTGGTAGCCAGGCGGTGAAGTCCGTCATCTGGGCCCGCATTTATTCCCGCGTCGGGTCGCATTGGAAAGCGTTGATTCTTGCCGTTCTGCTGATGGCGGGCGCCGCGGGCACGCAGCCGACCCTGGCCGTCATCATGAAGCCCTTGCTGGACGACGGCTTCTCCGGCACCAAACCCTATTACGTCTGGGCCATTCCCCTGGCCGTGGTCGGCCTCATCGTATTGCGCGGCGCCTGCAACTTCTTCAGCGACTACCTGCTCGCCTGGGTGGCCAACAACGTGCTGCGCGGCATGCGCCAGGAGATGTTCGACCGCCTGCTGGGCCTGCCCGACGCCGAATTCAAGCGGGGCGACACCGGCCGGCTGCTCAACCGCTTCACCATCGACGCCGGCAACGTCACCGGCTACGCCACCGACGTCATCACCGTGCTGGTGCGCGAGTCGCTGGTGGTGGTGGCGCTGATCTGCGTGCTGCTGTACATGTCCTGGGTGCTGACGCTGATCATCCTGGTCATGCTGCCGGTATCGGTGCTGATCGCCCGCGTGTTCATCCGGCGCCTGCGCAAGATCAACCGCGACACCGTCAACATGAACGCCGAGCTGACCCGCGTGGTCGGCGAGGGCATCGACGGCCAGCGCGTCATCAAGCTGTTCGACGGCTACGAGTACGAGCGCGGCCGCTTCGCCTACGTCAATTCGCGCCTGCGCCGTTTCGCCATGCGCAGCGCCGTCGCCGACGCCGCGATGACGCCGCTGACGCAGGTCTGCATTTCCATCTCGGTGGCCGCCATCATCGCCGTGGCGCTGGGGCAGGCCAACGCGGGCACGCTCACCGCCGGCAGTTTCGCCGCCTTCATGGCCTCCCTGGCGCAGTTGTTCGACCCGGTCAAGCGGCTCACCAACCTGGCCGGCAAGATGCAGCGCATGCTGGTCTCCGCCGAAAGCGTCTTCACACTGATCGACCAGGTGCCGGAACTGGACAGCGGCACGCGCACGTTGCCCGTCCCGGTGCGCGGCAAGATCGAATTCCGCGGCATCAGCCACCGCTTCCCGGACGCCGCCCAGGATACGGTGAGCAACGTCTCCTTCAGCGTGCAGCCGGGCGAGACCGTGGCCCTGGTGGGCCGCTCGGGCAGCGGCAAGACCACCCTGGTGAACATGCTGCCGCGTTTCGTCCTGCCCACGGCGGGCAGCATCCTGGTCGACGACGTCGAAATCAACGACCTGACGCTGGCCAGCCTGCGCTCGCACCTGTCGCTGGTCAGCCAGGACGTGGTGCTGTTCGACGACTCCATCGCGGTGAACGTGGGCTATGGCTCGCTGGAGCAGGCGACCGACGAGCAGGTCATGGCCGCGCTGGAAGCCGCCAACCTGCGCGACTTCGTCAACCAGTTGCCCAAGGGCTTGCAGACGCCGGTAGGGGAGAACGCCGCGCGCCTGTCCGGCGGCCAGCGTCAGCGCCTGGCCATCGCGCGGGCCCTGATCAAGAACGCCCCCATCCTCATCCTGGACGAGGCGACCTCGGCCCTGGACAACGAATCGGAGCGCCAGGTGCAGGCCTCGCTGGAGCGGTTGATGAAGGGCCGCACCACCCTGGTCATCGCCCACCGGCTGTCCACCGTCCAGAATGCCGACCGCATCATCGTGCTGGACGCGGGGCAGGTGGTGGAAAACGGCCGGCACGAAGATCTGCTGGCGGCCAACGGCCTGTATGCCACCCTGTACCGCATGCAGTTCCGAGATACGGACTGAGACCGGACCGCGGTGGACGGCCGGGCGGTTTTCCTCCGCCCGCCCGCCGCGCCGCTTCAGATCAGGATCAGGTCGTACTGTTCCTGGTTATAGGCGGCCTCGACTTCCAGGGACACCTTCTTGCCCACGAAATCGCCCAGCATGGCGAGGTGCGGGCTTTCTTCTTCCAGGAACAGATCCACTACCTCCTGCGAGGCCAGGATGCGGAATTCCTTGGGATTGAACTGGCGCGCCTCGCGCAGGATCTCGCGCAGGATTTCATAGCAGACCGTGCGCGCGGTGCGCACGTGGCCGCGCGACTGGCAGGTGGGGCAGGGCTCGCACAATTGGTGCGCCAGCGAATCGCGCGTCCGCTTGCGCGTCATCTCCACCAGGCCCAGTTGCGTGAAGCCGTTGACCGTCATGCGCGTGCGGTCGCGCGCCAGGGCCTTGCGCAGCTCGGCCAGCACGGTCTCGCGGTGCTCCGGGTCTTCCATGTCGATGAAGTCCAGGATCACGATGCCGCCCAGGTTGCGCAGCCGCAACTGGCGGGCGATGGCCTGTGCCGCCTCCAGGTTGGTCTTGAAGATGGTGTCGTCGAAATTGCGGCCGCCGACGAAACCGCCGGTGTTCACGTCGACCGTCGTCAACGCTTCGGTCTGGTCGATGATCAGGTAGCCGCCGGACTTCAGGTCGACGCGGCGCGACAGCGCCCGCGCGATTTCCTCGTCGACGTTGGCCATGTCGAACAGCGGCCGCTCGCCGCTGTAGTGGGTGATCCGTTCCACCACGGAAGGCGTGTACAGCTTGGCCCATTCGATCAGGCTGACCGTGGTGGTGCGCGAATCGACGCGGATGGTGCCGGTGCGCGGGCCGACCATGTCGCGCAACACCCGCTGGGCCAGCGTCAGGTCCTGGTGCAGCACGGTCGGGGCCGGCTGGGTGCGCGCCTGGGCCTGCACGCTGGACCACAGCTTGCGCAGGTATTCGAGATCGGCCTGCAGTTCCTCGTCGGTGGCCCCCTCGGCCTGGGTGCGGACGATGAAGCCGCCTTTCTCGTCGGCGGGCACCAGCGCATGCAGGCGTTCGCGCAGTTGTACCCGTTCCGTTTCCGACTCGATCTTCTGCGAGATCCCGATATGGGGATCGTGCGGCAGGTAGACCAGCATGCGGCCGGCGATGCTGATCTGGGTCGACAGGCGCGCGCCCTTCGTGCCGAGGGGATCCTTGATCACCTGCACCATCAGCGTCTGCCCCTCGAACAGCAGCTTTTCGATAGGGGTGGGCGTCAGGCCCTGGCTGCGCTCGCTGCGGTTTTCGCGCAGGTCGGCGATATGGATGAAGGCGGCGCGCTCCAGCCCGATGTCGACGAAGGCGCTTTGCATGCCGGGCAGGACGCGGACGACCCGGCCGAGATAGACGTTGCCAACCTGGCCCCGCTGGATGCTGCGCTCCACGTGCAGTTCCTGGACCGCCCCTTGCTCGATGATGGCGACGCGGGTTTCGAAGGGGGTGACGTTGATCAGTATGTCTTCCTGAGGCAGCACGGTGCTAGAGGGCATGATCGAAGCTTCTTCTATATGTATATATGTATGTGGTGTTCCGTGGCGGCCTCGGCCTCGCGTCCGGCGGGCCGCCGATGAGTGAAGTCTATCCACAAAGTGGCCCGTCACTGCCGTTGCGTAGCGGGATTTTTAATCTTTTCTCCCGTCGACTTGCACGTGCTTAAAAAACCGTGCTATAGTCTCTTTCTTCGCTGCTCAAACGCAAACGCGACAACGAAGCCGGCAACGGCTCCGAAGCGCCAGCAGGGTAGCGAAGGTGAAGTGAGGTGAGGTCGTTGATGGTTGAGCGCGCAGCGCCGCCCGACACGGTTTCAGCGAGATCCGGCAACGGGTCGAGCAAGGCTGCATTCAGATGCAAGGCGGTGACTTCGACGAAGCACGCAGCGTTTGAAGGAAGTAAAAAAGTTCAGAAATGAATTTGACAACTTCGAAAAACTGCTTCATAATCTCGTTTCTCTGCTGCTGACACAGCGACGCGACGAAAGCCGCCCAGCAAGTCAGGTAAACAGCAGGCAGTACGTAGTACCGAATTCAGCAGTACCGCTCTTTAACAACGAAACAACCGATAAGTGTGGGCGCTTGATGCGGATCGCGCGACCGTCGAGCAATCGATGGCGCCAACGAAATCAAGTGCTCACAAAGAAGTAAGAAATGCGAGACAAAGCAATTTGTCTTGGTTCTCACTTCCTTTGAGCAAATGCGAAATGCGTCCTTGGTCTGGCTTGCTGGATTAGAGGGCGCGCAAACAGAGATTGAACTGAAGAGTTTGATCCTGGCTCAGATTGAACGCTAGCGGGATGCCTTACACATGCAAGTCGAACGGCAGCACGGACTTCGGTCTGGTGGCGAGTGGCGAACGGGTGAGTAATGTATCGGAACGTGCCCAGTAGCGGGGGATAACTACGCGAAAGCGTAGCTAATACCGCATACGCCCTACGGGGGAAAGCGGGGGATCGTAAGACCTCGCACTATTGGAGCGGCCGATATCGGATTAGCTAGTTGGTGGGGTAAAGGCTCACCAAGGCGACGATCCGTAGCTGGTTTGAGAGGACGACCAGCCACACTGGGACTGAGACACGGCCCAGACTCCTACGGGAGGCAGCAGTGGGGAATTTTGGACAATGGGGGCAACCCTGATCCAGCCATCCCGCGTGTGCGATGAAGGCCTTCGGGTTGTAAAGCACTTTTGGCAGGAAAGAAACGGCGCTGGTTAATACCTGGCGCAACTGACGGTACCTGCAGAATAAGCACCGGCTAACTACGTGCCAGCAGCCGCGGTAATACGTAGGGTGCAAGCGTTAATCGGAATTACTGGGCGTAAAGCGTGCGCAGGCGGTTCGGAAAGAAAGATGTGAAATCCCAGAGCTTAACTTTGGAACTGCATTTTTAACTACCGGGCTAGAGTGTGTCAGAGGGGGGTGGAATTCCACGTGTAGCAGTGAAATGCGTAGATATGTGGAGGAACACCGATGGCGAAGGCAGCCCCCTGGGATAACACTGACGCTCATGCACGAAAGCGTGGGGAGCAAACAGGATTAGATACCCTGGTAGTCCACGCCCTAAACGATGTCAACTAGCTGTTGGGGTTTTCGGACCTTGGTAGCGCAGCTAACGCGTGAAGTTGACCGCCTGGGGAGTACGGTCGCAAGATTAAAACTCAAAGGAATTGACGGGGACCCGCACAAGCGGTGGATGATGTGGATTAATTCGATGCAACGCGAAAAACCTTACCTACCCTTGACATGTCTGGAATGCCGAAGAGATTTGGCAGTGCTCGCAAGAGAACCGGAACACAGGTGCTGCATGGCTGTCGTCAGCTCGTGTCGTGAGATGTTGGGTTAAGTCCCGCAACGAGCGCAACCCTTGTCATTAGTTGCTACGAAAGGGCACTCTAATGAGACTGCCGGTGACAAACCGGAGGAAGGTGGGGATGACGTCAAGTCCTCATGGCCCTTATGGGTAGGGCTTCACACGTCATACAATGGTCGGGACAGAGGGTCGCCAACCCGCGAGGGGGAGCCAATCCCAGAAACCCGATCGTAGTCCGGATCGCAGTCTGCAACTCGACTGCGTGAAGTCGGAATCGCTAGTAATCGCGGATCAGCATGTCGCGGTGAATACGTTCCCGGGTCTTGTACACACCGCCCGTCACACCATGGGAGTGGGTTTTACCAGAAGTAGTTAGCCTAACCGCAAGGAGGGCGATTACCACGGTAGGATTCATGACTGGGGTGAAGTCGTAACAAGGTAGCCGTATCGGAAGGTGCGGCTGGATCACCTCCTTTCAGAGCGAAGCGTGATTGGTGTCAAGCGTTCACACTTATCGGTTGTTGATATGGCTGGATCGGTGGCAGGGCAGAGAGGTTTATTTGTCTGTCATCCACAGCGGATCCGATGATTAATTGGGTCTGTAGCTCAGTCGGTTAGAGCACCGTCTTGATAAGGCGGGGGTCGTTGGTTCGAATCCAACCAGACCCACCAGGTTTTACGCGGCGCGGTGTATGCGACGGGTAAATGGGGGTGTAGCTCAGCTGGGAGAGCGCCTGCTTTGCAAGCAGGATGTCATCGGTTCGATCCCGTTCACCTCCACCACGAATTGCTTGGGTAACCGGGCAAGTGGGTGAGTAGGCTGATCGTCGGGTCCGTGGAAAGCGAAGAGAGTCCAACGTTTAGGGCTGCATCGAGTGTGATGCAGGGTTAAACGTTGGGTTTTTAATCCAATAAAGCTGTATATCGTTCTTTAACAATCTGGAAGAAGCAAAACGACAATGTGTTCGTCGAGTAGTTCGAGTGATCGGACGAAAGGTGAATACGGGTTGTGATTGCATTAATAGTTCTAAAGCAATTTGGAACGGCACAAATGCGATGTCATGTCAGACATTGAATTGAAGGTGGTTGTTTGGTTGTATAGCCATTAGCGTTATAGGATCAAGCGACTAAGTGCATATGGTGGATGCCTTGGCGATCACAGGCGATGAAGGACGTTGTAGCCTGCGAAAAGCTGCGGGGAGCTGGCAAACAAGCTTTGATCCGCAGATGTCCGAATGGGGAAACCCACCGTCGCGAGACGGTATCCATGACTGAATACATAGGTCATGGAGGCGAACCGGGTGAACTGAAACATCTCAGTAGCTCGAGGAAAAGAAATCAACCGAGATTCCGAAAGTAGTGGCGAGCGAAATCGGAAGAGCCTTCACGTTTTAGCACGCAGGATAGTCGAACGGTATGGAAAGGCCGGCCGTAGCAGGTGATAGCCCTGTAGACGAAATTCTGGGTGTGGAACTAAGCGTGAGAAAAGTAGGGCGGGACACGTGAAATCCTGTTTGAAGATGGGGGGACCATCCTCCAAGGCTAAATACTCGTGATCGACCGATAGTGAACCAGTACCGTGAGGGAAAGGCGAAAAGAACCCCGGAAGGGGAGTGAAATAGATCCTGAAACCGTATGCATACAAACAGTAGGAGCCTCCTTGTGGGGTGACTGCGTACCTTTTGTATAATGGGTCAGCGACTTACATTCAGTGGCGAGCTTAACCGAATAGGGAAGGCGTAGCGAAAGCGAGTCCGAATAGGGCGATTCAGTCGCTGGGTGTAGACCCGAAACCAGATGATCTATCCATGGCCAGGTTGAAGGCACGGTAACACGTGCTGGAGGACCGAACCCACTAGTGTTGAAAAACTAGGGGATGAGCTGTGGATAGGGGTGAAAGGCTAAACAAATCTGGAAATAGCTGGTTCTCTCCGAAAACTATTTAGGTAGTGCCTCAAGTATGACTGCGGGGGGTAGAGCACTGTTATGGCTAGGGGGTCATGGCGACTTACCAAACCATGGCAAACTCCGAATACCCGCAAGTCCAGCTTGGGAGACAGAGCACCGGGTGCTAACGTCCGGACTCAAGAGGGAAACAACCCAGACCGCCAGCTAAGGTCCCCAATTATCGCTAAGTGGGAAACGAAGTGGGAAGGCATAGACAGTCAGGAGGTTGGCTTAGAAGCAGCCATCCTTTAAAGAAAGCGTAATAGCTCACTGATCGAGTCGTCCTGCGCGGAAGATGTAACGGGGCTAAGCGATAAACCGAAGCTGCGGGTGTGCACTTAGGTGCACGCGGTAGGAGAGCGTTCTGTAAGCCTGTGAAGGTGGCTTGTAAAGGCTGCTGGAGGTATCAGAAGTGCGAATGCTGACATGAGTAGCGATAAAGGGGGTGAAAAGCCCCCTCGCCGTAAGTCCAAGGTTTCCTGCGCAACGTTCATCGGCGCAGGGTGAGTCGGCCCCTAAGGCGAGGCAGAGATGCGTAGCTGATGGGAAGCTGGTTAATATTCCAGCACCGTCGTACAGTGCGATGGGGGGACGGATCGCGGAAGATCATCAGGGTGTTGGATGTCCCTGTTGCTGCATTAGAGAGGGCGCTTAGGCAAATCCGGGCGCATGACTCAAGGGTGTGGCGCGAGCGAACATGTTTCGCGAAGTGATTGGAAGTGGTTCCAAGAAAAGCCTCTAAGCTTCAGCTGTACGAGACCGTACCGCAAACCGACACAGGTGGACGGGATGAATATTCCAAGGCGCTTGAGAGAACTCGGGAGAAGGAACTCGGCAAATTGATACCGTAACTTCGGGAGAAGGTATGCCCCGGTAGTGTGAGGCGCCTGCGCGCTGAGCATGATGGGGTCGCAGAGAATCGGTGGCTGCGACTGTTTATTAAAAACACAGCACTCTGCAAAGACGAAAGTCGACGTATAGGGTGTGACGCCTGCCCGGTGCCGGAAGGTTAAGTGATGGGGTGCAAGCTCTTGATCGAAGCCCCGGTAAACGGCGGCCGTAACTATAACGGTCCTAAGGTAGCGAAATTCCTTGTCGGGTAAGTTCCGACCTGCACGAATGGCGTAACGATGGCCACACTGTCTCCTCCCGAGACTCAGCGAAGTTGAAGTGTTTGTGATGATGCAATCTACCCGCGGCTAGACGGAAAGACCCCATGAACCTTTACTGTAGCTTTGCATTGGACTGTGAACCGGCCTGTGTAGGATAGGTGGGAGGCGCTGAAACCGAGTCGCTAGATTCGGTGGAGCCGACCTTGAAATACCACCCTGGTCTGTTTGCGGTTCTAACCTTGGCCCGTGATCCGGGTTGGGGACAGTGCATGGTGGGCAGTTTGACTGGGGCGGTCTCCTCCCAAAGCGTAACGGAGGAGTTCGAAGGTACGCTAGGTACGGTCGGAAATCGTGCTGATAGTGCAATGGCATAAGCGTGCTTGACTGTGAGACTGACAAGTCGAACAGGTGCGAAAGCAGGACATAGTGATCCGGTGGTTCTGAATGGAAGGGCCATCGCTCAACGGATAAAAGGTACTCTGGGGATAACAGGCTGATACCGCCCAAGAGTTCATATCGACGGCGGTGTTTGGCACCTCGATGTCGGCTCATCTCATCCTGGGGCTGTAGCCGGTCCCAAGGGTATGGCTGTTCGCCATTTAAAGAGGTACGTGAGCTGGGTTTAAAACGTCGTGAGACAGTTTGGTCCCTATCTGCCGTGGGCGTTGGATACTTGACGGAGCCTGCTCCTAGTACGAGAGGACCGGAGTGGACGTACCTCTGGTGTACCGGTTGTCATGCCAATGGCATTGCCGGGTAGCTATGTACGGAAGAGATAACCGCTGAAGGCATCTAAGCGGGAAACTCGTCTGAAGATTAGGTATCCCGGGGCCTCGAGCCCCCTGAAGGGTCGTTCAAGACCAGGACGTTGATAGGTCGGGTGTGGAAGCGCAGTAATGCGTTAAGCTAACCGATACTAATTGCCCGTGAGGCTTGATCCTATAACCCTGATGGTTGGTCCGTGTGGCGCGAGTGAGTGGACCTCGTGCCGGCGGACACCAACAACCCCAACGATTCGACACGATGAAATCATCGTGACGTGGCATCGCGTGTGCAAAGCGATTGCAACCCATCGCCTGAATCTACGAACATACTGTTGTAAGCTTCTTCCCAGATTGGCGCGGCGTGGCTGGTTTACGAACCGGTTCACGACGTGCAACCCCTTACGCCTGACGACCATAGCGAGGTGGTCCCACTCCTTCCCATCCCGAACAGGACAGTGAAACGCCTTTGCGCCGATGATAGTGGACGGACGTCTGTGAAAGTAGGTCATCGTCAGGCTCTTATTGTGCAAACCCCCGCTGGTGATCCAGCGGGGGTTTGTTTTTATGCGCTCGGTTTATGCGCACGGAAAATAGCTGTGCTCGGTTGACGCGCACACGAACAAACAAGCCCTCATGCAAAGGCCCGCCTGGTCATCCAGGCGGGCCTTTTGTCTTCTCGGGCCATCAACAAGCCCCCAGCGTAATGAAACCTTCGATGTTTCCGCCGGCCGCGCCGACATCTTCCTGTCAGTTGGACTACCATAACGGCCGAGCCGCCTCTATAGCGCTATGGATAAGAGGGCTAGTAACTCAAGACGTGGATTTTCCCCCGCACCCTTGGCGGAAAATGCACCACCGACATCACGGATTATTAAATGATAGACGCAGACAACATCGAAGTCCCGGGCAAGCCGCACAAGTGGTACCAGATTCTCTATGTGCAAGTAATCATCGCCATCGTCATCGGCATCCTGCTGGGCCATTACAAACCTGAATTGGGCGAGGCCATGCGGCCGCTGGGCGACGGCTTCATCAAGCTGGTGAAGCTCATCATCGCGCCGGTGATCTTCCTGACGGTGGTGACCGGCATCGCCGGCATGAGCGACCTCAAGCGCGTGGGCCGCGTCGCCGGCAAGGCCTTCATCTATTTCCTGACCTTCTCCACCATCGCGCTGATCGTCGGCATCCTGGTCAGCCACGTGGCGCAGCCGGGCGTGGGCATGCACATCGACCCCGCCACGCTGGACGGCAAGAAGGTGGCCGGCTACGTGACCAAGGCGCACGATTCGACCGTCACCGGCTTCCTGATGAACATCATCCCCAGTTCGCTGGCCGGCCCCTTCGTGACCGGCGACATCCTGCAGGTGCTGTTCGTCTCCGTGCTGTTCGGCGTGGCGCTGGCCCTGGTGGGCGAGCGCGGCCGTCCCATCTACAACCTGCTGACGTCCCTGAGCATCCCCGTCTTCAAGATGGTCGCCATCCTGATGCGCGCGGCGCCCATCGGCGCGTTCGGGGCCATGGCCTTCACCATCGGCGCCTATGGCATCAAGTCGGTGATCAACCTGGCGGCCCTCGTCGGCACCTTCTACGCCACCTCCATCCTGTTCGTGCTGGTCGTGCTGGGCGGGGTCGCGCGCTACAACGGCTTCTCCATCGTCAAGCTGGTGCGCTATATCCGCGAAGAGCTGCTGCTGGTGCTGGGCACCAGCTCGTCGGAAGCCGCCCTGCCTTCCCTGATGCAGAAGTTGGAGCGCGCCGGCTCGCCCAAGTCGGTGGTCGGCCTGGTCGTGCCCACGGGTTATTCCTTCAACCTCGACGGCACCAACATCTACATGACGATGGCCGCGATGTTCATCGCGCAGGCCTGCGATATCCACCTGACCTGGTCGCAGCAGATCCTGCTGCTGCTGGTGGCGATGGTGAGTTCCAAGGGCGCGGCGGGCGTGACGGGCTCCGGCTTCATCACGCTGGCCGCCACGCTGACCGTGATTCCCGATCTGCCGGTCGCCGGCATGGCGCTGATTCTCGGCGTGGACCGCTTCATGTCGGAATGCCGCGCGCTGACCAACCTGGTCGGCAACGCCTGCGCCACCGTGGTCGTGGCGCGTTGGGAAGGCGAGTTGGACGAGCCCGCGCTGCACGCCGCCCTCAATGGCGATCCCGTGCCCGCGACCGTCACGGCCTCCGCCACCAGCTCGCATTGACGTCTTGTTCCTGGCCGGGCGGACATTGGCGCCGCCCGGCCAGGGGCAAAGCGGGCCGTGCTTGTGGAACGCCCCCGGAAAACCGGACTTGAATCCGGCTTTCCGGGGGCGATTCTTTTGGAGACGCGGTCCTTTCCGCGTTTGAGGGACGCGCCCGGCCAAGGCGGGACGCAGGTTTGCGCATGAGCCGCAGGCAGGGGCAGGGCAAGCGGGCAGCGGCGCGGGATGCAGGCAGGGACGCTGGCGGGGACGCTGGCATACAGGCCTCGCCGCACGGCGAATGTTAAGAAGTGGGAACGAATATGGATTTCAGGTAACCGATCGCCGTCACTCTTTCATTGCGCGGAGATCCGGTATGCCTGTGCCTTCCTTGTCCGGCAGCGGCGTCGTCTGGGGCATCGCCTCCGACGGCGCGTCGCCGCCTCCCATCCTGTGCACCGATCCGGTGTTGGCCCCGTGGCTGCCCGGTTCGCTGCCCACGGTCCAGTACGAGCGCATGCACGCGGCATTGAAACGCGTCTCGGATGATCCCAACGGGCGCACGCTGCTGCGGGCCTACGCGACCTGGGCGCAGGCGCAGGGAAGGACGCCGGATATCGTCTGGCGCGAAGGCGGCGGCCACGCCGGCATGCCGGGCGTCCCGATGGGCGCGGCCGGCGGAATGGGCTGGCTCGTGGACCTGGACTACCTGGCGAGCGCCGCGCTGCCGGATGCGCTCAAGACACTGGCCGGCTTGTACAAGGACGCGACGCGCTTGTCGTCCGGCGAGCCCTATCACGCGTCGCTGGCCCTGGATCATCCCCTGCGCGCCATCGATCCCCAGCTCGAACAGGCCTGGCGCCACTGGCTGGCGAGCGCCCCGCCCGGGGACCGGCGCGAGGCCCGCGAACGCGCCATCGCGCAGATGCGCGGCAGCCTGGTCGAAATGCGTTGCTATGGCGGACTGGACCTTGGGCTGTTCAGGGACCTGCTGACCACGCTGGACAAGGCCCGGCCCGAAGCGCTGCCCATCCGCATGTCGCTGGACCTCAGCTATCTCGGGCTGGACAGCATTCCGCCCATTCCGCCGGGCATCCGCTGCCTGAACCTGTCCGGAAATGCCCTCGGCGATTGGCGCAACATGCCGCGCTCGCTACGGACGCTGGAACTGCGCAACCCGCGCGGGATGCGGTTCGAGGCCGCCATGTTGCCGGCGGACCTGGCCGAGCTGGACCTGTCCTACTGCGATCTGGGACGCGCGCCGGCCGTTTTCCTGGACAAGCTGTGCGCGTTGGACCGTCTCGTCACGCTGTCGCTCAGGGAGACGAACCTGGATACGCTGCCGCGGCTCGGCGGCGGGGTTCGTTCGCTGGATATCTCCGGCAATCGCTTTCGCGGGATTCCGGCGAATCTGCCGGCGGGGCTGGTGTTCCTGTACGCCGCGGGCAACCCGCTGGAATCGCTGCCCGCGAGCATGGACGAACTTCCCGCCGGCTTGCGCGGCCTGTTCCTGCGGTCGGCGGCGACCGCGCATCTGGAGGTGCCGGAGGCCTTGCGGCGGAACCGTTATTTGGCCATCGACCTGGGGGCCGTGCCGACGCCGGCTTCGACGCGCACCGAGATCCTGCTGCGCGATCTGCTGCGGTCTTTATTGTTGTCCTCGCCCCCGGAATGCCCCGCGCTATCGGGAGGCGGCCGAGCGGTGGGACGCGATATGCCGCGAACTGTTCGCGGCGCCCGGCGCCGGTGCATGGGACGACACCCCAGGGGGCGACAACCCTGCCTTGGCCGGGGACGCCATCCCCGCCCGCGAAGCGACGGCCTTCCATTCCTTCCTGCAGCGCCTGACGCAGGTTCCCGCCTACCGGAAACACGAACATTTCCGCAACGGCATACGCGACTGGCTGGTCGATCTCGCGTTTCGCCCGGCGCTGCGGGAGACCACGCTGGGCGCCTGTCGCGAGGCGAATGAAACCTGCTCCGACCGGGTGGTGCTGGCCTACAATCGCCTGGCGATCCATCGCCTGAACAGCGACATCGACGAAGGCCTGCTGGACGGGAATATCCCCCGGGTGCTCGACATCGCGAGACAGGTCTACACCCTCGGGGTGCTGAGCGACGTCGCCGCGCAACTGGTGCATGAGATCAGGCGCCATTCCGTCGAGGCCGTGGTCCGGCAAGCCGGGCAGGCAGGGCAGGCTGGACAAGGGGGACGCTCGCGCGCTTCCAGCCGCGTCGGCGACGACGCGATAGACGGCTTCGATTACCTGCCGGACGGCGAACTGCTGAGCGTCGACCTCATGGCGGCGCCCGACGCGCTGGGCCAGCTCGACGAGCTCGAGCATCGGATCGATATCCGCACCGACCGCGATTTCGTGCTGGACGAACTGGAGATCCATCTGGCGGTCCTGTGCCTGGTGTGCGGCCCGGATGCGCTGGACTTGTGGGCGCTCGCGCCGGAACGCATGACGTTGGACTCCAGCCAGGTAGACGGGCCGCGCGTCAGGTCGATGGCGATGGCCGAGGTGCAGCGGCGCGGCGAGCAGGAATTCCCGGCCTTCCTGGTGCTCGACTATCCGCCATGGACCGGCCTGCTCAAGCGCCAGGCGGCCGAGGCATACGCCCGCGCCGACGCGCGGCGCTACGAGGCGCTGGAGACGGCCTACGAGGCGGAGCTCGACGCCGCGATGCGGGCCCTGGCGCTGGCCGGCGCCGACGGCGCGGTCCGCGACGATGCGCGCAAGGACGCCGGCCCGGCGGTGGCGCGGCGCATGCAGTTGGCGCTGTTGCTGCCGGTGACCATGGACCTGCTGGAAAGCGCGTCGGCGAACGGCGCGCCCATCAGGTTGCCCTTCGATGCCGGCGCGCGGAACGGCGCATCACCGCTGGCGCCTACGCTCGCATCCGCATCCGCGACAGGCTGGCGCCGCGTGTAGCGCCGCGTCCCGGAGATTCGCCGGACTTCAGTGCTCCGGGACGTCGAGGACTTGGGAGCGTCCGGGACCTTCGCAGGCCTCCGAAACACGACCCCGCCGGAAAATCAGGGCAGCGCGATGCCGGCACGGCCCAGCAGTTCGGCCGTCTCGAATACCGGCAGTCCCATCACCCCGGTGTAGCTGCCGGCGATATGCGCGACGAAAACCCCCGCCAATCCCTGGATGCCATAGGCGCCGGCCTTGCCGAAGGGTTCGCCGCTGTCGCAATAGCGTTCGATGTCCTGTTGGCTGAGCGCACGCAGGCGGACTTCGGTGACCGATACCGCTTCGTGCAGCGCGCCGGCGGCGGCCACCACCACGGCGGTGTGCACCTGATGCGCGCGGCCGGACAGGCGCCGCAGGATGTCGATGGCGTCGGCGCGGTCGGCGGGCTTGCCCAGCACGTCGCCGTCCAGGATGACCGTGGTGTCCGCCGCCAGCAGCGGCAGGGCGGGCAGGGCCTGGTCGCGCAGGTAGCGCACGCCCCGTTCGGCTTTTTCGCGGGCGGTGCGGCGCACGTAGATTTCCGCCGCCTCGCCGGCATGGCGCGGCTCGTCTTCTCCCGGCGGCGCGGGCACCGCCAGGACGCGATGGGCCACGCCGATCTGGGTCAGCAGTTCGCGGCGGCGCGGGCTCGCCGAGGCCAGGTAGATACGGGGCGCGTCTCGCGCGGATTCGGCATGGGGCTTCGTCACGGTCGGTCCGGATGGCATGAAGAACTAGGCGCGCTGCGACGGATCAGGCGCGATGAAGGCGCGCGCCGCCGCGATCAGGCGCGGTGGTAAGGATGATTGCTGAGGATGGCCCAGGCCCGGTACAACTGCTCGGCCAGCACCACCCGCACCATGGGATGGGGCAGGGTCAGGGACGACAGCCGGATCTGCGAGGCGCAGGAGGTCTTCAGGGCCGCGTCCAGGCCGTCCGGGCCGCCGACCAGGAAGGCCACGTCGCGGCCCCCGGCGCGCCACTGCTCCAGGGTGCGCGACAGCGCCATGGTGGTCAGGTCGCGGCCATGCTCGTCCAGGGCGATGCGCAGGGCCTGCGGCGGCAGGGCCGCCTCGATGCGGCGCGCTTCGGCCGCCATCATCTGGGCCGGCGTCTTGCCGCTGGTGCGGGGCTCCGGCTTGATCTCGCGCAATTCCAGCGCGCAATCGGGCGGCAGGCGCCGCGCATAGTCGTCCCAGGCCGTTTCGACCCAGGCCGGCATGCGGTTGCCGACGGCGGCGACGATCAGTTTCACGGCGTATCGGCGTCAGTGGGGGAAAGGAGACGGCGGGGACGGTTCAGAATTCGTCGCCGTCGTCGTAGGTGGCGCCGCTCACCGTGCCCATCATGTTGCCGGAGAGCGCCGGCGACGTCGATTGCGGCAGCAGCTTGACGCGCACCGGCTTGCCGCCCCAGATTTCCTCCAGGTTGTAGTACTGGCGGATGGCGGGCTGCATGATGTGCACGACGATGTCGCCCAGGTCCACGACCACCCATTCGCCCGTGTCCTCGCCCTCGATGGTCGGCTTCAGCTTGAGGAACTCGCGGGCGCGTTCGCTGACGCTGGCCGCCAGGGCGCGCGTCTGCCGGTTCGAGGTCGCGCTGGCAATGATGACGCGGTCGAACAGGCTGGTCAGGTGGGTGGTGTTGAAGACCTTGATGTCTTGCGCCTTGACGTCCTCGAGGGCGTCGATGACGGCGCGTTGCAGTTTTTGTATGTCCATAGTCGCAAATATAACCTCCGGCGCGCGGCGCGCCGGTATTGTGCTGCCGGAAGTTCGGGCGCCGGCGGGCTCAGTCGTGATAGAGATGGTGGGTGCGGATGTACTCGGCGACCGCGGGCGGCAGCAGATCGTCGACCGGCAGGTCCTGCGCCAGTCTGCGCCGGATTTCCGACGCCGACACGGGCATGTCGGAAAAAGGCAACGGTTGCAGGCGGCGGCCCAGGCGTTCGAGCTCGGCGGCCAGGGCCGGCGGCGGCGTCAGCGAGCTGCCCGGCCGGGTGGCGACCGCCAGGTCCGCCAGGGCGACGATGTCCTCCCAGGCGTGCCAGGTGCAGAAATTGGCCAGTTGATCGGCGCCCAGCAGCCACACGTAGGCGGCGCCCGGGGGCAGGGCGCGCAGGGTGTCCACCGTATAGGTGGGGCCGTCGCGCTCGACCTCCATGGTGTTCAGGGCCAGGCCCGGCATACCGCCGATCGCCAGGCGGATCATCTCGCAGCGCTGCGCCGGGCTGGCCCGCAGGGGCGCGCGCTGCCAGGGCTGGCCCGCGGGCAGCAACTGCACCTGGTCCAGGCGCAGGCCGTCGAGCGCGCTGCGCGCCAGCGCCAGGTGCGCCAGGTGCACCGGATCGAAGCTGCCGCCGAGCAGGCCGATCTTCTTCAAAACCACTCCCGCGGCTTCAGGTAGCCGGCCAATACCGCTTCCGGCGTGCCGGCTTCCGGCTGCCAGTCGTAGCGCCACTGGGCCAGCGGCGGCATGGACAGCAGGATGGATTCGGTGCGGCCGCCGGACTGCAGGCCGAACAGCGTGCCGCGGTCGTAGACCAGGTTGAATTCCACGTAGCGGCCGCGCCGGTAGGCCTGGAAGTCGCGCTCGCGTTCGCCGTAGGCCTGGTCGCGGCGCAGGGCCACGATGGGCATGTAGGCGGGCAGGAAGGCGTCGCCGACGCCGCGCACCAGGGCGAAGGCCGCGTCGAAGCCGCCCTCATCCAGGTCGTCGAAGAAGATGCCGCCGACGCCGCGCGTTTCGCCGCGGTGCTTGAGGAAGAAATACTCGTCGCACCACTTCTTGTAGCGGGGGTAGTAGTCCGCGCCGTGAGGCGCCAGCGCGTCGCGGCAGGTCCGGTGGAAATGCCGCGCGTCTTCCTCGTAGGGGTAATAGGGCGTCAGGTCCATGCCGCCGCCGAACCAGAACACGTCGGACTCGCCGCTGTGGCGGGCCGGCGCCACGAACAGGCGCACGTTCATGTGGACGGTCGGCACGTAGGGGTTGCGCGGGTGCAGCACCAGCGACACCCCCATGGCCTGCCACGGGCGTCCCGCCAGCTCGGGCCGGCGGGCGCTGGCCGAGGGCGGCAGGGCGGCGCCGTGCACGTGGCTGAACAGGACGCCCGCCCGTTCCAGCAACTGGCCGCCTTCCAGCAGGCGCGAACGCCCGCCGCCGCCTTCCGGGCGCTGCCAGGGATCGCTGCGGAAGGCGGCGCCGTCGGCCTGCTCCAGCGCCGCGACGATGCGGTCCTGCAGGCTGGTGAAATAGTCGCGCGCCGCGCCGATCGGCAGCGCCTCCGGCAAGCGGGAGGCGGGGGCGGGGTTCATGGCGCCTGCATTCATGGCCGAGTCCGTGCCGGGCCGTTCCGGCTCACGACCCCGCCTTGGGCTTGGCCGCGGCCGGGGCGCGCTTGAGCGCGCGCCAGCCGATGTCGCCGCGGTACTGGCGGCCGTCGAACACCACGCGGTTCACGGTTTCATAGACGCGCTCGCGCGCCATGCGCACCGAGTCGCCCAGCGCCGTCACGCACAGCACGCGGCCGCCCGAGGTCTTGACGGTGGCGCCGTCGCGCTGGGTGGCGGCATGGAAGACCATGCAGTCGGCGGCGCCCTCGGGCAGGCCGGAGATGACGTCGCCGGTGCGCGGCGTGCCGGGGTAGTTGTGCGCGGCCAGCACCACGCCCAGGGCGGTGCGGCGGTCCCACACGATGTCGGCCTGGTCCAGGGTGCCCGCCACGGCGTGCTCGAACACGTCCAGCATGTCGCTTTTCACGCGCATCATGATGGGCTGGGTTTCCGGGTCGCCCATGCGGCAGTTGAACTCCAGCACCTTGATCGGACGGTCGGGATCCTCGCCCGGCGCGATCATGAGGCCGGCGTAGAGGAAGCCGGTGTAGGGGATGCCGTCGCGCTGCATGCCCTGCACGGTGGGCAGGATCACTTCGCGCATGATGCGGTGATGCATTTCCGGGGTGACCACCGGGGCCGGGGAATAGGCGCCCATGCCGCCGGTGTTGGGGCCTTCGTCGCCGTCGCGCAGGCGCTTGTGGTCCTGGCTGGTGGCCAGCGCCAGCACGTGGCGGCCGTCGACCATGACGATGAAGCTGGCTTCCTCGCCCAGCAGGCATTCCTCGATGACCACGCGCGCGCCGGCGGCGCCCAGGGAGCCGTCGCCCAGCATGGCGTCGACGGCGGCGTGGGCCTCTTCCAGGGTGGCGGCGACCACCACGCCCTTGCCGGCGGCCAGGCCGTCGGCCTTGATCACGATGGGCGCGCCCTCGCGGTCGATATAGGCGTGCGCGGCGGCGGGATCGGTGAAGGTTTCGTAGCGGGCCGTGGGGATGTTGTGCCGCACCATGAAGGCCTTGGCGTAGTCCTTGGAGCTTTCCAACTGCGCGGCGGCCTTGGTGGGGCCGAAGATCTTCAGGCCGCGGGCGCGGAAGGTGTCGACCACGCCGGCCGCCAGCGGCGCCTCGGGGCCGACGACGGTCAGGGCCACGCCTTCGCGCTGGACGAAATCGGCCAGTTCGTCGGCGCTGGTCAGGGCGACGTTCTCAAGGCTGCCGCCTTGCGTGCCGCCGTTGCCGGGCGCCACGTAGACCTTGTGCACGCGCGGGGATTGCGCGAGGCGCCAGGCGAGGGCATGTTCGCGGCCGCCCGAGCCGATTACCAGGAGTTTCATGATGGGAGGTTCTGCGTCTGGAAGATTCTGGGTGCGGCCGCCGCGCCGCCGGGCGCCGCGACCGGTGCCCGCCGTCCGGGGGGAAGGCGGGCGGATGGGGATGGAAGGGCGTTATTGCGCCTCGTCGAGTACGGCCGTCGTATAGACATCCTGTACGTCGTCCAGCGCTTCCAGCGCGTCCAGCAGTTTCTGCATCCGGACGGCGTCCTCGCCGGCCAGTTCGGTTTCGTTCAGCGCCTTCATGACGATGCCGTCCACTTCGGCCTTCAGGCCGGCGGCGTCGAAGGCCTGGCGCACGGCGGCGTAGTCGGCCGGGGCGGTGATGACCTCGATCACGCCTTCCTCGTCCGTGACGACGTCCTCGGCGCCGGCTTCCAGCGCGGCTTCCATGACCTTGTCCTCGGGCGTGCCGGGGGCGAAGATGAACTGGCCGCAGTGCTTGAACATGAAGGCCACCGAGCCCTCCTGGCCCAGGTTGCCGCCGTTCTTGGCGAAGGCGTGGCGCACGTCGGCGACGGTGCGGGTGCGGTTGTCGGTCATGCAGTCGACGATGACCGCCGCGCCGCCGATGCCGTAGCCCTCGTAGCGGACTTCGTCGTAGTTGGCGCCGTCGGCGCCGCCGGCGCCGCGCTGGATGGCGCGCTGGACATTGTCCTTGGGCATGTTGGCGTCGGTGGCCTTGTCCCAGGCCAGGCGCAGCCGGGGGTTGCTGTCCGGATCGGGGCCGCCGGCCCGTGCGGCGACGGTGATTTCACGAATGATCTTGGTCCACAGCTTGCCGCGTTTGGCGTCTTGGCGACCCTTGCGGTGCTGGATATTGGCCCATTTACTGTGTCCGGCCATGGCTTTCCGATTGTGATTTGAGCAAAACGGCTATTTTACCGTGCCGCCGGGCGCGCCGTCCCGGCGGCAGTGTTGCGCGGGCGCAGCGCCGGCGGACGTACACAGCGGCGGCGGCTCGCTCTACACTTGCCGCAACCGTCCAATCCCGGAGTTTTACCCATGTCCGACCCCGTCGTTCCCGTCCCCCCGCTGCCGATCGCCAAGAACGGCGCCGCCGAACTGGCGCTGCTGCCGGCCCTGGCCAACCGCCATGGCTGCATCACCGGGGCGACCGGCACCGGCAAGACCGTCACCCTGCAGGTGCTGGCCGAGCAGTTCTCGCGCATCGGCACCCCCGTGTTCATGGCGGACATCAAGGGCGACCTGACCGGCATCGCGCAGCCCGGCACGCCCGCGCCCAAGCTGATGGAGCGGCTGGCGTCGCTGGGCGTGCCCGCGCCGGCCTGGGGCGGCAGCCCCGTGGTCCTGTGGGACGTGTTCGGGGAGCAGGGCCAGCCCGTGCGCGCCACCATTTCCGACATGGGGCCGCTGCTGCTGGCCCGCATGCTGGAGCTGAACGACACCCAGGAAGGGGTGCTGTCCCTGGTGTTCCGGGTGGCCGACGACGAAGGCCAGTTGCTGCTGGACCTGAAGGACCTGCGCGCCATGCTGCAGAACGTGGCCGACCGCGCCGGCGAACTGAAGACCCGCTACGGCAACGTCTCGGCGGCCTCCGTGGGCGCCATCCAGCGCGGCCTGCTGACGCTGGAATCGCAGGGCGCGGACAAGTTCTTCGGCGAGCCCATGCTCGACGTCGCCGACCTGATGCGCACGGATGCGCAGGGGCGGGGCGTGGTCAACATCCTGGCCGCCGACAAGCTGATGCAGTCGCCGCGCCTGTACGCCGTTTTCCTGCTGTGGCTGCTGGCCGACCTGTACGAGAAGCTGCCGGAGGTGGGCGACCCGGAGCAGCCCAAGCTGGTGTTTTTTTTCGACGAGGCCCATCTGCTGTTCACCGACGCGCCCAAGGCGCTGCTGGACAAGATCGAGCAGGTAGTGCGGCTGGTGCGGTCCAAGGGCGTCGGCGTGTACTTCGTCACCCAGAATCCGCTGGACATCCCGGACACGGTGCTGGGCCAGTTGGGCAATCGCGTGCAGCACGCCCTGCGCGCCTTCACGCCGCGCGACCAGAAGGCGGTGCGCACGGCCGCGCAGACCATGCGCCCGAATCCCGCGCTGGACCTGGAGGCGGCGATCACCGACCTGGGCGTGGGCGAGGCGCTGGTGTCCTTCCTGGACGTCAAGGGGCGTCCGGGCATGACCGAGCGCGCATGGATACTGCCGCCGGCCAGCCGCATCGGCCCCTGCACCGCGGCCGAGCGCCAGGCGCTGCGCGACGCGTCGCCGCTGCGGGGCAAGTACGAGCAGACCATAGACCGGGTTTCCGCCTACGAGGTACTGGCGCAGCGCACCCTGGGCAACGAGGTGGCCCCGGGGGCGGGCTCCGCATCGGGTCAGGCGGCGCCGGCGGGCCCGGCGTCTTCCGCGCCGGTCGGCACCGCGCCGGCGGGCGGCCAGGCCGGCCAGCCGGGCCAGGCGCAGGGCGACGGCGGCTTGATGAAGGAGGTCAGCGACGTCCTGTTCGGCTCCACCGGCCCGCGCGGCGGCAAGCGCGACGGCGTGGTGCAGAGCATGGCCAAGACCGCCCTGCGCCAGGCCGCACGCGAACTCGTGCGCGGCGTGCTGGGCTCGCTGATGGGATCGCGCCGGCGGTAAGCGGGGCGCGGCGTTCACGGCGGCGCATGGACGCAAAAAGACGATCGGCCGCTGTTTCCAGCGGCCGATCGCTTTTCGAGGGCCGGTCCGCCGCGGGCGATTGTCGCCCGCTCGGGCTCGGGCTCAGGCCCCGACGTAGCGGGTGACGTCGTCCAGCGTGCGCTTGAAGCGCGTCACCATTTCGCGCACCTCGTCGGGCGTGATGATCAGCGGCGGGCAGAAGGCCACGGTGTCCTGGATGCCGCGGACGATCAGGCCGTGTTCGTGGGCCTGCTCGTAGGCATAGCCGCCGGCCTTGCCCAGCGGGTCGAACGGCCGCTTGGTGGCCTTGTCCGCCACCAGCTCGACGCCGGCGATCAGGCCCTCGCCGCGCACTTCGCCGACCAGCGGATGGTCGGCCAGGGCGCGCAATTGCTCGTGCAGCAGCGCGCCGCATTCGGCGGCGTTCTCGATCAGCCCGCGCTCGTCGATGATCTTGAGGTTCTCCAGCGCCACGGCCGTGGCGACCGGATGGCCGCTGGCCGTGTAGCCGTGGCCCAGTGTCCCCACCTTGCCGCTGTTCTCGGCGATGACTTCGTTGATCTGGGGCGACAGCAGCACGGCGGCCAGCGGCTGGTAGGACGAGGTGATCTGCTTGGAGAACACCATGATGTCCGGCTCGATGCCGTACACGTCGCTGCCGAAGCGCTTGCCCAGGCGGCCGAAGCCGGTGATGACCTCGTCGGCGATCACCAGGATGTCGTGCTTGCGGCACACGGCCTGGATTTTCTGCCAATAGGTGCGCGGCGGGGCGATGACGCCGCCGGCGCCCATCAGCGGCTCGCCGATGAAGGCGGCCACGGTGTCCGCGCCTTCCTGCAGTATCAGCGCTTCCAGTTCGTTGGCCAGGCGGGTGGCGAAATCCTCTTCCGACTCGCCGGGCTTGGCATAGCGGTAGTGGTGCGGACACGCGGTGTGCTTGATCTGCGGCAGGGGCAGGTCGAAGTCGCGGTGGTTGCCGGCCAGGCCGGTGAGGCTGGCCGAGGCCACCGTCACGCCGTGGTAGGCGCGCTGGCGGGCGATGATCTTCTTCTTCAGCGGACGGCCCAGGGCGTTGTTGTAGTACCAGACGAACTTGACGACGGTGTCGTTGGCTTCCGAACCGGAGTTCGTGAAGAAGGCCGTCGCCATGCGGCCTTCCGTGTAGTCGACCAGGCGCTGGGCCAGCTCGATGGCGGGCAGGTGGGACTTGTGCGTGAAGGTGTGGTAGTACGGCAGCTTGCTCATCTGCCGCGTGGCGGCCTCGACCAGGCGCTGTTCGCCGAAGCCCACGGCCACGCTCCACAGGCCGGCCATGCCTTCGATGTATTGCTTGCCCTGGTCGTCGTAGACGTAGATGCCCTGGCCGCGCTCGATGACGCGCGGGCCGGTGCTGCGGTGCTTGATGGCATTGGTGTAGGGATGGAGATGGCTGCGGACGTCGATGCCGTGGCTGTCTTGGAGGGAGGACATTAGCGTGTTTCCTGCTGTGGGGCCGCGGTGTACAGGCGGATAGTGCGTTGGGGGAATGCGCGGCCGATAGGTGGATGATATATGGGAGCGGCGCGGCCGTCAGCGGGCGGCGGGTTGCGGTCCCTTGGCCCCTACGCGCGGCGGTTCAACGCCAGGAACAATCCCGCGCCGCAGATCAGCACGATGCCCGCGGCCGCCTCCAGGTCGGGCGGCCGATTGAACAGGAAGGTGCTGTAGGCAACCGCCATGGGAACCTGCAGGTAGTTCAGCGGCGCCAGCGTGGACGCCGCCACCCGCTGGAAGGCGACGATCAGCAGGACCTGCGCGATG
This sequence comes from Bordetella genomosp. 10, assembly GCF_002261225.1. NCBI lineage: Bacteria > Pseudomonadati > Pseudomonadota > Betaproteobacteria > Burkholderiales > Alcaligenaceae > Bordetella > Bordetella genomosp. 10. The sequence continues at coordinate 135,651 of NZ_NEVM01000002.1, forward strand.
CCGCTGCACAGGCCCAGCGCCAGCAGGGCCAGCAGCTCGCCGGCGCCCGGCGTGGCCGCGAGCGGAAAGAAGGGCGCCGGCAGCGCCGCGCCCACCCAGCAGATCGCCGTGGTCGAGGCGAACTGCACGTAGCCCGGCGTCTGCCCGGCCAGGCGCCGCGTGGCCAACTGGAACAGGGCATAGCAGATCGCCGCCGCGGCCATCAGCGCCGTGCCTATCCAGGGCAGGTCGCCGCCCGGGCGCACGACCAGCAGCATGCCGCCGAAGCCCACCGCCACCGCCAGCCATTGCAGGGCGCGCACGCGCTCGCGCAGCAGCCAGGGCGAGAGCGCCACCATGATCAGCGGCGCGGTGAAGTAGATCGCGGTGGCTTCGGACAAAGGCATCCAGATCAGCGCGGTCATGTAGCAGGTGGCCACCGCGCACAGCAGCAGTCCGCGCACCACCAGCAGGCCGGTGGGACGCGGGCCGGCCGCGCCCGCCCGCGCCGGGACAGGGGCGCCGGCCTGCGCGCCGCGCGCGCGGCCGCGCCAGGCGCGCAGCAGCCAGAGCGCGCCCACCAGCGCGACCGCCGTGTAGCGCATCAGGTTGAGAAAGGTGGGCGGATAACGCGAGATCATGTACTTCGAGCCCGCGTCGAAGGTGGCGAAGGCCACCAGCGCGGCCACGAAGATCAGGCAACCGGCGCGCTGGGAAGCGGCCGCCGGCGTCGGCGCGGCGTGGGCGGTGGTGTTCATCCTACGGCGCCAGGCCTTGCAGGAAGGCGTCCAGGGCCGGGCCGATGGCTTCCACCATGTAGCCGCCTTCCTGCACCACCACGGTGGGCAGGCCCAGGCCGGCGATGCGCTCGCCCAGTTGGCGGTAGGCGTCGATATCCACCTTGAGCACGCTGATGGGATCGTCCTTGTAGGTGTCGAAGCCCAGCGGCAGCACCAGGGCCTGGGGCCGGTAGTCGCGCAGGGCGGTCAGGGCCTCGTCCAGCGCGGCGAGGAAGGCCGCGCCGTCCGCGCCGTGCGGCAGCGGGTAGTTCAGGTTGTAGCCGTGGCCGCTGCCGTAGCCGCGCTCGTGCGCGTAGCCGGTGTAGAAGGGGTAGTACTGCGCGGGGTCGGCATGCAGCGACAGCGTCATGACGTCGGCGCGGCGGTAGAAGATGTGCTGCGTGCCGTCGCCGTGGTGCGCGTCCACGTCCAGCACGGCCACCTTGTCGTAGCTCAGCCGCAGGCGCTGCGCCGCCGCGGCGCTGCTGTTCAAGTAGCAGAAGCCGCCGGCCCGGTCGGCGTGCGCGTGATGGCCCGACGGGCGGCACAGCGCGTAGGCGCTGCCCTGCGTGGCCCGCGCGTGGTCGGCGGCGGCCACGGCGCTATGCGTGGAGCGCAGCGCCGAACGCCAGGTATGGGGGCCGATGGGGCAGGACAGGTCGCTCAGGTAATAGCCGGTCTGCGCCACGATGGAGGGCGAGGGGCAGGGGCCGCGCGCGTCGTCCTCGACCCGGCCGTTGTAATAGGGCGAGAGATTGGGCAGCACTTCGATGCCGGGTTCGATGGCGCCCGGTTTCTTCAAGGCCTGCCACCCGTCCCAGGCGTTTTCCAGGTAGTCGAGGTAGGCGTCGGCGTGCACGCCCGCCAGCGGGGCGCGGCCGAAATCCGGCGGCTCGTCGATGGGAATGCCGCGCGCCCGCAGTTGCGCCAGCAGCGCTTCGGCGCGCGCCGGCAGGTCGGTGGGCTTGCTGATGCGGCCCAGCCGCATGAACTGCTGCGGGTCGTGCAGGATCTGGTCCGCGGAAAAGAAAGCCTTCATGGCTGCCCCTTCGATGGCGCGGGCGCGCAACAGCCGTCGCCGCCCGCGCCTTTCAGCTCGATCTCCACGAAGACGAATTCCGCCTCGCCCGGATTGATCACGTTGTGCTCCACGCCGACCGGCCGGTAATAGGACTTGCCCGTGGTCAGGGGGCTGCGGACCTCGCCCTGCGGCGTTTCAAGCAGCAGCTCGCCGGTGGTCTGCGGCACCACCACGTAGTGCATGCCATGGCGATGCCAGCCGGTTTCGCCACCGGGCGGAAAGCGCCATTCGGTGACCTTGACGAGTTCGTTGTCGATCTGGACGGTGGGAACGGCGGCGGGGCGTTGCATCGTATGTCTCCTGGAGACCGAAGGGGAATGCTCGGGGCGCGATAACGGCGGCGCGGCGGCGGGACCGGCGCCGCGCCAGGCCCCGCCGCGGCGCGCCGGCCGCCGCGGGGCCCGCGCGCGTCACTTGTCGATATAGACGTCGTCGAAGCTCTCGTTCAGCCCGATGGCCGTCTTCACCAGGTTATGCACCTTGGCGCGATACAGCGTGGGATATTCGAGATCGAGCAGGTAGCCGTTGGCGACGTCGCTGACCAGGCCCGACTGGATCTTCGAATAGAGCGCCTGGCGCTTGGCCTTGTCCACTTCGGACGCGGCCTCGTTCCACAGCTTGTCGAGATCGGGGTTGTTATAGCCCTGCACGTTGGCGAAGGGCGTGCCCTTGACGATGTTCGATCCGACGTACAGGCGTTGCACGCCCAGCGCCGGGTCGCCGTACTGGTAGGTGAAGTTCAACGTGATGTCGAAGTCCCAGTTGCCGGTGCGGCTGGCCCAGCCGCCGGCATCGGTGGCTTCGGTGTCTACCTTGAAGCCCAGTTGCTCCAGCGCCTGCTTCACGTATTCGCCCAGGCGGTCCCAGGTCGCGCCGTAGGGAAAGGCCAGTTGGCGGATGGTGTAGTCGCCCGGCTTGATGCCCGATTCCTTGATCAGCTCGCGCGCCTTCTTCATGTTGAAGTCCAGCGCCGGCGTGTTCTTGTCGTAGAACATTTCGGTGGAGACCAGCGGACCGGTCGACGGCTTGCCAAGGCCGAAGAAGATGTTGTCGACGATGAGCTTGCGGTTGAGCGCGGCCATCACGGCCTGACGCACCTTGACGTTGTCGAAGGGCGGCTTGCGCATGTTCATCAGCAGGTAGGCCTGCGGCGAGAACATCTCCCAGCCGGCGGTGGTGTACTTCACGTTGGGCAGGCCGCGCAGGCGCTTGACGTCGACGTTGTCGACGTCGCCGCCGCGCAGCACGTCGACCGAGCCGCGCTCGAACGCCACGGCGCGCGAGGCGGAGTCGGGAATGACGTTGAAGATCAGCTCGTCCAGGTAGGGCTTGCCCGCTTTCCAGTAATTGGGATTGCGCACCAGCTTGATGTATTCGCCGCGTTTCCATTCCTTGAAGATGAAGGGACCCGTGCCGACCGGCTTCTGGTTCGCCGGGTTGTTCATGTAGTCGGTGCCGGCGTAGATGTGCTTGGGCATGATGGGCGCGAAGCCCGGCTCGAAGGCCAGCAGGAAGGCAGGGAAGGGCGATTTCAGCTTGACCACCACCGTCAGGTCGTCGGTCTTGCCGACCGACGCGACGAACTGGTTCAGCAGCACGCGGGCGCGGGCGTGCGTCTTCGGCAGCATGTCGGCCAGTGAGAACACCACGTCGTCCGCGGTGAAGGGCTGGCCGTCCTGCCATTTCACGCCCTCCTGCAGATGGAAGGTGTAGGTCAGCCCGTCGGCGGAGACCTCATAGGACTTGGCCAGGCTGGGCTGCGGCTTGAGGTCGGCCGAGTAGGTGAACAGGCTTTCGAAGATCTTGCCGGCCACGAACTGGGTCGGGGCCTGCTGGTTGATGGCGGTTACGATGACCGGCGGCTCGGGCTGCACGATCATGTTCAGCGTGCCGCCGCGCGTTTGCGCCTGCGCGCCGAAAGGCAGCGCGGCCGCGGCGGCCAGCGACGCCAGGACGAGTTTGAAGCGTTGGTCGAGTTTCACAACAGGCCTCCGTAGCGGGAAGTGGATGCGTCGCCCGGCGGCCTTCGTGGGGACGCCGGCGGTGGGAGAAAACGGAAGACAGCTTCAGGCCCCGATAGGGGTTTGATGCGAAGGCGGCGCCGCCGCGCGACGGCGGGCGCGGAGGGCCGCGGCGCCGGCGGGAAGGCGGGATGGCAAAGGCGTGAAGTCCGACGGCAAGATATTCCCCTTGAGACGGGCCGCTGCGGGCCCGGTAGCGTGTTTTTTCTTGTGGACGGTACTTGAAGTGCTGCGTGTACTGCTGAGCGCAGCGTATCGAATATTTGGTACTCTCAGTAGAGCCAAAATTCTCCGCATGGAGGGTGCCACTTGCGCGACGTCAGCCTGTCCGAAGTCTTGCTGCAACGCCTGGATAGAGGGGAGAAGGAACCGCTATCGCGGCAGATATATACCGTTCTGCGCACGTTGATCCTCGACGGCGAGATCGCCGCCGGGGTCAAAATGCCCGCTACCCGCACCCTGGCGGACGACCTGGGGTTATCCCGCAACACCGTCATGCACGCCTACGAGCAACTGCTGGCGGAGGGCTACGTGGTGTCCGCCTTCGGCAGCGGCACCTTCGTTTCCGACACCGCGCCGCGCACGCGCGGGGCAGGGCATTCGCCCGGCCATGCCGACGATCCCGCCTGGCACCAGGCCGCGTTGTCCAGCCGCGGCGCCCGGCTGGTGCGCCTGGCCTCGGCCTCGGACAGCCAACTGGGCGCCTTCGTCCCGGGCGTGCCCGACGTCTCCCTGTTTCCGCACGCCATCTGGAACAAGCTGCTGGGCCGGCGCTGGCGGTCGCCGCCGCCGGATCTGCTCACCTACGCGCACGGCGCCGGCTACATGCCCCTGCGCCGGGTGCTGGCGGAGCACCTGCGCCTGTCGCGGGCGGTCCGCTGCGAACCCGAGCAGGTGGTGCTGACCACCGGCATCCACCAGTCCATCGGCCTGCTGGCGCGCCTGCTGGGCGACGCCGGGCAGGCGGCGTGGATGGAGAACCCGGGCTACTGGGGCGCGCGCGCCATGCTGCAGGCCTGCGGCATCGAGACCGTGCCGGTGGACGTCGACGACGAGGGCATGGCGCCGGACGCCGCGCAACTGGCACGGCCGCCCCGCTTCATTTTCGTGACGCCCTCGCACCAGTATCCGCTGGGCCACATCATGAGCCTTTCCCGCCGGCGCGCCCTGCTCGACTATGCCCGCCAGCACGGCGCCTGGATCGTCGAGGACGACTACGACAGCGAGTTCCGCTTCGGCGGCAAGCCGCTGGCCTCGCTGCAAGGCATGGACCAGCACGACCGCGTCCTTTACCTGGGGACGTTTTCCAAGACGCTCTACCCCGGCATACGCCTGGGCTACATGGTGCTGCCGCGGGCGCTGGCCGCGCCGTTCGGCATCGGCCTGTCCGAGTTGTACCGGGAAGGGCGCCTGATGGACCAGGCGGTGCTGGCGGACTTCATCGAGAAGGGCCACTACGCGACCCACCTGCGGCGGATGCGCCAGGTCTATGCGCGCCGCCAGACCCTGCTGCGGGACGCCATCACGGCCCAATTCGGCCCCGGCTGGCCCATTTCCACGCACGAAGCGGGGCTGCACCTGGTCATGCACCTGCCCGCGGGCACCGACGACCTGGGCATCGCCATCGCGGCGCGCACCCTGGGACTGGCGGTGCGGCCGCTGTCGCGCTACTACGAGGGGACGGCCGGCGCGCCGGGCCTGTTGCTGGGTTATGCCTGCGTGCCTGATAATCTCATCGGTCCGTCCTTCCAGCGCCTGGTGCAGGTGATCACGCCCGCCCTGGAGCACCGGCGGCGGGCCCCCATGACGCGCGGCGCCTGAGACGGGCGCCAGCCGGATTCCGAATGCCGTATCCAAGGAGACAGCCCAGTGGCAAAGAAACACAAGATCGCAGTCATCGCCGGCGATGGCATAGGCAAGGAAGTCATGCCCGAGGGCCTGCGCGTGCTGGATGCGGCGGCGGCGCGCTTCGGCATCGATTTCCAGTGGGACCATTTCGACTGGAGCTGCGATCACTACGAAAAGCACGGCAAGATGATGCCGGACGACTGGCGCGAGCAGATCGGCGGCCATGAAGCGATTTTCTTCGGCGCCATCGGCTGGCCGGACAAGGTGCCGGACCATGAGGCGCTGTGGGGCTCGCTCTTCCGCTTCCGCCGCGATTTCGACCAGTACATCAACCTGCGCCCCGTGCGGCTGATGCCCGGCGTGGTCTCGCCGCTGGCCAATCGCAAGCCCGGCGACATCGATTTCTTCATCGTCCGCGAGAATACCGAGGGCGAGTATTCCAACAGCGGTGGCACGCTGTTCGCCGGCACCGAGCGCGAAGTCGTCATCCAGGAAAGCGTTTTCACCCGCATCGGCGCCGAACGCGTGCTGAAGTTCGCCTTCGAGCTGGCGCGCAAGCGCGGCAAGCACCTGACCGCCGCCACCAAGTCCAACGGCATTTCGATTTCGATGCCCTGGTGGGACGCCCGCGTGGCCGAAATGGCCCGGCACTACCCGGACGTGCGGTGGGACAAGTTCCACATCGATATCCTGTGCGCCCACTTCGTCCAGCATCCCGATCGCTTCGACGTGGTGGTGGCGTCGAACCTGTTCGGCGACATCCTGTCCGACCTCGGTCCCGCCTGCACGGGCACCATCGGCATCGCGCCTTCGGCCAACCTCAACCCGGAACGCAAGTTCCCGTCGCTGTTCGAGCCCGTGCATGGGTCGGCGCCGGACATCTACGGCAAGGGCATCGCCAATCCCATCGGGCAGATCTGGAGCGGCGCGCTGATGCTGGACTTCCTGGGCTACCCGGAGGCCTCGCAGGCGGTGGTGCGCGCCATCGAGGCCGTCCTGGAGCACGGTCCCCGCACGCCGGACATGCAGGGCAGCGCCAAGACCGCCGACGTCGGCAAGGCCGTCGCCGAGCGGCTGGCGCAGGCGTAGGCGCAGGGAAGGGGACGCCGATAACGCAGGGCTGTTACAAACCCGGCGCCCCGCGCTGCCGCCCCGTTATTTGCAAGGGCGGCGGGGAGGGAGCGGAAGGAAGGATTTGATGTAACAGTCCTATGCCGATCCGTATGAACCAACATAAATTCACGAAGATCGCAAGGCATTGGGAGCGAATCGGCGTTTTTAGCTGCGCCGTTTCATCGAATTTTCAATTTTGAATGCGGTTGTAAGGTTATAGTGTTGCGTGCAGTGCCGGACCCATGGGCGCGGGGGCGTCCAGTGATGCTGGCGGAGCTGCATTCCTTATCCGCACGACATGATCACTGAGTTCGAGTTTGGCATTGTTACCTTCTACAAGTTTGGCTATCGACACCGCTGAAAGCATGCCCGGTGCCGCGCCGCCGCGCACCTACGGCGACGGCGGCGGCGTGGTGCTTTACAACGGCAAGGTGGGCAATCAGCGCCTGGATCGCTTCTGGCGCAAGTTCTACTCGGCGATGCGCAGCCGGCGCATGCAGCACAACCGCCATCTGTGGCCCTACGTCTCGATCAAGCGCGACGCCACGGGCGCCATCTCGGCCTTCAAGGCCTTTCGCCATTCCGTGCCCCTGACCCCCATCAGCGAGGCCTTCTCCGCCCCTCACGAGCTGGTGCACCTGATCCTGAGCGGTCCGTCCATCGGCGAGATCCAGTACGACCGCCTGCCCATCGAGACGGCCATGGGCGTGAACGGCTCCATCGCGCTGGTCCACAAGTTCGATATTCCGTTCAAGTACTACTGCGTCATCGACCAGAATTTCGTGCGCCGCCGCATCGACCTGATGCGCGAGGTGGTGTCGCGCGACCTGACGCTGTTCGTCACGCCGGACGTGCTGCGCTATCTGATGCAGGGGATTCCGCCGGCCACCTACAAGTGCCGGATCTGCGTCATCGAAGTGGTGTCCGAGCGCGCCTACCAGCCGTCGTCGACGCCGCAGGAGCTGCTGGCGCTGGCGCAGGCCGGCCCGGAGATGTCGGTGTTCGACGCGGAGCGCGCGCTGGGCTTCAGCTTCAATGTGGCGCGGGGGGTGTTCGACGCGGATACCGTGGCCTATGCCGCCTTGCAGGTGATGGTGGCGGGCGGCGTGAAGAAGATGTACATCCACGGCCTGGACCTGGGGTTCTCCAGCGGCCGCCGCTTCTACGACGAAGGGGCGCGTCCCGAGACCAGCCGGCTGGTGCGCAATTTCGAACGCATGATAGAGCCGTCCTTCGCCCATGCCGCGCACCTGCTGCAGGCGCGCGGCGTCGAGCTCTACAACCTGTCGCTGGACAGCGCGCTGTCCGACCGCATCATTCCCAAGGTCAACTGGCGCACCTTGCTATCGCCTCCGGAGGCATAGCGCGATCCGTGGCGAGGCATATGAGATAGCACGATGAGATACGGGCCGCATGAGCGGCCCGTATCGTTTGTGCTTCAGCCTGGCTGTTTGCGCCGGCGCCGCCGGCCTCAGTGCGCGCCCGCCGCCGCCTCGGCCGCGCCGCCGCCCTTGCCCGCCCTGGCGGGACGGGCGAACCAGACCAGCGCGATCAGCGCGATGAAGATCACCGCCGACGCATAGAACACGTCCAGCGCCGACAGCGTGAACGCCTGGGCGTTGACGATGCCGTCCACGGCGGAAAGCGACTGCTGCGGCGACATGCCTATCGTCGACAGCGAATTCACCGCCTGGTCGAAGGCCTGCGTCCCCGGCCGGGCCGTTTCGGTCAGGTGCGCGTGGTGCATGGTCGCGCGGTTCTCCCACACCGTGGTGGCGATGGAGGTGCCGAAGCCGCCCATGGTCAAGCGGCAGAAGTTGGACAGCCCCGAGGCCGCCGGAATGCGCCAGGGTTCGATGCCGGACAGCGTGATCGACGTCAGCGGCACGAAGAAGGCGGCCATGGCCGCGCCCTGGATGATGGTCGGGATGACCAGGTTGCGCATGTCCGTCTGCGGCGTGAAGCCGGAGCGCAGATAGCACACCAGCGCGAACACGCAGAAGGCGAAGGTGACCAAGTGGCGCGGATCGCGCGTGGCCAGCAGGCGGCCGACCACGGGCGTGAGCACGATGGCCAGGATGCCCACGGGCGCGGTGACGATGCCGGCGTCCGTCGCCGTGTAGTTCATATTGCTTTGTAGCCAGAGCGGCAGCAGCACCACGTTGCCGAAGAACACGCCGTAGGCCACCGCCAGGGTGATCGCGCCCACCGAGAAATTGCGGATCTTGAACAGGCGCAGGTCCACCACCGGGTGGGCGTCGGTCAGCTCCCAGATCACGAAGAACACGAAGGCGATGACGACCACCACGGCCAGGGTGACGATGGTCGAGCTCTGGAACCAGTCCAGCTCCTTGCCCTTGTCGAGCATGACCTGCAGCGAACCGACCCAGACCACCAGCAGCAGCAGGCCGACCTTGTCGATGGGCCGCTTGTGCGTGACCGATTCCCGCTTGCCGTAGATGCGCCAGCTTATCCACGCGGCCAGCAGGCCCACCGGCACGTTGATGTAGAAGATCCAGGGCCAGGTGTAGTTATCGGATATCCACCCGCCCAGCAGCGGCCCGGCCACGGGCGCCACCAGCGTGGTCATGGCCCAGACCGCCAGCGCCATGCCGGCCTTTTCCTTGGGGAAGCTGGCCAGCATCAGGGCCTGCGAGAGCGGAATCATGGGACCGGCCACCGCGCCCTGCAGCACGCGAAAGCCGATCAGCGCTTCCAGCGTGGGCGCGAAGCCGCACAGCCACGAGGCCAGCACGAACAGCAGGGTGGAGGCCAGGAACAGCCTGACCTGGCCGAAGCGCTGCGTCAGCCAGCCCGTCAGCGGCACGGTGATGGCGTTGGCCACCGCGAAGGAGGTGATGACCCAGGTGCCCTGGCTGGTGCTGACGCCCAGGTCGCCGGAAATCGTCGGGATCGAGACGTTGGCGATCGAGGTGTCCAGCACGTTCATGAACACCGCGGTCGACAGCGCCACCGCGCCGACGATCCGCGTGGCCCCGGTCAGGGGCGCGTAGGTGCCGGGGGGCTGCGCCGGGGCGGCCGGCGCGTCGCCGGCGTTGGTGTTTTGCTCGCTCACTGGTGTGCGCTCCTGCCTGGCCGGCTTATTGCGCCAGGTTGGCCTGGATGATCTTCTGGATCATGGCGTCCGCTTCCTTGTGGTCGGGCTCGAAGGCGCGCGTCGACCAGGCCGGCTCGGCGCGGGTGGCCTCGGTCACGGCCTTGCCTTCCTGCTTGCCGACGTCGACTTCCACGTCCATGGACAGGCCGATGCGCAGGGGATGCGCCTGCAGCTCCTTGGGATCGAGCGCGATGCGCACGGGCACGCGCTGCACCACCTTGATCCAGTTGCCGGTGGCGTTCTGCGCGGGCAGCAGGGCGAACGCGCTGCCGGTGCCGGCATCCAGGCCGGCCACCTTGCCGTGGTACTTGACGCTGCCGCCGTACAGGTCGGCGGTCAGTTCCACGTCCTGGCCCACGCGCATGTTGCGCAACTGGCCTTCCTTGAAGTTCGCTTCCACCCAGACCTGGTCCAGCGGCACGATGTTCATCAGCGTGCTGCCGGGCGAGACGTGCTGGCCGACCTGCACGCCGCGGCGCGCCACCATGCCGGTCACCGGCGCCGGCAGCACCGTGCGCGAGCTGGCCAGCCAGGCGTTGCGGACGTTGGCGGCGGCTTCGAGCACGTCGGGATGCTGTTCGACCGTGGTGCCGTGCGTCAGGGCCTGGTTGGTGGCCAGCTTGGCCTTGGCGGCGGCCAGGGCGGCCTTGGCCTGCGCCACGCCGGATTCGGCGCTCTTCAGCGTGGTCTGGGCGTGCAGGATTTCCTCGCCGCTGACGCCGCCGGACTTGGCCAGGGCCTGGCGCCGCGCGAAGTCGCTGCGGGCGCGCGCCAGATCCGCCTGGGCCCGTTCGATGTCGGCCACGCGCACGTCGACGTCGGCGGCCAGCGCATCGTTCTGCACGTACAGCGTGCGCACCTGGCGCACCGTCTGGCCCAGCTTGGCCTCGGCCTGCGCCAGCGCGATGTCGGTGTCGGCGTTGTCCAGGCGCACCACGGGCGCGCCGGCCTGCACGGTCTCGGTGTCGTCGGCTTCGATCGCCACCACCGTGCCGGGCACCTGCGGCGTGATCTGCACCAGGTTGCCGTGCACGTAGGCGTCGTCCGTGCTCTCGAAATGCGAACCGACCACCCACCACCAGACGGCGTAGGCGATGGCGATCAGAATGAAAACACCGGTTGCCAGCAACATCAGGCGTTTGCGGGCGGGATTGGGAGTCTGCGGGGCATTCATGACGTGGTGTCCGATGGGTTCAATGGGTGTTGTTCTGGTCGTCGGAGGCCGCGGCGGCCTCCACGTAGCCGCCGCCCAGGGCCTTGGCGAGGTCGGCATCGAGCTTGTACGCGCGGAAGCGCAGGTCGGTGTCCAGGCGCGCCTGCGTCAGCACGCTGTCCTGCGCTACCAGCACGGTCAGGTAATTGCCCAGGCCGGCGCGGTAGCGGTTCACGGCGAGGTCGTAGGCCGCGTCGGTGGAGGCGCGCGCCTGGCGCTGTTCGACGGTCTCGCGTTCCAGCAGGCGCAGCGCGTCCAGCGCGTCGGCGGTCTGCTGCACGGCGGTCAGCACCGTCTGGTTGTAGTCGGCGATCGCCAGGTCGGCATCGGCGCGGCGGCCCGCCAGGTTGGCGTTGAGCTCGCCGTTGTGGAACAGCGGCAGCGAAATCGCCGGCCCGATGTTGGCGACGCGGCTGCCGGCGTCCAGCAGGTTGCCGGTGCCCAGGGCCTGGAAGCCGATGAAGGCGGTGAGGTTGACGTTGGGGTAGAACTGCGCCTTGGCGACGTCGATCTCCTTCTGCGCCGCTTCCGCGCGCCAGCGCGCGGCCGTCACGTCGGCGCGATGGCCCAGCAGTTCCAGCGGCACGGTGGCGGGCAGGGCGCCGCCGGGCGCGGTCAGCGTGGCGGCGGCCAGGCGCTGGCCGCGCTCCGGGCCCGCGCCCACCAGCGCGGCGACCTGGTTGCGCAGTTGCGCCAGCGTGGTCTCGATCTGGGTCAACTGCACCTTGCCGGCGGCCAGCGCGGCGTCGGCCTGCTTGACTTCCACCTGCGTGTCCAGGCCGGCGCTGAAGCGCTGGGCGGTAATGGACTGGACGTTCTCGCGCTGCTTGAGGATGCGCTGCAGGACCTCGCGCTGCGCGAAGGCGTCCTGCAGGTTCAGGTAGGCCTGCACCACCGCGCTGCTCAGCATGACGCGAGCCGCCTGGCGGTCGGCCTCGGCGGCTTGCTGCTGCGACAGCGCGGCCTTCAGGTGCGAGCTGTGCTTGCCCCAGAAGTCCAGTTCATAGCTGAAGTTCAGCCCCAGGCTGTTGTCGCTCTGCACCGAGCCGGCCAGCGGCGCCGGGTAGATGTAGTTCTTGGAAATATGCTCGCGCTGCAGGCTGTAGGTGGCGTCGACGTGCGGCAGCAGCGGCGAACGGGCCGTGCCCACGGCGGCGTTGGCCTGGGCCAGGCGCGCCTGGGCCGAGGCCATCGAGGGGCTGTTGGCCAGGGCTTCATCCACCAGGGCGTCGAGCTGGCTGTCCTGGTAGCGGCGCCACCATTTGTCCGTGGGCCAGTCGGCGGTGGCCGTGCTCAGGCCCAGCGCGGTCCCGTCGACCTGCTTGACCGGTTGGGGACCTGGCTCCATCAGCGCGCAACCGCCCAGGGTCAGGACCAGCAAGGAGCTCAATAAGCGTTTCATAGAAGGTGTGGAGATGAGATGCTTTAAGTATTTGTTCAGGATGTAATTGCCTAGGCAGCAAACTGGGCGAATAAACGCCGCCGATTGCGCCGCGCCGTCATCGGGGCGGCGGCACCGGCGCCGAGCCGTTGGCCAGCATGCGGCGCATGAAATGGGCGAGCATTTCCACCTCCTTCTCCGTGAAACCGCGCAGAAAGTGATTCAGGGTACGGGCAATGTTCAGGGGGATCTGCCGGGTGATGGCGGCGCCTTCTTCCGTGACCTCGATCTTGACCACGCGGCGGTCCTGCTCGCTGCGCTGGCGGCGCAGCAATCCCTTGGCTTCCAGGCGATCCAGGGTGCGCGTCATGGCGCCCGTGTCGACGTCGGTCATGCGCGCCAGTTCGGCCCCCGTGTCGGCGCGTCCCAGGCTGACCATGGCCAGCGGGCGCCATTGCGAGGCCGTCAGTCCGAGCGGGGCCATCTCCTGGTCCAGCGCCCGGGTGAACGCGTTGTACACCAGCTTGATGAGATACCCGGGGTTCTCTTCAAACATTTGCAGGCGGTCGCACCGGTAGGGCGGCGAATCGTCTGACGTGTCAGGGATCTCAATGTTCATGGATCGAAATATAGTTGCCTAGACAGTTATTGTCAATAAAGACAGGGACGGTCTCAGGGTCTTCGGGGACGCTCCATCGCCCCGGGGGCGGCGGGTTCGCGCGCGGCCCGCGCCGGCGTGTCGCCGGCGACGCAGAAAGGGGGTGCAAACGTGGCGCTCCCGCACATAAAATCCGGCCCATGACTTCAACGACCGCCACCCCGGCCGCCCGCGGCTATTCGCGGCGCGCCGATCCTGGCCGGCGCATGCGCGCACGCCGGCCGGCGGCCGGCATGCGCCGGTGCGCCGCGCGCGACGGCGCGAATTCCCTCGCTTTCCATCCATCCTGTACCCAACGATAAACGCAGAAAAAGGAGCGTTGCATGGCCAGCACTATCGCAAAGGCAATCCAGCTCGAAACCCACGGCGGTCCCGAGGTCCTGAAACTCGTCGACCTGGAAGTGCCGCCCCCCGGCCCGAAGGAAGTCACGATCCGCCAGCACGCCGCGGGCTTGAACTTCATCGACATCTACTACCGCACCGGCCTGTATCCGCACCCGCTGCCGCACGGCCTGGGCTCGGAAGGCGCGGGCGTGGTGGAGGCGGTCGGCAGCGAAGTCACGCACCTGAAGACGGGCGACCGCGTGGCCTACGGGCAGAGCCCCCTGGGCGCCTATGCGCAGGTGCGCAACGTGCCGGCCGCGAACGTGGTGAAGCTGCCGAAGGCCATCGGCTTCGACGAAGCCGCCGCCATGATGCTCAAGGGCCTGACGGTGCAATACCTGTTTCGCCAAACCTACCGCCTGCAAGGTAATGAGACGATTCTTTTCCATGCCGCCGCCGGCGGCGTGGGCCTGATCGCCTGCCAGTGGGCGCGCGCCCTGGGCGTGAAGTTGATCGGCACGGTTTCCAGCCCGGAGAAGGCGGCGCTGGCCAAGGAGCACGGCGCCTGGGCCACCATCGATTACTCGCGCGAGAACGTGCCCGAGAAGCTGCTGGAGCTGACCGGCGGCAAGAAGGTGCCGGTGGTGTACGACGGCGTCGGCAAGGACACCTGGGAAGCCTCGCTGGACTGCATCGAGCCGCGCGGCCTGATGGTCAGCTTCGGCAACGCCTCGGGACCGGTGGCCGGCGTGAACGTCGGCATCCTCAACCAGAAGGGCTGCCTGTACCTGACGCGTCCGTCGCTGGGCCTGCACATCAACACGCTGGACAAGCTGCAGGCCGCTTCCAGCGAGCTGTTCGACCTGGTGGCCAAGAAGAAGATCAAGCTGAGCATCGGCCAGCGCTATCCGCTGGCGCAGGTCGGCGAGGCGCACACCGCGCTGGCCGGCCGCAAGACCACCGGCGCGACCATCCTGACGCTGGATTGATGCGGGATTGACGCGGGGATCGAAGCGGTCCTGACGGCGGCGGTCGAAGACGCGCATCGCGGCGTCTTCGAACGCCGCCGCGTGCATTGCGCCGCGCCCGCGTCATTACAGTCACTCGCATTTTGTGCACAGACCGTCACGTCTACCCTTCCGGGGCCTGGGCTAAGGTGAATCATGTCCCTGACCTAGAGGAGATGCGACATGACCCGGAAACTTCTGGCTTTGGCCTTGGCTACGACGGCGTTGGGCGGCCTCGCGGCCTGCTCCCATCCGACCGTGGTGCAAACCAAGGACGGACAACAGATCGTCGCCCCGGATGAGCCGCAATACGACAAGAAGTCCGGCACCTACCAGTACGAAGACAACGGCAGGAAGGTGCAGATCAACAAGGACGACGTCCATTCCATGGAGGAAGTGAAGTAAGCCTCCAGGCAGCCGCCGGGCCGCGCCGCGCGCGGCTTGCGCCGGCCGCGGGCTCAGCCCTGGCCGTATTCCTTGTGATAACGCGCCACGGTCTCGACTTCGTTCTTCGAGCCGAGGATGACGCTGACGCGCTGGTGCAGTTGCGTGGGCTGGATGTCGAGGATGCGCTGGCTGCCGTCGATGGCGGCGCCCCCGGCCTGCTCGATCAGCAGGCTCATGGGATTGGCTTCGTACATCAGGCGCAGCTTGCCGGGCTTGTTCGGCTCGCGCGAATCCCACGGGTACATGAAGATGCCGCCGCGCGTCAGGATGCGGTGGACGTCGGCCACCATGGACGCCACCCAGCGCATGTTGAAGTCCTTGCCGCGCGGGCCCGTCTTGCCGGCCAGGCAGTCGTCGATGTAGCGCTTCACCGGCGGCGCCCAGTGGCGCATGTTCGACATATTGATGGCGAATTCCTTGGTGTCCTCGGGAATGCGCATTTCCTCGTGGGTCAGCACCCAGGATCCCATTTCGCGATCCAGGGTGAAGCCGGCCACGCCGTTGCCCACCGTGAGGACCAGCATGGTCTGCGGGCCGTAGACCGCGTAGCCCGAGGCCACCTGCCTGTTGCCGGGCTGCATGAAGTCCTGTTCGCCCACGGGCTGGCCGGGCTCCTCGTGATGCGCGCGCAGCACCGAGAAGATGGTGCCGATGGACACGTTGACGTCGATGTTCGACGAGCCGTCCAGCGGATCGAACAGCAGCAGGTATTCGCCCTTGGGGTAGCGGTTCGGAATTGGATGGATGGTCTCCATTTCCTCCGACGCCATGGCGGCCAGGTGGCCGCCCCACTCGTTGGCCTCGAGCAGGATTTCGTTGGACATGACGTCCAGCTTCTTCTGCACTTCGCCCTGCACGTTCTCCGTGCCCAGGCTGCCCAGCACGCCGCCCAGCGCGCCCTTGCTGACGGCGTGGCTGATGGCCTTGCACGCGCGCGCCACCACTTCGATCAGCAGGCGCACTTCCGGCACGACCACGCCGTGTTCGCGCTGCTGCTCGATCAGGTATTGGGTGAGGGTTTTTCGTTTCAAGGGAATCTCCAGGATGAATGAAGTCAGGCGGCCAGTTCCAGCGCCTTGGACACGATTTCGTTGACGTTGCGCGAAAGGCCCGCGTGCGCGCGCACCTGCTCCAGCGCGCGCCGCATGGGCTCGCGCAGGGCCGGGGTATAGCGCGCCCAATTGTCCAGGGCGCGGGCCAGCCGGGCGGCGATTTCGGGGTTGAGCGCGTCCAGCGCCAGCACCTGCTCGACCCAGAAGGCGTAGCCGCTGCCGTCGGGCAGATGCAGGCCGCGCGCATTGTTCAGGCAGAACTGGAACACCAGCGCGCGGGCGCGGTTCGGATTGCGCAGCGTGAAGGCGGGGTGGGCCATCAGGCCGCGCACCGTCTCCACCGACGTCGAGCGCGCCGTGGCCTGCAGCGCGAACCACTTGTCGATGACCAGCGGGTCCTGCTGCCATTGCTCGTAGAACTCGCCCAGGGCGCGCGTGGCGTCGTCGGCCAGGCCATGGTTGACCAGCGCGCCCAGGGCGCCGAGACGATCCGTCATGTTGCTGGCCTGCGCGTATTGCTCGTTGGCCCACGCCTGCGCGCGCGCGTCGCCGGCCGCCATCAGGTGGGCCAGCGCCAGGTTCTTCAAGGCGCGCCGGCCCGCCGGCACGGGCGCCGGGCTGTAGGCGCCCGGCGTCTGGTTGTTCTCGAACGCCTCGGCCCAGGCCTGGGCCAGTTGGCGGCCCAGCTCCGCGCGCGTGAAGTCGCGCGCCGCGGCCAGGGCAGGGGGATCGATCTCGGCCATGCGTTCGGCCAGCGTCTTCTCCGACGGCAGCGCCAGCGCGCGGGCGCGGTAGGCCGCGTCCAGCCGCGGATCGGTCAGCAGGGTGCGCCAGGCCTCGACGAACGCCGGCTGCAGGCTCAGCGCCTCGCCGCGCTGGACGTGCGCCGCCAGCGCGAGGATCTGGCGCGTGGCCAGTTCCTGGCCGGCTTCCCAGCGGGCGAAGGGATCCGGGTCGTGCGCCGACAGCAAGGCCAGTTCGTCGTCGCGCCAGGGGTACTCGACGATGACGGGCGCCGAGAATCCGCGCAGCAGCGAGGGCACGGGTTCGCTGGGAATGCCGTCGAACACCCATTGCTGGCGGTCGGTGGTCAGCTCCAGCAGCACGGTGTCGGTGGCCGGCGCGCCGTCCTGCGACAGTGGCAGGGTCTTGCCCGCGCGGTCCAGCAGCCCGATGGCGAAGGGGATGTGCAGGGGCAGCTTGGCGGCGCCGCCGGCGGCGGTCTTCTCGACGCCGACCGCCGCGCAGCGCTGCGACAGGGTCACGGTGCAGCGCCGCGACGCCGCGTCGTAGGCCATCGCCACGGTGACGCGCGGCGTGCCCGCCTGGCGATACCAGCGCCGGAACACGGACAGGTCGCGGCCGGGATGCTGACGCGTGTAGACCGATTCCATCGCGGCCACGAAATCGTCGCAGGTCACGGCCTGTCCGTCGTGGCGGCGGAAATACTCGTCCATCCCCGCGCGGAAGCCTTCCTCGCCCAGCAGCGTGTGCTGCATGCGGATGACCTCGGCGCCTTTCTCGTAGACGGTGGCCGTATAGAAGTTGCCGATCTCCTGGTAGCTTTCGGGCCGGATGGGGTGCGCCATGGGGCCCGCGTCTTCCGGGAACTGCGCGGCGCGCAGCGTGGCCACGTCGTCGATGCGCTTGACCGCGCGCGCGCTGGCGGCGGCCGCCGCATCCAGGCCGTGCGCCATCATGTCGGCGCTGAACTCCTGGTCGCGGAAGACCGTCAGGCCTTCCTTAAGGCTCAACTGGAACCAGTCGCGGCAGGTCACGCGGTTGCCGGTCCAGTTATGGAAATACTCATGGCCGATGACCGATTCGATGCCTTCGTAGTTGGCGTCCGTGGCCGTATCGGGATTCGCCAGCACGTAGGCCGCGTTGAAGATATTCAGGCCCTTGTTCTCCATCGCGCCCATGTTGAAGTCGCGCACCGCGACCACCATGAAGCGGTCCAGGTCCAGCTCCAGGCCGAAGCGGGTCTCGTCCCAGCGCAGCGCGCGCTCCAGCGACTCCAGGGCCCAGGCCGTGCGGTCCTCCGAACCGGGATCGCTATACACCTGCAGCAGCACCTCGCGGCCGCTGGCCGTCCTGGTGCGCGTTTCGCGGCAGGTCAGGCGGCCCGCCACCAGGGCGAACAGATAGCAGGGCTTGGGGAAGGGGTCTTCCCACTCCACTTCCCGGCGGCCGTCCGGCAGCGCGCGGCTGGCCACCAGGTTGCCGTTGCTCAGCAAGTGCGGGTACTCGGGCCGCGCGCGCAGCGTGACGCGATAGCGCGACATCACGTCGGGCCGGTCCGCGAACCAGGTGATGCGGCGAAAGCCCTCGGCTTCGCACTGGGTGAAGAAATTTCCGCTCGATACGTACAGGCCCATCAGGGTCGAGTTGGCCTGCGGCCGGCAGCGGCTGACGATCTCCAGCACCGCTTGGTCGGGCAGGCCGGGCAGCGTCAGGGTGTGCGCGGTCAAGGCGTAGCGGCCGGCGTCCCAGGCGGCGCCGTCGACATGCACCGAGACCAGTTCCAGCTCGCTGCCGTCCAGCACCAGCGGCGCGGTGTCGCCGGGCGCGCGGCGGCGCAGGGTCAGGCGCGAGGTCACCGTGGTCGTCTCGGGTTCCAGGTCGAACGTCAACGCCACTTCGGGAATGTCGAAGGGATAGGGCTGGTAGTCCTTGCGGTAGACGGTCACGGAAGTATCGGTGCGCATGGGCTATTTTTCCCCGGGAAGAAGTAATGACATGGCTATTGTAGGACGCGGCTTGATGCTTGCTGCGCAAAACTTTATACGCGACGCCTTGTCTCAAGTGAATGCGCAAGACGTATGATGCGTCGCGGCCTTACAGGAGCGTGGCCGTTCCCCAGGAGTCATGTTATGAATCGCTATAAAAATTCGTCCCTCTCGCGCTGGATCCAGGCTTGCTGCGCCGTCTTGTTCGCCGTGGCGTTGACGGGTTGCGCCACCACCCATACGGTCTCGGCGCGCGTGACGTCCTTCCAGCATTGGCCCGATAACGCGACGGGCCAGAAGTACCGCTTCGTCGCGGCCGATGCGGCGCAGGAGAATAATCTGGAATACCTCTCGTACCAGGACACGGTCCGCGCCGGCATCGGCGCGACCGGCCTGGTGGAGGCGGCCAAGGGGGCGCCCGCGCGGTTCAACGTGTCCTTTACCTACGGCGTCGCGCAGACCCAGGTGATGGTGCGGCAGCCCTACAACCCCTACTTCTTCGGCGGCTATCCCGGCTTCTACGGTCCGCGCGGCTATTGGGGCGGCTGGGGCGGCTACTGGGGACCGGACTGGGTCGACGTGCCGACGGTGGCCTATCGCAACTGGCTGACGCTGTCGATCCACGACAACGCCAATGGCGGCGCCGAAGTGTATCGGGCCAGCGCTTATAGCGTATCGGACGGCGACCGTCTGCTGCGCGTCATGCCTTATCTGGTGCGGGCGATCTTCGACCAGTTCCCCGGCAATAATGGCTCCGAGCGGAAGGTCGAATACCCGGTAGGTCGTTGATTATTAGGTTGTTTTAATGAAGATACAATGTACTAACTAATGAAATAAGTCAGGGACGTGCCATTTATACGTATAAATGGATATATTTGTCCCGATCGGCTTCCCGCTGGCCCCGAGGCTTGCGCCGGCGGGGCCGAAGACATAAAAAAACATCGCGCCGGATATCGGCGCGATGTTTTTGGCGGCGGCCCGTCGAAGCAGGGCGGCGATGCGCAAGGGGCTGTCAGGCAGCCCCATGGCTTTACTGGATGAGAAAGGTGTCCCGCTTGGCGCCTTCCGCCTCGGCGGCGGTCAGCCAGCGCGGCGCCTTGCCGCGGCCGCTCCAGGTTTCGCCCGTATCGGGATGGCGGTACTTGGGCGCCACGGCGCGCTTGGCGCGGGGCGCGGCGGCCGGCGCGGCGCTCTTGCGCACGCCGGGCGCGCGGGCAGGCTTGCCGAAAGCCGCGGCGATTTCCTCGGGGGTGATATTGTATTCACGCATCGAACGAATGATCGACGCCACTACGGGCTTGCGTCGCTTGGTCTGCAGCAATTCGGCGCGCTTGCGCAATTTGCCGATTTCCTTTTCTATCTTCGCCTGCTGTGCCGCGTAGTTTTCTCTAACCATGGTGCTGTGATCCTTATTATGGAAATTCGGTTTTCCCGACAGGATGAAGTTATTGTATCCGCAATGGTACAAAATTTATACCGCTATTATCCTTAGAATTCTTGAATCCATATGTTTCCGTCCAGCGCTCGTTCAAGGAAGTATCAACCATGTCCTTCAAAGTCGCCGCGATTCAAATGATCAGTACGCCGGACGTGCGGGAAAATCTGCAGGCGGCCGGCGCGCTGATCGCAGAGGCCGTAGCGGAGGGCGCCGCCCTCGTGGCCTTGCCCGAATATTTCTGCCTCATGGGGCGCAAGGACACCGACAAGGTGGCCGCGCGCGAGAACGAGGACGACGGGCCGATCCAGGCATTCCTGGCCGAACAGGCGCGTTCGCACGGTATATATGTGGTCGGCGGCACGCTGCCCATGGTTTGTCCGGAACCGCAAAGAGTCTATAACACGACCCTGGTATATGGGCCCGACGGCGCGCGGATTGCGCGCTATGACAAAATCCACCTGTTTAACTTCCAGCGCGGCACGGAATCCTTCGACGAGGCCGCGAGCATCCGGCCGGGCGCGACGCCGCGCATTTTCGATGCGCCTTTCGGCAAGGTCGGATTGTCGGTCTGCTATGACCTGAGATTCCCTGAGCTTTATCGAGCTTTTGGAGACGTCAGCTTGATTTTGGTTCCCGCCGCCTTTACTTATACGACGGGACAAGCGCACTGGGAATTGCTGCTGCGCGCCCGCGCGGTCGAAAATCAATGCTATGTGCTGGCGCCGGCCCAGGGCGGGGTGCATCCCAATGGGCGGCGCACCTGGGGGCATTCCATGCTGGTCGATCCCTGGGGCGAAATTGTCGCGCAGTTGCCCGAGGGGCCGGGCGTGGTCGCGGGTAACATAGATGCCGAGCGTCTTGCGGAAGTGCGGACAGCCTTGCCGGCACTGCGGCACCGCGTCATGTAATCGCAAATTGTCTACACCCGATAAATAACGGGTTATCTAAAAAACGTGAAGAAATTGTGAAGTTCTCCGTCGAGTCCAGCCATGAAAATTACCGATCCCGCCATTGAATCGCTCGCTACCGCCAAAACCTTGCTGCTCGACCCCTGGGGATTGAGCGAGGCCGATATGGCGCGCGCGTTGGGAGAAATATTCACCCATAAGGTGGATTACGCCGATCTTTATTTCCAATACACGCGCAGCGAAGGCTGGAGCCTGGAAGAGGGAATCGTGAAAACCGGCAGTTTTTCCATCGGGCAAGGCGTGGGCGTGCGCGCCATCAGCGGCGAGAAAACCGCCTTTGCCTATTCCGATACGCTGTCGCCGGAGGCGCTGCTGTCCTCGGCGCGCACCGTGCGCAGCATCGCCCGCCAGGGCGCCGGCAAGGCGCGCGTCACCGCGCCGGCCGATCCCGGGCCCGGACGCGGCCTGTATCCGGCCATCGATCCCTTGCTGACCCTGGGCGCGCCGGAGAAGGTGGCGCTGCTGGAGCGCGTGGAGCGGATGGCGCGCGCCCGCGACCCGCACGTGATCCAGGTCATGGCCGGCCTGGGCGCCGAGTACGACGTGATCCTGGTCGCCGGCAGCGATGGCCGGCTGGCCGCGGACGTGCGTCCGCTGGTGCGCCTGTCGCTGACGGTGATCGCCGAACGCGACGGTCGGCGCGAAATGGGGCATGCGGGCGGCGGCGGCCGCTCCGGCCTGGCGTATTTCACGGACGACATCCTGCGCGGCTACGTCGAGCACGCGGTGCACGAGGCCCTGGTGAACCTGGACGCGCGCCCGGCGCCGGCCGGCGAGATGACGGTGGTGCTGGGCTCGGGCTGGCCGGGCATCCTCCTGCACGAAGCGGTCGGCCACGGCCTGGAAGGGGATTTCAACCGCAAGGGTTCGAGCGTGTTTTCCGGCCGCATCGGCGAGCGCGTGGCCGCCAAGGGCGTGACGGTGATCGACGACGGCACGATACCGGACCGCCGCGGTTCGCTGAACGTCGACGACGAAGGCAATACCACGCAGCGCAACGTCCTGATCGAGGACGGCATCCTGCGCGGGTATATGCAGGACACGATGAACGCCCGCCTGATGAAGACCGCCGCCACCGGCAACGGCCGGCGCGAATCGTTCGCGCATCTGCCCATGCCGCGCATGACCAATACCTACATGCTGGCGGGGGCCACCCCGCCCGAGGAAATCGTCGCGTCGGTCAAGCGCGGCCTGTACGCCGTCAATTTCGGCGGCGGCCAGGTGGACATCACCAGCGGCAAATTCGTTTTCTCCGCCTCCGAGGCCTACATGATCGAGAACGGCAAGGTGACCTATCCGGTCAAGGGCGCGACGCTGATCGGCAACGGGCCGGACGCCATGACCAAGGTCAGCCTGATCGGCAACGACCTGCGGCTGGATTCCGGCGTCGGCACCTGCGGCAAGGAAGGGCAGAGCGTGCCGGTGGGCGTGGGGATGCCGACGGTGCGGATGGAAGGGCTGACGGTGGGCGGCACGGCCTAGGCCGGGCTGGCTTGCCGGCCGGCGTGGCCGGGCTCCGTGTCCGGCGGCCGGCTTGTCCGATCGGCGGCGCGCGGCTTGTGCCGCCGTGGCCGTCCCGGGTTTCTCGGGGCGGCTTTCATTTTTTCAGGGCGGCTTTCATGTTGCAAGAATTTGTGCTATGGTTCCAGCCCATGAATACCGCGATCCATTCCGTCGGCGCCGGCCGATTTTATTTTTTTGGCTTTCCGATGCCGCTGGCGGAGGAAGGATTGCGCGCATACTGAAGTCTGCACAGAATCCCCCCAAAAAAGCCGCCAGCGAACTGGCGGCTTTTTTTGTGTCCGCCAGCCTGGCCCCTCACCCCAGGAAGGAAATACCCGTGTCTCACAATACCGACGATCTTCGAATCCGCGAAATCAAGGAACTGACTCCGCCCGCGCACGTGATGCGTGAATTCTCGTGTACCCAGGCCGTGTCGGCGGTGGTGCACGATACCCGCCAGGCGCTGCATCGCATCCTGCACGGCATGGACGACCGGCTGGCGGTGGTGATCGGCCCGTGCTCCATCCATGACACCAAGGCGGCGCTGGAATACGCGGACAGGCTGAAGGCCGTGCGGGAAAGGCTGAAGGCGGATCTCGAGATCGTCATGCGCGTGTACTTCGAGAAGCCGCGCACCACGGTGGGCTGGAAAGGGCTGATCAACGATCCCGACCTGGACGGCAGCTTCAACATCAACAAGGGCGTGCGCATCGCGCGCGAACTGCTGCTGGAAATCAACAGCCGCGGCGTGCCGGCCGGCTGCGAATTCCTCGACATGATCACGCCGCAGTACATCGCCGACCTGGTGTCGTGGGGCGCCATCGGCGCGCGCACGACGGAAAGCCAGGTGCACCGCGAACTGGCGTCGGGCCTTTCCTGCCCGGTCGGTTTCAAGAACGGCACCGACGGCAACATCAAGATCGCGGTGGATGCCATCAAGGCGGCTTCGCAACCGCACCATTTCCTGTCGGTGACCAAGGGCGGTCATTCGGCCATCGTCTCGACTGCCGGCAACGAGGATTGCCACGTCATCCTGCGCGGCGGCAAGGCGCCGAACTACGACGCGGCCAGCGTCGAGGCTGCCTGCCAGGACCTGGCGAAGGCGGGCCTGGCGCAGCGCCTGATGATAGACACCAGCCACGCCAACAGCAGCAAGAAGCCGGAAAACCAGCCCATGGTGGCCGACGACATCGCGCGCCAGATGGAGGCGGGCGATACGCGCATCGTCGGCCTGATGGTGGAAAGCCATCTGCTGGCGGGGCGCCAGGACCTGGTGCCGGGACAGGCGCTCACCTACGGGCAGAGCATCACCGACGGCTGCATCGACTGGGACTCCTCGGTGCAGTTGCTGGAGCGCCTGGCGGCCGCCGTGCGCGAACGCCGCCGCAATAGCTCGGCCTCTGGAAAATAAGGCCCCCGTACCGCGCGGAGCGCGGCCCCCCAGGGGGGCGCCCTTTCTGGCGGGCTTAAAATGGGATTTTGCGGGGCCGCGCGAGGCGGCGCCGGTCCTATTCTTCAGGAATGCCATGAACGCTCCCCTGCACGCCGATACCTTGCGTCGTCCGATTCCCGCCGCCTGTCTGGACGAGCTGCGGGCGTTGTTCGGCGATCGTTTGTCCGTCGCGCAAGCGGTGCGCGAGCATCATGGGCATGACGAGTCGCCGTATCCGGACATCCTGCCCGACGCCGTGGCGTTCGCCCTGAGCACGGAGGAAGTCGCCGCCTTCGCGCGCATCTGCAATCAATACCGCGTGCCGGTCGTTCCCTACGGCGCGGGTTCTTCGCTGGAAGGGCATCTGCTGCCGGTGCAGGGCGGCATCACGCTGGATCTGTCGCGCATGAACGCGGTGTTGACGCTGAACGCCGAGGATTTCACCGTCACCGTGCAGGCCGGCGTGACGCGCAAGCAGCTCAACGAGGAAATCCGCGACACCGGCCTGTTCTTCCCGGTGGACCCGGGCGCCGACGCCAGCCTGGGCGGCATGGCGGCGACGCGGGCGTCCGGCACGAACGCCGTGCGCTACGGCACGATGCGGGAGAACGTGCTGTCGCTGACCGTCGTCACCGCCGACGGCCGCATCGTGCGCACGGCGCGCCGCGCGCCCAAGTCCTCGGCCGGCTACGACCTGACGCGCATCTTCGTCGGCAGCGAGGGCACCCTGGGCATCATCACCGAGGTGACGGTCAAGCTGTATCCGCAACCCGAAGCGGTGTCGGCGGCGGTCTGCAATTTCTCGACCCTGGGCGACGCCGTCGACAGCGTCATCGAGATCATGCAGATGGGCATCCCGGTCGCGCGCGTGGAGTTCATGGACGAACATGCGGTGCGCTCGGTCAACCTGCACAGCAAGCTCAGCCTGCGGGAAACGCCGCTGCTGGTCTTCGAATTCCATGGCAGCGCCGCCGCCGTGCAGGAGCATGCCCAGGCCGTGCAGGACATCGTGCGCGAACACGGCGCCATGGACTTCGACTGGGCCGAGCGTCCCGAAGACCGCAGCCGCCTGTGGGCCGCGCGCCACAATGCCTACTTCGCCGGCCTGCAACTGCGTCCCGGCTGCCGCGCCAGCACCACCGACGTCTGCGTGCCCATCTCGGCCCTGGCCGACTGCGTGCGCGAAACCGCGCGCGACCTGGCCGACGCGCCGTTCCCTTTCACCATCGTCGGCCACGTGGGCGACGGCAACTTCCACGTCCTGATGCTGCTGGACCCGGACAGCGCCGAGGAATGGCAGGCGTCCGAGCGCATCAACCACGCCCTCGTGCGCCGCGCCATCGCCGCCGACGGCACCTGCACCGGCGAGCATGGCGTCGGCCTGCACAAGATGCAGTTCCTCGAAGAGGAACACGGCGCCGACGCGCTGGCCCTGATGCGCAGCCTCAAGCACGCCTTCGATCCGAACAATATTCTCAACCCCGGCAAGATCTTCGCCTGGTAGCCGGCCTCGCCCGCCGCGGGCCCGGGAAAGTAACCTTGGGCACTACGTGGTCAATCCCCCGGGTAAATCCCGGCCTGTGCGAATCCATCCCTCGCGCTATTGTTCTCCACCATGGATAACAAGGCAGAGACAGACCTCACGGACGCCCAAAGCGCGCCGCCCGCCGCGACCGATCTGGTCGCGGCCCTGCAGGCCGTCCTGCCGCCTCATTGCATCCTGTTCCGCGAAGAGGACACGCGTCCGTTCGAGTGCGACGGCCTCTCGCTCTACCGCGCCTTGCCCGCCGTCGTCTGCCTGCCCGAGACCGAGGCCCAGATCCAGGCGGTCATGCGCATCTGCCGCAAGCTCAACGCCCCCGTCGTGCCGCGCGGCGCCGGCACCGGCTTGTCCGGCGGCGCCATGCCGCATCCGCAAGGCGTTCTGCTGGGGCTGTCCAAGCTCAACCGCATCAAGCGCATCGACCGCGACAGCGCGACCGCCGTGGTCGAGCCCGGCGTGCGCAACCTGGCGATTTCCGAAGCCGCCGCCCCCTACGGCCTGTACTACGCGCCCGACCCGTCCAGCCAGATCGCCTGCTCGATAGGCGGCAACGTCGCCGAGAATTCCGGCGGCGTGCGCTGCATGAAGTACGGCCTCACCGTCCACAACATCCTGCGCGTGCGCGTGGTCACCATAGACGGCGATATCGTCGAGCTCGGCTCGGAGGCGCCCGACGCGCCCGGCCTGGACCTGCTGGCGGTATTCATCGGTTCGGAAGGCATGCTGGGCGTCGTCACCGAGATCACCGTCAAGCTGCTGCCCAAGCCCGCCTGCGCCCAGGTGCTGCTGGCCAGCTTCAACAGCGCCGAGGCGGCCGGCCACGCGGTGACCCGGATCATCGGCGCCGGCATCATTCCCGCGGGCCTGGAAATGATGGACCGCCAGGCGATCCACATGGTGGAGCCCTTCGTGCAGGCCGGCTACGACATGGACGCGCAGGCCATCCTGCTGTGCGAGTCCGACGGCACGCGCGAGGAAGTCGATCACGAAGTCGAACGCATGGAGGCCGTGCTGGGCGCCGCCGGCGCCACGCGCCTGCAGGTATCCACGTCCGAGCCCGAGCGCCTGCGCTTCTGGGCCGGGCGCAAGAACGCCTTCCCGGCGGCGGGCCGCGTCTCGCCGGACTATTACTGCATGGACGGCACCATCCCGCGCCGCCACCTGGCGCGCGTGTTGACGGCCATCGAACAGATGGAAGACGAGTTCGGCCTGCGCTGCGCGAACGTGTTCCATGCCGGCGACGGCAATTTGCATCCCTTGATTCTTTTCGACTCGAACAAGCCGGAAGAGACCGAGCGCGCCGACAAGTTCGGCGTGGCGATACTCGAACTGTGCGTACAGGTAGGAGGCACCGTGACTGGAGAGCACGGCGTGGGCATGGAGAAAATCAATCAAATGTGCGTGCAGTTCTCGCGCGAGGAACTCGACACCTTCCTGGCGGTCAAGCGGGCCTTCGATCCGCGTTGCCTGCTGAACCCTCAAAAAGTGATACCGACGCTGGCGCGCTGCGCGGAGTACGGCAAGATGCACGTGCACGGCGGCGAACTGCGTTTCCCCGATCTTTCGCGCTTTTGAACCCGGGCCCTTCATGGAATTCGTCCTGTCGGAGTTGTGCGACCAGGTCATGACGGCGCACGCCGGGCACAAGCCCGTGTTCATCACGGGCGGCGGCAGCAAGGCCTTCTATGGCAATCACCGGCCCCTGCGGCCGCAGGATGGCCATTGCCTGCTCGACGTCAGCGCCTATCACGGCATCGTCAACTACCAGCCTTCCGAACTGGTGGTCACCGCGCGGGCGGGCACGCCCTTGAAGGACCTGGAGGCGGCCTTGGCCGAACGCGGCCAGATGCTGGCCTTCGAGCCGCCGCACTACGGGCGCGGCGCCACGGTGGGCGGCTGCGTGGCGACCGGCCTGTCGGGGCCGCGCCGCATGGCCGCGGGCGCCGTGCGCGATTTCGTGCTGGGCGCGCGCCTGCTCGACGCGCAGGGTCGCGTGCTGGGTTTCGGCGGCGAGGTGATGAAGAACGTCGCGGGCTACGACGTATCGCGCCTGCTGGCCGGTTCCCAAGGCATTTTCGGCGCCATCCTGGAGGTGTCGCTGAAGGTGGTGCCGCGGCCGATGGAGGAATCGACCTTGTGCCTGGAGGCCGACGAGGCGCAGGCCCTGGCCTGGTTCGCGCGCTGGCGCGGCGAGCCCATGCCGATATCGGCCACGGCCTGGCTGCCGGTGCCCGGGCTGCCCGGCCAGTTGTGGGTGCGCCTGTCCGGCGCGCCGCCGGCGATCGCCTCGGCGCGCGCGCGCATCGGCGGCGAAACCGTCGATGCCGGGCGGGCGGCGGATCACTGGGCCTCCCTGCGCGAGCAGACCCATCCTTTCTTCGACCGCGGGCACGGCCTGTGGCGCCTGGCGCTGCCGCCCGCCACGCCGCCGCTGGGCCTGGGTCCGACCCTGATCGAATGGGGCGGCGGCCAGCGCTGGCTGTGCGCGGGCGCGAACGGCGATGCGGCGGCGCTGCGCGCGGCCGCGCGGGCCCGCGGCGGGCACGCCACGCTGTTCCGGCCGGCGCGCCAGGAGGACGTTCCCGCCGACGGCGTCTTCCATCCACTGGAGCCGGGCGTGGCCCAGCTCACGCGCCGCCTGAAGCAGGAATTCGATCCCTTGGGCCTGTTCAATCCGGGCCGGCTGATCCTGGAGCTATGACGCATCATGCAGACGCAAATCGCCTCGTGGGCGCGCGACACCGATTTCGGCCGGGAGGCCGACGCCATCCTCCGGCGCTGCGTGCATTGCGGATTCTGCACCGCCACGTGTCCCACCTACCAGGTGCTGGGCGACGAGCTGGACAGCCCGCGCGGCCGCATCTACCTGATCAAGCAGATGCTGGAGGGCGCCGAGCCGGGGCCGTCGACGCAGACCCACCTGGACCGCTGCCTGACCTGCCGCAATTGCGAGACCACCTGTCCTTCGGGCGTGCAATACGGCCACCTGCTGGACATCGGCCGCGACCTGGTCGAACAGCGCGTGCCGCGTCCCTGGCGGCAGCGGCTCAAGCGGGCCCTGCTGCGCAAGGGCCTGAATTCACCGCTGTTCGCGCCGGCCTTGCGGCTGGGACAGGCGGTGCGCGGGATATTGCCGGCGGCCCTGCGGCGCAAGGTGCCTCAGCGCCGCAAGGCCGGCGCGCTGCCCGACACGCGGGGCCACGCGCGCCAGGTGCTGCTGCTGGCGGGCTGCGTGCAGCCGGCGCTGATGCCCGGCATCGACGCGGCCACGGTGCGCGTGCTCGACGCCATCGGCATCGGCGCGAGGCTGGGCGTGGGCGGCTGCTGCGGCGCCGTGAATTTCCACCTGGACGACCAGGCCGCCGCGCTGCGGCAGATGCGCGCCAATATCGACGCCTGGTGGCCGGCGGTGCGCGACGGCGAGGTCGAGGCCATCGTGATGAACGCGTCGGGCTGCGGCGCCATGGTCAAGGAGTACGCGCACCATCTGCGCCACGATGCCCAGTACGCGGAACGCGCGGCGCGCATCGTGGCGGTCGTGCGCGACGTGTCGGAGATCGTCGCCCCGCATGCGGCGGAGCTGCGCGCGCGGCTGGCCGCCGTCCCGCGCGCGGCGGAGGAGGGCGATCCGCACGCGCCCGTGCGCGCGGCCTTCCATCCGCCCTGCACGCTGCAGCACTGGCAGGCGCTGCGGCCGAAGACGGAGGCCTTGCTGGCCGACCTGGGCTACGAGTTGCAGCCGTTCAACGAGCAGCACCTCTGCTGCGGTTCGGCGGGCGCCTATTCCGTGCTGAACCCCGGGATCTCGCTGTCCTTGCGCGACCGCAAGCTGGCGGCCATCGCGCCGGCGCGGCCGGACATCATCCTGTCCTCCAACGTCGGCTGCATCGGCCATCTGCAAAGCGGCACGGACACGCCGGTGCGGCACTGGATCGAATCGCTGGACGAACGGCTGGCGCGCGCGCCGAAGCCGGCCGCGGCGCCCTGAGCGCCGCGGGGCGGGCAAGGCCGCGGCGTCACTCCACGGCCTTGCCCATGTCCTCGATCACTTTCCTGGCGTCGCCGAAGACCATCATCGTGCGGTCCATGTAGAACAGCTCGTTGTCCAGCCCGGCGTAGCCGGCCGCCATGGAGCGCTTGTTGACGATCACCGTGCGCGCCTTGTAGACCTCCAGGATGGGCATGCCGGCGATCGGCGATTGCGGATCGTTCTTGGCCGCCGGGTTGACCACGTCGTTGGCGCCGAGCACCAGCACCACGTCGGTCTGGCCGAACTCGCCGTTGATCTCGTCCATTTCGAACACCTGGTCGTAGGGCACCTCGGCCTCGGCCAGCAGCACGTTCATGTGTCCCGGCATGCGGCCGGCCACCGGGTGGATGGCGTATTTCACCGAGACGCCCCGGTCGGTCAGCCGGTCCGTGAGATCCTTGAGCGCATGCTGGGCGCGCGCCACCGCCAGGCCGTAGCCGGGCACGATGATCAGCGTCTCGGCGTTCTCCAGCATGAAGGCGGCGTCTTCCGCGCTGCCCGATTTCACGCTGCGCTGCGGCGTCGCGCCGGCGGTCTCGGCGCCGCCCCCGCCGTTGCCGAATCCGCCCAGCAGCACGTTGAAGAAGGAGCGGTTCATCGCCTTGCACATGATGTAGGAAAGGATCGCGCCCGACGATCCCACCAGCGAGCCCGCGATGATCAGCATGGGGTTGTCCAGCGAGAAGCCGATGCCGGCGGCCGCCCAGCCCGAATAGCTATTGAGCATGGACACCACCACCGGCATGTCGGCGCCGCCGATGGGGATGATGATCAGCACGCCCAGGATGAAGGCGATGACCAGCATCACGACGAAAGGCGTCCACGCGCCGCCCCCCGGGCTGGTGACGAACCAGACGCCGTAGGCCAGCATGGCCAGCGCCAGCAGCAGGTTCAGCGCGTGCTGGCCGCGGAACACCACCGGCGCGCCCTGGAACAGGCGGAACTTGTATTTGCCGGACAGCTTGCCGAAGGCGATGACCGAACCGGAGAACGTGATGGCGCCGACGAAGGAGCCGATGAAGATCTCGATGCGGTTGCCCAGCGGCAGGCCGCCGCCCGGCGCGGCGATGCCGAAGGCATGCGGTTCGGCGACCACGGCCACGGCGATGGCCACGGCGGCCAGGCCTATCATGCTGTGCATGAAGGCCACCAGTTCGGGCATCTTCGTCATCTCCACGCGCAGGGCCATGACGGTGCCCGCGCTGCCGCCGATCAGCAGGCCCAGCAGGACCCAGCCCAGGCCCGGGACGGCCGCGCCCGGACGCGCCAGGCCGGCGATCAGCGCCGCCGTGGTGAGCACCGCCAGCGCCATGCCGACGATGCCGAAGGCATTGCCGATGCGCGAGGTGTTGGGATGGGACAGGCCCTTGAGCGCCTGGATGAAGCAGACCGAGGCCAGCAGGTAGAGCAGGGTGACCAGGTTCAGGGAGATCATTGCCCGTCTCCCTTGGCGCGGTTCGCGGCCGGACGTTCCTTCTTCTTGAACATCTGCAGCATGCGGCGCGTGACCAGGAAGCCGCCGAAGACGTTGACGGCGGCCAGGGCCACGGCCAGCACGCCCATGGCGCGCGCCAGGCCGCCTTCGGTCAGCGCCGCCGCCAGCATCGCGCCGACGATGATGATGGCCGAAATCGCGTTGGTCACGGCCATCAGCGGGGTATGCAGGGCCGGCGTCACGTTCCATACCACGTGGTAGCCCACGTAGACGGCCAGCACGAAGATGATGAGATTGATCAGGGTGGGGCTGATGGTGTCCATTCACGCGCTCCGCAAAACGTTGCCGCCTTCGCAGACCAGGCAGGCCGCGACGATTTCATCCTCGCGCTGGATCGCCAGCGCGCCGTCCTTGGCCGTGATGAGCTTGAGGAAATCGAGCAGGTTGCGCGCATAGAGCGCCGAGGCGTCGGTAGGCAGCAGGGCGGGCAGGTTGGACAGCCCGACCAGGATGACGCCGTGCTTTTCGACGACGCGGTCCTTTTCCGTGAGCGGGCAGTTGCCGCCGCGCTCGACGGCCAGGTCGACCACCACCGAGCCCGGCTTCATGGCCTGCACGGTTTCCGCGGCGATCAGGGTGGGCGCGGGCCGGCCGGGGATGAGCGCGGTAGTGACGACGATGTCGGCCTGGCGGCAGCGTTCCGAGACCAGGGCCGCCTGGCGCGCCATCCAGGACGCCGGCATGGGCCGCGCGTAGCCGCCCGTGCCCTGGGCGATCTCGCGTTCCTCGTCGGTTTCGAAGGGGACGTCGATGAACTTGGCGCCCAGCGATTCCACCTGCTCGCGCGCGGCGGGGCGCACGTCGGAAGCTTCCACCACCGCGCCCAGGCGCCGCGCCGTCGCGATGGCCTGCAGGCCGGCGACGCCCGCGCCCAGGATCACGGCGCGCGCGGCCTTCAGCGTGCCGGCGGCGGTCATCATCATGGGAAAGATGCGGCCGTAGTGGTGGGCGGCCAGCAGCACCGCCTTGTAGCCGGCCAGGTTGGCCTGCGAGGACAGCACGTCCAGGCTTTGCGCCCGCGAGATGCGCGGCGCGGCCTCCAGCGCGAAGCCCGTGACGCCGGTGGCGGCCAGGGCCGCCAGGCCGGCGGCGTCGTAGGGGTCCAGCATGCCGGCCAGCACCGCGCCCGGCTTGAGCAGGCCCAGTTCGGGGCCCGCCGGCGCGCGCACCTTGAGCACCAGTTCCGCGCCCAGCGCCTGCGCCGCCGATCCCAGGCCGGCGCCCACCGCCGTGTAGGCCTCGTCGGGGTAGCGGGCCGCCGTCCCGGCGCCGGATTCGACGCAGACGGCATGCCCGGCGGTCACGTACTTCTTCACCGTTTCCGGTGTTGCAGCAACGCGAGTTTCTCCCGGCAGGGTCTCGCGTGGAACTCCGACTCTCATGGATTCTCCAGGAAGTGCCCCTTTGCCGCGCGGCGCGCGGACCCCTCGAAGGGGCGGTTTTCGTTCTCAGGTGATACCGTGAAGCTGTGTCGCCGGGTGACATGATGCCGTGTTTGGCGGACTTTGTGGGGGTTATCGGGGGGCGGGCGGGGCCCGGGCGCTAAAATGCCCGCTTGACGGCAGCCGCGCCGATGGCGCGCGCCGCCCCTGTCCTTTCCGTGGTTTTTCCCGCTATTTCCGCTATTTCCCTATGTCGCATTCCTCCTCCAAGGGCCGTGTCGTCGTCGGCATGTCCGGCGGCGTCGATTCCTCGGTGACCGCCTGGCTGCTGAAGCAGCAAGGCTATGACGTCGTCGGCCTGTTCATGAAGAACTGGGAGGACGACGACGATTCCGAATACTGTTCGACGCGCCAGGACTGGCTGGATGCCGCCAGCGTGGCGGACCTGATCGGCGTGGACATCGAGGCGGTCAATTTCGCGGCCGAATACAAGGACCGCGTGTTCGCCGACTTCCTGCGCGAATATTCGGCTGGGCGCACGCCCAATCCCGACGTCCTGTGCAATGCCGAGATCAAGTTCAAGGCCTTCCTCGACCACGCCATGAACCTGGGCGCCGAACGCATCGCCACCGGCCACTACGCGCGGGTGCGCCGCGTCGACGAGGCCGGCGGCCCGCGCTACGAACTCCTCAAGGCCCTGGACGCCAGCAAGGACCAGAGCTATTTCCTGCACCGCCTGAACCAGGCGCAACTGGCGCGCACGCTGTTCCCGCTGGGCGAGATTCCCAAGACCGAGGTGCGCCGCATCGCCCACGAAATCGGCCTGCACAACGCCGCCAAGAAGGACTCCACCGGCATCTGCTTCATCGGCGAGCGGCCCTTCCGCGAATTCCTCAACCGCTATCTGCCCACCGCGCCGGGTCCCATCCTGACGCCGGAGGGCAAGCGCGTCGGCACGCACCAGGGCCTGTCGTTCTATACGCTGGGCCAGCGCAAGGGCCTGGGCGTGGGCGGGATCAAGGGGGCGCAGCGCGACGACGGCACGTCCGACGCCTGGTATTCGGCGCGCAAGGACCTGGCGGGGAACACGTTGTATGTGGTGCAGGGGCATGACCACCCCTGGCTGCTGTCGCGGACGCTGACCGCGCAAGACGCAAGCTGGGTGGCCGGCGCGCCGCCCGCGGCCGGCGGGTACGGCGCCAAGACCCGCTATCGCCAGAGCGATGCGGCCTGCACGCTGCGCGACGCCGCGGGCGAGACCTTCGCGCTGGATTTCGAACAGGCGCAGTGGGCGGTCACGCCGGGGCAGTCGGCGGTGCTGTACGACGGCGACGTCTGCCTGGGAGGCGGCATCATCGCCTAGCCGGATTCCGGATTCAGGCGGCGGGCGGCGCCGTGTCGGTGAACGAGGCGCGCGTCATCAGCTTCTCGTACAGGCGCGACAGGTTGGCGTGGCCCGCGCGCCAGTCGATATCGGCGAAACGCAGGTCCAGGTAGCCCAGGGCACAGCCCACGGCGACGTCGGCCAGGCTGTAGTTGATGCCCATGCAATAGGCGTGTTCGCCCAGGCTCTTGTCCATGGCGTCCAGGCTGGCGTGGATCTTGGCGTATTGGCGGCTGATCCAGTCGGGGCTTTGCTGCGCTTCCGGGCGCTGCTTTTCCTTGACGATGGCCACGCAGGCGTCCAGCACGCCGTCGGCGATGGCTTCCCAGCACTTGACGGCGGCGCGGTCGCGGCCGGATTGCGGAATCAGC
Organism: Bordetella genomosp. 10; assembly: GCF_002261225.1. NCBI lineage: Bacteria > Pseudomonadati > Pseudomonadota > Betaproteobacteria > Burkholderiales > Alcaligenaceae > Bordetella > Bordetella genomosp. 10. The sequence continues at coordinate 169,947 of NZ_NEVM01000002.1, forward strand.
CGGGCAACCGGCGACAGGGTGTCCAGGTATTCGACGATCACGCGCGAATCGAACAGCGCGCCGCCGTCTTCCATGACCAGGCAGGGCACCTTGCCGAGCGGGTTGTATTGCTGGATCTTGGTGTCGGGCGACCAGACGTTCTCGACATCCATCCGGTAATCGAGTTTTTTCTCCGCCATGACAACACGCACTTTACGTACGTAAGGGCTGGTATAAGAACCGATAAGTTTCATGGTGTCATTGTCATAGTCGGAAAGCGGCCGCAGTATAGCAGGATGCCGCGGTATCGATGGAGAGCGCGCGTGCGCCGGCGCGCCGCGCGGGCGCGGAAATCCCGGATGATAAAATCGCCCCGCTTTTCAACGGTTTCCTCTCTTTCAGCCCTATCCCATGCATATCGCTCCCGCCCTCAGCCAACTCAACGCTCTTTCGCCGCTCGACGGCCGCTATGCCTCGCGCGGCGACGCCTTGCGCGGCCTGTTGTCGGAGGCGGGCTTCATGGCGCACCGCGTCGAAGTCGAAGTGGCCTGGCTGGTGGCGCTGTCCGACGCCGGCCTGCCCGAACTGCCCCGTTTTTCCGACGAGGCGCGCGCCCGGCTGACGCAACTGGTGGCCGATTTCAACGAGGCCGACGCCGCGCGCATCAAGGAAATCGAGCGTGTCACCAACCATGACGTCAAGGCAGTGGAATACTGGCTGAAAGAAAAGGTGGCGGATCACGTCGAACTCTCCAGCGCCGCGGAGTTCATCCATTTCGCGTGCACCTCGGAAGATATCAATAACACCTCGCATGCGCTCATGTTGTCGCGCGCATGCAACAACGTGGTGCTCCCGACGCTGAAGAAAGTCGCCGCCAAGCTGGTCGCGCTGGCCCAGGCCAATGCCGCCCAGCCCATGCTGTCGCGCACGCACGGCCAGCCGGCCAGCCCCACCACGCTGGGCAAGGAATTCGCCAACGTGGCGGCCCGCCTGCTGCGCGCCATCGACGCCGTCGCCGCCGTGCAGCCGCTGGCCAAGCTCAACGGCGCCACCGGCAACTACAACGCGCACCTGTCGGCCTATCCGGAAATCGATTGGCCGGCTTTCAGCGAGCGCGTCCTCAATGGCCTGGGGCTGACGCAGAACCGTCACACCATCCAGATCGAACCGCATGACTGGATGGCGGCGCTGTTCGACGCCGTGGCGCGCGCCAACGTCATCATCCTGGACCTGGACCGCGACGTCTGGGGCTACGTTTCCCTGGGCTACTTCAAGCAGCGCCTGAAGGAAGGCGAGGTGGGCTCCTCGACCATGCCGCACAAGGTCAATCCCATCGACTTCGAGAACTCCGAAGGCAACCTGGGCCTGGCCAACGCCACGCTGCGCCATCTGTCGGACAAGCTGCCGGTGTCCCGCTGGCAGCGCGACCTGACCGATTCGACGGTGCTGCGCAACCTCGGCGTGGCCTTCGGCTATTGCATGGTGGCCTGGGATGCCTGCCTGCGCGGCCTGGACAAGCTGGAGGTCAATACGGCCGCCATCGACGCGGATATCGACGCCGCCTGGGAAGTGCTGGCCGAGCCGGTGCAGACGGTCATGCGCCGCTATGGCCTGCCGCAGCCGTACGAACAGCTCAAGGCGCTGACCCGCGGCAAGGGCATCACGGAAAGCGCGCTGCGCGAGTTCATCCAGGGCCTGGCGCTGCCCGAGGAACCCAAGGCGCGGCTGCTGGCCATGACGCCGCGCTCCTACGTCGGCCTGGCGGTCGAACTCGCCCGCGCCGTCTGACGGGAGCGGGCGGCGGCCGCCGGCGAGCCCGGCGGCCGGCAATCGAGGCCCGGCGCCCTTGCATGCGCCTTTGCGCGCTTGCAGCTTGCAGGTTGAACGCCCCTCATGCGGGGCGTTTTGCTTTGTGGCGGGCATGCGGGGAGGGCGCCTGCCCGCCGTGGGAAAAATCGGGTTACTTGCCTCGCGCGTTTTGTATCTATTTCCCGCACCCCAAATTCGATCGAAAAGAGGCCGGCCGCCCGCGCCTGCGCCCGCGGGCTGGCCTGCTTCATAGGGAAAAGGAACTTCCGCCACGCCTTTCGATGGGTCAGGCACGCTGCTTGCTGAAGGAGGGCATCCACGGCAAACACGAAACGTAATGGAAGTTTTTGCAAAAAATTCGAATGGGTGGGGGGCCACCTTGCTGGTCGATCCGGCGGAGAACGGGAAATACAACTGGCGAATCCTGGTGGAAGACCGGCGCTGCGCGCCGCCGTCGGTCCGTTTCATCGTCTCGCCCGTGTGTTTCGCATCCGTCGGGGAAAGTATCGACGATGGCAGGGCCGTGCTGGAAATCCTGTCGCCCGACGATTTGACCTGATTTATGCATTCCCGTTTTTTCCGTCTTCTTTTCGCTGCGGACGGAGGCGAGCTGCCGCTTCCGTTTATATCTACCTCAATACATGGAGAATAATATGAGTGCCATGATGTGCCTGCCTTGCCAGAGCATTGCCGTTGCGACTTCCGGGTTGCAAGCCCATCCCAGCCTGGTGCACGAGGGCTTTGTCCGGCCCACGGAGAAGCACCGCGAAAACCACCGCGAGGACCGTTATCGCTGCTCCTGCTGCCATACGCAGTGGGTGCGCGAAACCGACCGCTGGGGCATGGATATGGGGTTTCGCCTGGCCCCGGTGCAAACGGGCGCGCGGCCGAATTTCATATATACGGAAACCCCGGCGCGCATGGCGGAAAAGCGTATTTACCAGGTGCCGGCGGGCTGAGGGGAATGATGCGTATGGATTAAATCCCGGTTGAATGGCGGGCGGCATGAAAGGACTGCGACGCAGTATGCCGCCATCGCCGCGCCGGGTTGCAGGGGAAGAAAAAAGCCACGCGATGCGTGGCTTTTTTGCCGCCGGGCCGCCTCCAGGAAAAGCGCCCTGGAGGCGACACGCGGCATAAGCCGCGCGGCGTGGATGGGTTTGTTTCCGAAGGGAAGGCGATTACCGCGCGGCGGTCAGATCACGTGAAAAAGCCAGAGCAGGATAATGACGGGAATGGGAATGCCCAATAGCCAAAGCAGAATGCCGCGCATGTCGGTCTCCTTATGCAATGCCGGTCGGTAATGACCGGCTCGTCCGGCAATAGGCAAGGCGCGTGCCCGTCCCTTCCGCGGCCTCAATGCAGGCCGGCGTCCTGCCCGTCGCGCAGGCCCAGCACGGCGAGCGCGGCCGCATAGGCGGCATCGTCGGCGCACAGGAACACGGCGATGTCGTGGGGATTGATGTTGTCCAGCACGTCGGCCACCTGGCTCTCGGCGCTCTCCGCGTCGGTCACGGCGGTGGCGTGTATTTCGCCGCCGGCCTCCACTTCCTCGGGTGGAACGATATGCGCGATTGCATTCAAATCCGGCGCGCTGATCACCGCATAGGCGCGGATGGGCTCGCCGTCGAGCGTGGTGTGCAGGGCCATGCCGCCGACGATGTCCTGGCGGCGGGTACTGATGATTTCCATGAGTTCACCTGGGTAAGTTTCGGGTATCCCGCGATGCGCCGCCTGAAAAACAGGCTGCGTTACCGCGGGATGTAGTGACATATTCATCAAAGGTGCCGTAATAAGCGGCTCTAGGTGCAACGCTCAGTAAGTGTGACCGTTAGTTTGCAGGCGGTTGTAGCATCCAGTTTCAATTAAAGCGATTTTCCACTAAAATGTTTTTGACTTAAATCCCCGACCGATTCATAGTGTCGTCGAGGTTTTCAAGCGTGCGGTATCTGTACAGTTGTCGAGTTCTTCGCGGTCTCCCCATTGTCCCGTCCCTTGCTTGAATGCGCTCCTATCCCGGGCTTCTGATCGCCCATTTATGCAAGGAAACGACGGTATGGAAGAAACCGGCATCGTTAAGTGGTTCAACTCTGAAAAGGGTTATGGCTTCATCACCCCGGACGCGGGTGGCAAGGACTTGTTCGCGCACTTCTCCGAAATCCAGGGCTCGGGCTTCCGCTCGCTGGAAGAGAACCAGCGCGTGAGCTACGTTGTCGCCAACGGCCCCAAGGGTCCGCAAGCTACCAAGATTCAGCCGCAATAAGCTGCTGATGACTAGCCTCGGCGGCCTTGCCGGCTGCTGAAGGGTGGGAAGCCCCGCAATTGCTGGGGCTTTTTTATTGCCCGCCGTCCGCGCGCGGACCGCGCTGGCCATACGGCCAGCCTCCGCCATCGCTGCTTTTTTACAACGCCGCGACCGGTCACGTTACGCTTACCGCCTAGTCTATCCCGTCAGCCCGGGCGCCAGCCCCCGGCTCGGTCATAATGAGAAAAATTCATGGGATTGGAGCATAGGTCGTGATGAGCATGACGGGCACGCTTGGAGCGGCCTTGAGCACGGGGATATGGGGCTTGATCGCCGGAACGGTGCTGGCCTGGCTGACCGAGGCCTGGCTGCGCCGCCATGCCTGGCCCCGCCAGCTCCTGTGGGTGGGGCGGCTCGTCATCGTGGGCGCCGTCGTCCTGTTTCCCCAGGGATTGCGCCTGTGGTTCCCCGGCCCCTTGGTGAACCAGTACCTGCCCCATACGCTGACCAATATGGAACTGCGCCTGCTGGTGAAAATCGCCTTCGGCGCCTCGGTCCTGGGGATACTGCTGGCGGCTTTCTACGATCCGGGCGCCAAATAGAATTACGCCGAAGACGTCACGCCGAGATAATGTCTTTAGTCGAATACAAATAATACTTTGGTAGTGAACGGCGCGTTTCCATACGTAAATTCAGCGCTCCCCGGATAATCGGGAAATACCTCCGCCATGCGTGGCCGCGCGCCGGGGAAACCGCGCTTTCAGGATTTCGGGCGATTTTGAAAGGTCCATAATACGGACACGGTATTTTCGGATGACGGCGTCTCCGCGGCGTCATCCGGAAACCGGGCAGGCCAGCGCGTTCAGGCAGCCAGCCTGAATACGCCGACCTGGGCCACCAGGCGCGATGCCTGTTCCTGCAACGACTGCGCCGCGGCGGCGGCCTGTTCGACCAGGGCGGCGTTCTGTTGCGTGACCTGGTCCATCTGGGCCACGGCCTGGCCCACCTGCTCGATGCCCTGGTGCTGTTCCGCCGACGCCGCCGTGATCTCTCCCATCAAATCGGTGACCCGGCGCACGGCCGCGACGACGTCGTTGATCGTGCCGCCCGCCTCGTTGACCTGGGCCTCGCCGGCCTGCACGCGGCTGACCGACTCGTCGATCAATTCCTTGATTTCCCTGGCCGCGGAGGCCGAGCGCTGCGCCAGCGTGCGCACCTCGGTGGCCACGACGGCGAATCCCTTGCCCTGTTCGCCCGCCCGCGCCGCCTCGACGGCCGCGTTCAAGGCAAGGATGTTGGTCTGGAAGGCGATGCCTTCGATGGTGCCGATGATGTCGGCGACCCTCGACGAACTGTCCGAGATCTCGCGCATGGTGTGCACCACGCGGCCGATCGCCTCGCCGCTGCGTGTTGCCACGCCCGACGCGTCCATCGCCAAGGCATTTCCCTGCCTGGCGCTCTCGGCGTTCTGGCGCACCGTCGCCGTCAGTTCTTCCATGCTCGCGGCGGTTTGCTCCAGCGAGGCGGCCTGTTCCTCGGTGCGGGCGCTGAGGTCGGTATTGCCCGCGGCGATCTGGCTGGTCGCCGTGGCGATCATGTCCGAGCCCTGGCGCACGTCGTCGACGATGTGGCGCAGGCTTTCGTTCATGTCGCGCAGGGCGCCCAGCAACTGGCCCATCTCGTCGCGCCGCTTGACCTCGATGCGTTGCGTGAGGTCGCCCTGCGACACCTTCACGGCGACGCCGACCGCTTCCCTGATCGGCGCGGTGATGGAGCGCGTAATCCAGAAGGCGAGCGCCGCGCCCAGCAATATCACCAGGCCGCTGACGGCAAGCAACTGCTTTAGCGCGGTGGCGATGGTCTGCGTCGTTTCTTCTCCACGCTGCGCGAACAGCTCGCCTTGCAGGCCCACCAGCTTATCGATGTGCGCGATGGCCGCGTCCAGGCGCGGCATCGTTTCGCTCTGGGCGAGCCGCCGGGCCTCGTCCATCTTGCCGGCCTTCACCAGCTCGCCCACGGCGGTGAAGGATTCCACGTACTTGGTGCGCGCGGTCTTGAAGCCGGCGAGAAAGGATTTTCCGTCGGCGGTATAGAGCAGCCCCTCCAGTGTCTGGATGAGGTTGTCGATGCTCTGTTTGTTCCTGGCGATCCGGGCAAGCGCGTCGTCGCGCGCGGCGGCATCGGTGAAAACGAGCAATTCCAGCGTTCTCCTGGCATTGGAGCGCATCAAGGCGCTGATCTTGGCGCCGGCGTCCGCCTTGGGCCATTCCTTGTTGACGATCGAACCGTTGAGTTGCCCGATGCGCGACAGGTACGAGGTTGCGAGCATGACCAGCACGACCGATAGCGCCAGGATGACGCCGAAGCTGATTGCCAGCCTGATCCCGATCTTCAGATTTTCGATTTTCACTTTCCTGCCTTATCAACTGTTTCTTTGAGTTTTTGCGCGCGCGTCCGGCGGCGACGAACAAGCGGCGAGCCTTCGCTTGCGGGCGTCGACGCAACGCGGCGGTAGATCTTATATCCGGCGAGGATGGGGCTATCTGATCCATATCAAGCGTTATCGATCCGCTATTTCGGCGATTGGGCAGGTGATAGGACAAGTGATGGGACAGGGCGGCCCAGTGGTTGACATAATTGCTCCAGGCAATAAATAATTTGCCTAAAGCAACTAATTGAGGAGACAGACATGACCGACCGAATGGCAAGCCGGGCCGACGCCGTCAGGCGCTTCAACCGCTTCTACACCCGCCAGATAGGCGTGCTTCATGAGCATTTGCTGGACAGCGAGTTTTCGCTGACGGAGGTGCGCATCCTGTATGAGCTCGCGCATCGGCCGTCGCTCGCCAGCACCGACCTGTGCCATGAGCTCGGCCTCAACGCGGGTTATGTGAGCCGGGTGATTTCCCGGTTCGAGCGCAAGGGGCTGATTGCCAAGACGCGTTCGCCGGCCGATGCGCGCGTCGCGCGGCTGGAACTCACGGACGCGGGACGGGAGATGTTCGCGCCCTTGAACGAGGGCGCGCGCCGCGAGGTCATGGCCATGCTGGAGCGCTTGCCGGAGGCCGCCCAGCAATCGTTGATCGATGCGATGGCCCGGATCCAGGCGGTGCTCGGCGAGCCCTCGGCAAGCTATCTCTTGCGCGGCCCGCAAGCGGGCGACATGGGCTGGATCATCCACCGGCAGGCCGTGCTCTATGCACAGGAATACGGCTGGAACAACGAATACGAAGCGCTGGTCGCCGAAATCACGGCCAGATTCGTGCGCGAGTTCGATCCTGCTTGCGAGCGCTGCTGGATCGCGGAAAAGGACGGCCAGGTCGTCGGATCGGTATTCATCGTGCGCCAGGACGAGACCACCGCGAAGCTGCGTCTGCTCTACGTCGATCCCTGCGCCCGCGGCCTCGGCATCGGCGGCCGCCTGGTGGAGGAATGCCTGCGCTTCGCCCGCCAGGCCGGCTACCGGAAGATGGTCCTATGGACCAACAGCGTGCTGACCGCGGCGCGCCGGATCTACGACAAGGCCGGATTCCGCCTGGTGGAGGAGGCGCCGCACCATAGTTTCGGCCAGGACCTCGTCGGCCAGGTCCTGGCCCGCGACCTGTGAGCGCGCGGGCGCTCGTCCATACGCGCGGATTGCCATACGGCGGAAAGTTATAGATAATCAGGAATAATTTCTATTATCATTTAGTGTTCGTGTGCGTCCGGAATCGAGGCGTGGGGCGGGGAAATGGCTTTGAATACTGCGGACTATGCGTCCTCTCCGACCGTCGAGACGCTCTATGGCGACCATCATGCCTGGCTGCTGGGGTGGCTCGCCCGGCGCCTGGGCGATGCGGCGGACGCCGCGGATCTTGCGCACGATGCGTTCGTGCGGCTGCTCGTGAAGCCGTGCCGCTTCGACAGCGTGCCGGCGGCCCGAAGCTACCTGCGCACCATGGCGGGAGGCCTGTGCGTGGACCTCTGGCGGCGGCGCGGCATCGAGCAAGCGTGGCTCGATACCCTCGCGGCCCAGCCCGAGGCGGTGGCGCCCTCGGTCGAGCACCAGTCCATCGTGCTCGAAGCGTTGTACGAGATCGATACCCTGTTGCGCAGCCTGCCGCCCAAGGTGGCGCAGGCCTTCGTCATGGCCGCGGCCTGCGGCATGACTTACCCGGAGGTCGCCAAGGAACTGGGCGTGTCGGTGCGCATGGTCGCCAAGTACGTGGCCAGGGCGACGCTGCACTGCCTGCATCTGGAGCTGGGGCAGACGGCGGAAACGGCTGCCGGCGGCGAGCCGATGCCATCCGGCTGCGACCCGCTTTCCGTCGCTCGCTGACGGCGCGGCCCGCGCTGCTGCTTTAACCTGCCGCTCTCGCCGTGAACACCACCACGTCCCTCGATCCGCCCGCGTCCAGGCCTTCGCACCAGGCGCTGAAGCAGGCCGCCGACTGGTTCGCGCTGCTGCTGTCGGGCGAGGCCACCGCCGCCGAGCGCCGCCGCTGGGAGGACTGGCTCTCGGCCTCGGAGGAGCACGGGCAGGCCTGGGCCTACATCGAAAACCTCAGCCAGCGGCTCGCGCCCATCAAGACCAGCCAGGAATCGCGCCTCGCCGCGTCCGCCTACCGGCAGTCCAGCAGCAAGCTCGGCCGGCGGCGCCAGGCGCTGCTGGTCATCGCCGGCGTGGCCGGCACGGGCGTCCTGGGCTGGGCATCGTGGCGCCATACGCCGCTGCCCGGCATGACGGCGGCCTGGCTGGCCGACTACCGCACCGGCACCGGCGAGATCCGGGCGGTGCGCCTGGCGGACGGCACGCATGTCTGGCTCAACGCCGAAAGCGCGTTCAACCAGGACTACCAGCCGAGCCAGCGCCTGCTGCATCTGGTGCGGGGGGGAAATCCTCATCGACACCGCCCAGGACCCGCGGCAGCGGCCTTTCTACGTCGATACCGCCCATGGCCGGCTGCGCGCCCTGGGCACGCGCTTCGACGTGCGGCAGGGCGCTGGCGCGCAGACCCGGCTCGCCGTCTACGAGGGGGCGGTCGAGGTGCATACGCGGGCGGGCGCCACCGCCATCGTTCGCGCCGGCAGCCAGGTGCGCTACGACGCGGACGGCGTATCCGCCGCCGCGCCCGCCGATCTCGCGCGGGAAGCCTGGACCCGGGGCGTGCTCATCGCCCAGAACGTGCCGCTGGCCGACGTGGTGGACGAGCTGCGCCGGCACTACCGGGGCTACCTGAACCTGGCGCCCGAGGCGGCCGGGCTGCGGGTCTTCGGCAGCTATCCCGCCAACGATCCCGACCAGGCGCTGGCCATGCTGGAAAGCGTCATGCCCATCCGGGTGCGCCGTCCCTTGCCGTGGTGGGTCAGCATCGAGGCCAGGAAGCCGTCCGCGACGGGCCGCTGAAGCCGGCGGCGCCGCCCACGCATGGGCGAACAGGCGAACGGGCGAACGAACAAGCGCACAGGCGCACAGGCGCACAGGCGCACAGGCGAACAGGCGAACAGGCGAACAGGCGAACAGGCGAACGAGCGACCGAACAAGCGCCATCGCCGAAAAATTTCTTCTTTTTCCCCGAAATCGGTTCATGGTTTTTGTCCCTTGTTCGATTAAGGGATGAGAGATCACCAAGACGTCCACGACCCTCCTGCCGTCCGCGCCCGCCGCGGGGCGCCCGGAAACCGGTTCGACGGACGAAACGGCGTGACTCCGTTTCGTCAACCTGCCTGTCCGAGGAGCATCGTCCGTCATGTCACGTCGCCTATCCCATCTTTCCCATGGGCGAGCATTCCCTGTATCCAGCAAGGCCGGGCGGGGGCGCCAGGGGCGGCGTCCCGCGCGGATCGCCGCGGCCCTTCGGTTCGCCGTGCTCGGCGGCCTGCTGACGGCGGGAGACCCCGCTGCCTTCGCGCAAGCGCCGGAGCAGAGGCCGGAGCCCGTGGCGGACTCGGCCCGGTCCGAGGACAGGCGCGCCTACGACATTCCCCCCGGGTCCCTAGGCGAGGTGCTGGCGCGATTCGCCCGGGAATCGGGCGCGCTGCTGGCCACGACCCCGGAGCAGGTGGGCGGCAGGACCAGTCCCGGGGTGCGCGGCACGTTCGGCGCCCAGGCCGCGCTGGACAGGCTGCTGGCGGGCACGGGACTGGAAGCGGCGCGCAACGCGCAGGGGCAGTTCATTCTGCGCGAGGCCATGGACGACGTCACGACATTGCCGGTCACCGTGGTCAGCGCCTCCGGCTTCGAGCAGGACATCAGGAACGCGCCCGCGAGCATCAGCGTCATCACCAGCCAGGAACTGGAGAATCGCCAGTTCAGTTCCCTGCAGGACATCGCCCGGGAAGTGCCCGGCGTCGCGGTGATCGGTTCGGGGCGGCAGAGCGGCCTGTCGATTCGCGGCATGGAGAAAGGCTACACGCTGGTGCTGGTCGACGGCATGCGGGTGCGATCGGAAACGGGCAACCCGAGAGAACTGAACAACGAGGACCTGGACAGCAACTTCATTCCTCCGCTTTCGTCGATAGACCGGATCGAGGTCGTGCGCGGGCCGATGAGTTCGCTCTACGGCAGCGATGCGATGGGCGGCGTCATCAACGTCATCACGAAGAAGACGCCCGAGAAATGGAGCGGCAGCGTCGAATACGGCTTCCGGGCGCCGGACAGCGGTTCGATGGGCAACCAGCAGCAAAAGAACCTCTATCTTTCCGGCCCCATCGTCAGCGATCTGATCGGGCTTTCCCTGTGGGGAAACGAGACGCACCAGGACGAGGACCATTACTACGGCGGCTATCAGGAATCCACGCGGCGCACGGCGGGCGGCAAGCTGCGGCTGACGCCGAACCGGAACCATGACCTCACCGTGAACTACGCGAAATCCAGCCAGCACTACGTCGGCAATCCCGACGGCACGCTGCTTTCCACCGCCAGCATCGCGGACAGGAAATGGACCCGGGAAAACTGGGGCGTGGCGTATACGGGGCAATTCGACGCGGGCAGGCTGGAGCTGAAGTACTACCAGGAAGACTACGAAAGACTCACCTATCCGGCCAGCAGCACCTATACGACCGGTTCGACGAACAAGGTGGGCGACGCCCGGTTCGTCACCGGCCTGGGCAGCCACATGTTGAGCCTCGGCTCCCAATGGACGAACGACAGGCTGACGAACAGCGACCTGGGCGGCGGACGCAGCGGCAGCTACGGCACCCGCAAGGCGACGGAGCGGGCCTATTTCGCGGAAGACGAATGGGAGTTGATGCGCGAAAAGCTTTTCCTGACGCTGGGCACGCGCCTTACCGACAACGAGTTCTTCGGCAACCAGGTGTCGCCGCGCGCCTATCTGGTCTTCAACCACGACAGCCACTGGACCTTCAAGGGCGGCGTAGCGACAGGCTACAAGAGTCCCAAGATCACGCAGATCGACGGCACGACGGCCTCGCAGCGCGGCGGCGGCACCAGCCAGTTCCTGATCGTGGGCAATCCCGACCTGAAGCCGGAGACCAGCACGAACTATGAAATCGGCGCGCGCTATACCGACGACGAGTCGCTGAGCGGCGGCCTGACGCTGTTCTACAACGACTTCGACAACAAGATCATCAACACCAACTCCTACTTCTTCGACGACGGGAGCGGCGGGCGGATTTCGGCGTACTGCACGTCAGGCTCGGTCGGAACCCGGAATTGTCCCGCCTGGGGAACGTGGCTGAACATGAAGACCGCGAAGATCCGCGGTGTCGAACTGGACGGGAAGTGGGACATCAGCAAGGTGCTGAGCCTGAAAGGCAACTACACCTTCACCGATTCGCGCATCAACGCGGGCAACGTGACCATCAACACGCCGGCGGGCCCGCGCTCCTTCGGCGACACGCTGGCAAAGCTGGACGGCAATTCGCTGGTCGGCATTCCCAGGCACAACGGTTCGGTGACGCTCAACTATCGTCCCAGCGACGTGTTGTCGGGTTTCCTGCGCCTGAACTACGAAGGGCAGATCACCGCGGTCAGCTTCGAGAACAACACCGTCGACAAGAGCGACAAGGACCTGATCACCCTCGATGCGGGCGTGACCTATGCGCTGACCAAATACCTCTCGTTCAACTTCACGGTGGACAACATTACCGACGCCAAGCGCTTCAAGGTGAACAACGACACCGGCGCCTATCGCTATTCGGAGCGCGGCCGCAGCTACTACGCCAGCGTCCGGGGCCGGTTCTGAGCCTCACCCATTCGATCGGATTGGAAATCATGGCGCATTCAAACAAGCTCGCGCGCGCGGACGGGAAGGGGAACGGAAAGGGGAAGGGGAACGGGAAGGGGGCCGCGATCGCCGCGATCGGGCGCCTGGGCCTGGTCGCGCACGTCATCGCCATCTGCCTGCTGGCCTACCTCGCGAGTTCCCGCCTGGTCGACGTGACGGGCGTGCTGCTGCATCGCATGGGCATGAAGGATACCGACGCCGTGATGGCGGCGAGCATGGCGGGCTTCCTGTACTTGTGGGTCATCCTGATGTGGGCGTTCGCGCAGCGGAGCATCGCCCGCGCATGGTTGAGCGTCGGCGGCCTGGCCGGCGCGGCCATGGCGGCGGCCTGGATGGCGGGAGAGATGGCATGAAAGAGGGATTCCGCGCCCGGATGGGCATACTTCATACCTGGGCCGGGCTGGTGTTGAGCGCCTTGTTGTTCGCGATCTTCTGGACGGGAACGCTGTCCGTATTCGACAAGGAGATCGATCGCTGGATGATGCCGGTAACCCGGATCGGCATGCACGATTTCCCCGCATTGTCGGTGGACCGCGACGTCATGCCGCTGCTGGCGGAGCGGGCGCGCGCGGCTTCCGCCTGGAGCATCATCCTGCCCAGCGAGCGCACCCCTTACCTGGGACTGAGCTACGACTCGCCGGCCTCGCACATACCGGTCCGGGAGCGGTTCCATCCCGCCACGCTGGCGCCGCTTCCGGCATCGAACACGCGCGGCGCGAGCAACTTCATCTATCCGTTTCACCACAACCTGACCCTGCGGCAAGACAATGTCGGCGCGTGGCTGGTGGGTATCGCTGGCATGGGCATGCTGGTCCTGTTGATCTCCGGCATCGTGATCCATCGCAAGATATTCGCCGAGTTCTTCACCCTCAGGCTGCTTCGCAGTTTCGGGCGGGCGAACCTGGACCTGCACAACGTCACGGGCGTCGTGCTGCTGCCTTTCACCATCATGATCACCTTGTCGGGGCTGGTCATCGCGCACTTGATCTATTTCCCGCAGGCGCCGGATGCCGTCCTGCAGGATCGTCCGGCGGCGTCGGCGTCCGGCGCGCAGGCCAGGCCCCGGGCCGCCGCGGCGACGCCGGGACAGCCGTCGGGCCGCGCCCCGCGCGCCCAGGAGGGAGAGGCCGGGCGCGGCGGCGAGGGCGCCCAGGGCGCGGCCCGGCGCCGGTTCCTGGCCGAGGCGCTGGGACGCGTCCGGCCGCCGAAGGCCGGCGAGCCGGCCGGCATGGCGTCGATCGACGCGATGATCGACGCCGCCGAACGCGAGTGGGGCGCGGGCGCCGTCTACATGGTGCGGGCCAACAATCCCGGCGACGCCGGCGGCATCGTGGCGCTGCGCATGAGCAGCGAGGATAGCGTCACGAAGTACATCGACAACAGGCGTTTCTCCCTGGCCACCGGAGATCCGGTCAAGTCGTTCCAGGCTTCGCCCACGGTGAACGTATGGAACTTCATCGGCGGGATGCACTACCTCCAGTTCAGCAACTGGCTGCTGCGCTGGCTATATTTTCTCGGCGGGCTCGGCGCCTGCGCGATGATCGCCACGGGGCTGTTCCACTGGACGCAGGCGCGCAACAAGGGCAGCCGGGGCGCGCGCCTGAACGTCGCGCTGATGAACGTGATGAATGTGGCGGCGGTCACCGGCATCATCGCCGCGACGGGGGCCTTCCTGCTCGCCAATCGCTGTGTGGGCGATAAAGGCCAACTCGCCGGCATGGCCGGCCGCGATCTGGAAGTCTATGCCTTCTATGGCGTGTGGCTGCTGTGCGCGTTGCACGCGGCGGTCCGGGTCCTGACGCATCCGGGGCAGGGTTACCTGCGCGCATGGCGGGAGCAATGCTGGGCCATCGTCGCGCTCTCGGTGGCCGCGGTCGTCCTGAACTGGGTCACGACCGGCGACCACCTGATCAAGACCATGTTCACGGAGCCCTATTGGCAGGTGGCCGGGGTGGACCTGAGCCTGTTGGCCGCCGCGGCGCTGGCCGTCCGCGCTGCGCGCAAGCTCGCGCTGCGCGAACGCGGCGGCATGCAGGGCAAGGCCATGCCGCCCGCGTCGGAGGTGCATCATGCCTGAAGCGTTGTGGCTGTCACTGGCGGCCGTCCTGAATCTGGCCGGCATGGGGTGGCTGGCCCTGGCGAAGGACGCGCACTGGGCGCAGGCAATGCAGCGCCCGCCGAAAACGGCCGCCGCCGTTCGCCGGCCGTTGCGCCGCTTCGGGGCCGCGGCCCTGGTCCTGTCCTTCCTCTGCTGCCTGATGGCCGATCCACCGTCCATGGCCGTCCTGGTCTGGACGATGATGCTGGCGGGCGCCGCCATCTTCGTCGCCTTGACCTTGACATGGCGCGCGCGCGTGTTGGGCTTGCTGTGGCCGTGGGGGCGGGGGTAAGGGAAGGGCGCTACAGCCCATGGAAAGGCGCTACCTGGCAGAACGTAGGACACTTCCAGTCGGCGTTGACAGGGCCGGGCGATCATTGCGACAGCGCGAACCCTCATGCTATCCTCAGCCGCCTATCGCGTTTTGTATTGCAAGCATCCCAATACGCCTGGCGGCCTTCATTGCCGGCGCATTCCCTGCCCGCTTCCGTATTTCCGGGCGGGCAGCCGTAAACCGATCTGTCCCACCATTTATCCGGAGAGACGATGTTTACCAAGAAGCTCTGCATTTCGGCTGCGGCGATGTCCTTGTCGTTCGCTTGCCTCGCTCTCCAGGGCGCGCACGCGGCCGATGCGCCGGCGGGCGGCGGAACCGAATTCCTGGCGACGGACTTCCTGTCCACCCTGAAGCCGGACCAGGACGCCATCGATGCCTTGCCGCCGGATATCAAGAGCAGGAAGACATTGACGATCGGGGGCGAAACGACCCTGGCGCCTTACCTGTTCCGGCAGGACGGCAAGATCACCGGCATCGAGGCCGACTTCATGCAGGCGCTGGAAAAGGTGCTGGACGTCAAGATCAACGTGATCAACACCGGCTTCAGCTCCATGATCATCGGCTTGCTGTCCAAGCGCGTGGACGTGGCGATGTCGGACTTCTCGGACACGGTCGAGCGCGAGCAGCAGGTGGATTTCGTCGACTACACGAAGACCGGCCAGATGCTGATCGTGGCCAAGGGCAATCCCTTGAATATCCATTCCGTGGCGGACTTGTGCGGCCACGTCGCCGCCGGGCCCACCGGCAGCCTCTCGGTGCAGCTCGCGGACCAGCAGTCCACCAAGTGCGTGGCCGACGGCAAGAAGCCCGTCGACGTGAAGAGGTATCCGAGCGGCGCCGACACGTACCTGGCGCTGGAGAATGGCCGCGTGGACGCGTCCGGCATCGACTATGCGATTGCCGCGCACCAGGCCAAGGCGTCCAACGGCAAGCTGGAGCTGGCGGGCGAGCTGTTCGCGCTGGGCTATCACGGGGCCGCCCTGCCCAAGGACAATCCGCAGTTGCGCGACGCGCTGCTCAAGGCCTTCCAGAGCATCTACAAGCAGGGCGCCGCCGAGAAAATCCTGGCGAAGTGGGATGTCTCGCAGATGATAATGGACGCGCCCGCGATCAATGCGATGACGGCACATAAGTGATGCCTGCCAAGGCGAACACGGTGTCTTCCGAGGCCAGCCCGGGATCCGGGGGCAATCGCAAGCTGGTGTACGCGCCGCGCCGCCATCCGATACAACTGCTCATCGGGCTGGCGGTGCTGGTCTTCCTGGTCCTGATCGGGAACAGCCTGCTCAACAACAAGAATATGCAGTGGCACGTGGTGATCGGCTATCTGTTCGATCAGCATGTGCTGCACGGCGTCCTCGTCACGCTGGGACTGACCGTCCTGTGCCAGATCCTGGCCGTCATCATCGGGACGATCGTCGCGGTCATGCGCCTGTCCGGCAGCCGCGTGATGATGCCGGTGGCGGTGGGCTACCTGTGGCTTTTCCGGGGCACGCCGCTGCTGGTGCAATTGATATTCTGGTACAACATCGCCGCCTTGTTCCCGCACCTCGTCCTGGGCATTCCCTTCACCAGCTACCATGAGGTCATTTCGACCAATACGCTGATTTCCGGGTTTACCGCGGCCATCCTGGGTTTTTCGCTGCATGAGGCCGCCTACATGGCCGAAATCGTCCGCGCCGGCATCCTGTCGGTCAGCACGGGGCAGAAGGAAGCCGCGCTGTCCACCGGCATGACCGAGGCGCAAGCCATGCGGCGCGTGATATTGCCGCAGGCCATGCGGGTCATCATTCCCCCCACGGGCAACCAGGCGATCAATTTGATGAAGGCGACCTCGCTGGTCGCGTTCATATCGGGCGGCGACCTGTTGAGCAACGTCGCCGATATCTATTCCGTGAATTTTGCCGTGATACCCCTGCTGGTGGTGGCCAGCCTGTGGTACCTGGCGCTCGTGACGATCGCGACGATCGGCCAGACGTATCTGGAGCGCGCGGTCGGCAAGGGGCACGGCGCTTCTGCCGTCCGCAAGCTGCAAGGAAACCTACCCGATGGATCAGGCCAGGCCTAAGCCGACGAGCCAGCAGGCGTACCGGTATCCAGTCGAAATCGATGGCCTGGTCAAGGCCTTCGGCGACAACGTCGTGTTGAACGGCATTTCGCTGAACGTGTCGGCGGGCGAGGTGCTGGCGATCATCGGGCCGTCCGGCTCGGGCAAGTCCACGCTGCTGCGCTGTATCAATCATCTGGAAAAACCGACCGGCGGCACCATCAAGGTCTGCGGCGAATATATCGGCTATCGCCGCAAGGGCGATGTCCTGCGTGAAATCGGCGGCAAGGAGCTGGCCCGGCAGCGCGCGCATACGGGCATGGTCTTCCAGAATTTCAATCTCTACTCGCATAAGACCGCGCTGGAAAACATCATCGAGAGCCCGGTCCACGTCAAGGGCGTGGCCATCCCGGTGGCGAAGGCGCGCGCGCGCGATCTGCTGGCGCGTGTCGGCCTGGCCGAGCGCGCCGACGCCTATCCCGCGCAATTGTCGGGCGGCCAGCAGCAGCGCGTCGCCATTGCCCGGGCGCTGGCCACCGATCCGGACGTGATGTTGTTCGACGAGCCCACGTCGGCGCTCGATCCGGAGCTGGTGGGCGAGGTGCTGGCGGTCATGCGCGAGATCGCGGAATCGGGCATGACGATGATCGTCGTCACGCACGAGATCCAGTTCGCGCACGACGTCTGCGATCGGGTGGTTTTCATGGCGGACGGGGGCATCGTGGAGCAGGGCGTCCCGGGCGACGTGCTGGACAACCCCAAGGCGGAACGCACGCGCGCTTTCCTGGGCCGCTTCAACGCCAGGGCGTGAGGCCGCCGGCGATTCCCCCGCGCCAAGTGATGTGCGGCATCCTGGGGCTCATCAATCCCGGCGACGCGGTACTCATCGAGAACCCGACGTACTCCCTTTACGCCGATGCCATCCGCTTGGCTGGCGGCGTGGTGGAGAACTTCGGCCGGCGGGCGCGTCCCGCCGGCGTGGGACGCGGGATGAAAGCCCAGGCGGCTCGCCACCTGGCTCACCACTTGTATGACACCGACCCCAGCACGGTGCGCCCGTTGCCGTAGTAGCACTGCGTCGTGGTATTGCAACCCGCCACGTAGAAACGGTCGAACAGGTTGGAGACGTTGAGCTGCAAGCGCCAATGCTTGTCGATGTCGGCGTGCAGCGCCAGGTCCACCAGGGTGGCCGAGGGGACCTGGAAGGAATTGCTGGAATCGCCCGCCGTGTCGCCCAGGTAGCGGACGCCGACGCCGCCGCCCACGCGATAGTCCTCGTTTACCGGCACCGTGTAGTCGAGCCACAGCGAGGCCATGTTGCGGGGCACGCCATACGGGCGCTTGTGCAGGTCGGCGCCGTTGCTGCGCGTGACCTCCGGTTGCTGGTAGGTATAGGTGGCGACCATGTTCAGGCGGTCGCTCAGGCTGGCCCGGCCTTCCAGCTCGATGCCGCGCGTGCGGATTTCCCCGGTCTGGATGGTGTTGGCCGCATCGTTGGGGTCGACCGTGGAGACATTGGTCTGGGTCAGGTGAAAGGCGGCCAGCGTGACCATGGCCTCGGTGCCGGGCGGCTGGTACTTGATGCCGGCCTCGTACTGCTTGCCCAGCGTGGGCTGGAGCGGATCGCCGGCCTTGTTGGTGCTCAGCGTGGGCAGGAACGACGTCGAGTAGCTGGCGTAGGGCGAGAAGCCCAGCGGCGAGGCATAGAGCAGGCCGGCGCGATAGGTGAAGCGGCCGGGGTCCTGCTTGTTGGTGGCGCCGGTGTTGTTGTTCCGGGTGGTGGCCCAGGTCAGGTCCTGGCGGCCGCCCAGCGTCAGGATCCAATTGTTCCAGCGCATCTGGTCCTGCAAATACATTCCCAGTTGCTTCTGGGTCTGGTCGGTGTTGGTGGTGGCCTTGGACGGCAGCGTTCCGGGGTTGCCGTAGACGGGCGAATACAGGTCCAGGCTGGTGCCGGCGCCGCTCCACACGCGGTTCTCGAAGCTTTGGCGTTGAAAGTCCACGCCCGCCACGAGCTTGTGGGCCAGGGGGCCGGTGCGGGCGTCGAACTGCAGGTGGTTGTCGATCTGCACGCCGTTCAGGACAGGGCGGGCCTGGTAGATGGTGCGCGTCAAGGTGCGCTCATTGGCCAGCAGCTTGCTGCCGAAGAGCGTGCGGTAGTCGAGGTCCATGTGCGTGTAGCGCACGCTCTGGCTGAACGACACCCGGTCGTTGAAGCGATGCTCGAACCGGTAGCCTATGGTTTTCTGCGTCTTGTCGTAGCGGTCGAAATCCGGGTCGCCGGTGAGCAGCCTGCGCGGAATGCGGCCGTAGGGGCTTTCCTCCACCATGCCGACCATGGGGCCGTAGCTGGCCGCCGAGTCCGCGACGTCGCGCATATAGGTGGCCGACAGGGTCAGGCGCGTGTCCGCGTCGGGCTGCCAGGTGATGGAGGGGTTGAGATTGAGCCGGTCGTCCGAGACATTCCTGACTTGCGTGCCGCTCAGGCGGCCCAGGCCGTTGAAGCGGTAGAGCAGGGTGCCGCTGTCGTTGAGCGCGCCGGTAAAGTCCGCGCGCACCTGGCGCCGATCGTGGGAACCATAGTCCACCGCCAGTTCATGGTAGGGGTCGGCGCTCGGCTCCTTGCTGACCAGGTTGACCAGCCCGCCCAGGTTGCCCGCGCCATACAGGATGGAGGCGGGACCGCGCAGCACCTCGACGCGCTCCAGGGAGAACGGGTCGACCCGCAAGGCCGCATAGCTGCCCGGACGGTTGGCGATCTGCGGCACGCGCAGGCCGTCCCAATACACGTCGGCGCTGAAGCCGCGCACGTAGAACCAGTCGGACCGGGCGTCCGAACCGTAGGGATCGGCGTTGACGCCAGCGGTGTACTTGAGCGCGTCGCTGACCGACTGCACCGCCTGGTCGCGCAACTGCGCCCGCGGAATCACCGAGATGGCCTGCGGGGTTTCCATGAGCGAGGTGTCGGTCTTGGTGCCGGTGGCGCTGCGGTGCGCCACGTAGCCCGTCACGGGGCCGCGGGCGGTTTCCACGCTACCGGTGACGGTGACGGGTTCGAGTTGCACGGCCGCCGCGTTGGGGGCCGGCAGCGCGCGAATGATGTAGCCGCCGTTGGGCTGGGACACGGCCTGCAATCGCGAGCCGGCCAGCAGGGCCTGCATGGCCTCGGGTTCGGTATAGCTGCCGCGCAGTCCCGGGCTATGGCGTCCCGCCACCAGGTCGGCGTCGAAGGAGATCATGGCGCCGCTCTGGGCGCCGAAAGCACGCAGCACGGCATCGAGCGGGCCGGCGGCGAGGTCGTAGGCGCGACGCGGCGCGCCGGTTTCGGCTGCATCGGCCGGCGCCTGCCAGGCCAGCCCGGCGGCGCACAGGATGGCGACGCTCAGCATCGGCGCGGGCAGGGCGCGCGAGAAGCGCCGTAGCGCCGTCCGCGGACGAGCGGGGCGAATCGGACGGGTGGGCTTTGCCGGGCGGGGCGCGGTCATGAGGGCATTTCCTTTGCGGTAAGGGATTTTTCGTGGCGCTTTATCCCCATGTCCCGCTGCGACGGCAAACCCCTCATTCTTCTTGCGATTTTTTACATTTGGCTCAGGCCCGCTCCGCCCTCGGCTTCACCGTTACCCAGTAGCGCGAGAATCGCTCGATGCGCACGGGCAGCGTGCGCGCCAGCATGTCCAGCACCCTGTCCGTATCGGCCACGGGATAGCTGCCGGACACCTGCAAGGCGGCCACCTCCAGCGCACAGCGCAAGTAGCCCGGGCGATAGCGCGCCAGTTCGTTGAGGAAATTGTCCAGCCGCATCCGGTCCGCCACCAGCATGCCGCTCGTCCAGGCCAGGGTATCGATGGACAGCGGTTGGGGCAGGTCCACCGATCCGGCTGTGTAGCGGACTTGCGCGCCCTGCCGGATCAGAGTGGGCGAATCCGGCAGCAGCGCCGGTCGCACTTCCACCGCGCCCTCGTACACGTCCAGGCGGGCATAGTCGTCGTACAGGCGCACGGCAAAGCGCGCGTCCAGGGAACTCAATCTGCCTTGGGGGGTGTCCACCCACAGCGGCGGCCGCGGCGCCGCGCGCGGGGCCGTGGTGACCAGGATCTCACCCGCGGTGTGCGCGATCAGCCGCTGGCGCTCGTCGACACAGGCTTCGATGGCGCTGCACGTATTGAGCAGGACCCGCGTCCCGTCGGCCAGCATGACTTCCCGGCGCTCGCCGGTGCGGGTGGCGTAGCGCTCTCGGCCTGCCTGATGGCGATAGGCGGCCGTGGCCAGTAGCAGGCCGCCAGCCGACACGATGCCCAGGCGCTTGAGCGCCCGGCGCCTGTCGGGATTCGCAAGCCGCCCTCGCAACACGCCGTGCGCCGCGGCCGGCGGCAAGCCGTGCAGCAGCTTGCCCGCCGTTTGCAAATGCTCCCAGGCGCGGCGATGGTCGGGATGCGCCTGGAGCCAGGCTTGCCAATCGGCGCGCGCGTCGTCCGGCACCGCGTCGGCCTGCAAGGCGACCATCCACGCCACGGCCTGGCGGCTGACCGCGGGAGGAATGGGAGGGCCTGGGGGGACGAGGCGGGAGGCGAACGTGCCGTCGGTCATGTCGTGGGCGCCGGGCAAACCGCTTCAGCCGAAGAAACAGGCATGGACGGCGTTGGCGATGTCGCGCTGCACCGTGGCCAGGGAAACGCCCAGCGCGGCGGCGATGTCGCCCTGCTTCATCTCGTCGACCTGCGACATCAGGAAGGCCCGGCGCGCGCGCGGCGCCAGGCTGTCCAGGCGGCGGTCGATCTCGCACAGCAGTTCGATGGCGAGGGCGCGGGCCTCGGGATCGGGCGCATGATGGGCGGGCAACGCCCGCAGCGACTCCAGGTAGACGGACTCGACCCTGAGCCGGCGCCGGAAATTGGACAAGACCCGCTTGGCGACGGTCGTCAGAAAGGCGCGCGGCTCGCGCATCGGCGAGGGGTCTTCTTGCACCAGCAGCCGCAAAAAGACGTCGTGAGCGAGGTCGGCGGCATCGTGGGAATTGCCCAGCTTGCCGCGCAGCCACGCGTGCAGCCACCCATGATGCTGGTCATACAGGGCGCCGAGTTCGGCGTGTACAGGCGGCGGGACGATGGACATGGAGCAAGGTCGCGCCTGCGGCGCCAGACACTTCCGACAACCAGATAATGATGAGAATGGTTTTTATTCTAGCATCAAGGAAGTATGGCGAAGGCGGCGGCCAGCGTTGCGGCGCCGCGTTGATTTCGCGGCGCAAACAAAAAGGCCTCCGCGTTTGCGGAGGCCTTGAATTCCTTGGTGGCGCATCCCTGATTCGAACAGGGGACCTGCGGATTATGATTCCGTCGCTCTAACCGGCTGAGCTAATGCGCCATTTTCCTGTGCGGCTCGCTGTGTTCCTGGGTGCTGCCCGCTTTCATCACGGTTGCTTGCGCTGCCGTGTTGCCTGCGTTAGCGATCCAGGGCGTGCCTTGGAAAGAACGAAATTCTAGCACGGAAAAATTGGTTTCAACAAGGCCGCCAGCGATTCTTTTATGCGCGGGCGCCGAACAGGGCGAACCATTCCCGTTCGTCGGTCCAGTAGCGCACGTTGTGGAAACCCGCGCGCTCCAGCATGGCCTTGAAGGTGGACGGCCAGTACTTGTACGAGTTTTCGGTGTGGATGCGCTGGCCTCGGGCGAAGCTGCGCTGGCCGCGCGGCCAGGTCACGGTGAGGTCGGTCTCGGCCTGCAGGTGCATTTCGATGCGCGCCTGCGCTTCGTTGTAGAAGGCGACGTGAGACCACTGGGCGACGTCGAAATCGGCGTCGATGATGCGGTTGGCGTGCCGCAAGGTGTTCAGGTTGAAGGCGGCGGTGACGCCCAGCGGGTCGTCGTAGGCGGGTTCGAGCAGGGCGCGCGACTTCACCAGGTCCACGCCGATCAGGAGACCGCCGCCGGCACAGGCCTCGCGGATGCGCTTCAACAGGCCGGCGGCATGGTCGGGCGCCAGGTTGCCGATGCTGGAGCCGGGGTAGAAGAACAGGCGCTCCGTTTCGCCGACGTCCGGCGGCAGGCTCAGCGTTTCGAAGAAATCAGTGCCGACGGCCACCAGGTCCAGCTCCGTGTAGCGGGCGCCGAGACGGTCGACCGCCTGCCGCAGGTATTCGACGGAGATGTCCACGGGCACGTATTGGGCCGGCGCCAGATAGGGAAATAGCCGTTCGGCCTTGGCGCAATCGCCCGCGCCGAGGTCGATGAGACTGCGCACGGGGCCGACGTGGCGCGCGATCTCCGTCGCATGGCGTTCGACGATTTCGCGTTCGCAACGGGTGGGGTAGTACTCCGGCAGTTGCGTGATCGCCGTGAACAGGTTGGAGCCCAGTTCGTCGTACAGGTACTTGGGGCTGATGCTGGGACGGTCGGCGCGCAGGCCGCGTTCTATTTCGGTCCGTACGGCGTCGTCGTCCTCGGAATGCAACTGGTGAAAGCGCGGGGATGCCGCGGCCTTGATGCAAGGCTCGCTGGCGGGAACGTACGGCGAGTAAGACGGGTTGTACATGGTCGGCCTCGGAGGTGGGGTTCCTGCAAACGGCGATGCGCTGGATCGAGATGGACTGGATCGCTTGAATCGAGAATCGCGAGAATCGCCCGGGGCAGCAACCCCCGTGCCTGTCGGGGGCGCCGCCGCCGGGGATCCACGGACGATAGGACGATACCCTGTCCTGGTTTCGAGCGTGCACGATGAAATAGCGCTTTACCGCTGGTTGCCAATACAAAACAAAGCGCTAACACAGCGCCGCCACAATGGATGCGTAGGACGGGCGTTCGGCCCGTCGCCGCGTTTCCCGCCCGGGAAAGCGGAGGAATCCCTAAAAAGGAGTCGCCATGAGATCGAATTCGCATACCGCCGAGATCGTCGCCAACAAGGAAAAGGTTGCGGCCAGCTTCCGGGAACTCGTGGCCGGCACGGAGGATTTGTTGCGTTCGACCGCCTCCTATACGGGCGAAGAGGTCGAAGAGGCGCGCCGGCGCCTGCGCCGCCAACTGGAAACGGCGCGCGGCATGGCAGGCGAATGGGAGCAGTCCGCGTCGGAACGCTATCGACGCGCCTCCGAGCTGACGGACCAGTACGTCCACGAGAACGCCTGGAAGTCGATCGGGGTGGCCGCCCTGGTGGGCCTGCTGCTGGGCGCCTGCCTGAGCTCGGGCGACCGCCGCTGAGGCGGTGCGCGCCCCGGGCGCCGCGTCGCGGAGACGGGTAAACGTCTCCGGGACAGGGCGCCGGGCGGGGCGCGTGGGGGCTTTCCATCATGTCGTCCATCATCGTCGCGGGATTCGAAAGCGTCGAGGCCGCCGAGAGCGCCATGCACGCGTTGCTGGCCGAGGGCTTCGGCGATGACGTCGTGCACGTTTTCAAGGTGGACGGCGACGCCAGGTACCTCGTGGGCCTGCGCGGCGCCGCGCGCGGTGCCGTGCTGCATTGCGCCATCCTGTCCGCCGCCGGCGCCGCCCTGGCCGCGGCCGGCGTGATGTACGTCGACATTCCGGACGCGCTCGCCATCGCCGCGGCCGCCCTGGGCGCGCTGGCGGGCGCGGGCCTTGCGGCGTTGCTCTCGGTATTGCGCCGCAACTGGCCGGGCGGCCCGCGCCGCATGGCGCTGGTGGCGGTGCTGGCCGAGGAAGGCGAGGAAAGGCAGGGCGCGCAGCTCCTTTCGGACGCGGGCGGCGTCGGCGTGCCGCGGCACGGCGCGCGCTGGCAAGGATGGGTGCGCGCGGCCACCGCCGGCGCATATCAGGGCAGTCACGGGAAAAGCCGGGACTTTCGATTGGTCAAGGCAAAGGGAGGCTAGGATGGCAGCCACGCATAACGACGAGCACAAGATACCCGCTTCGGGCAATACCAAGGGGAGCGCGGAGACGCCGGATCGCAAGCGCAACCAGACCGAGCGGGAAGGGCCGGCGCGGGTTCCGCATGAACTCGACCGCAAGGAGCAATGGGACGACGCCGCGCGCGACAAGGGATACCAGCGCGGCGACCAGGGCGGATACAAGGGCGACTACGACCAGGGCAAGTACGAGAACCGCGATTTCGGTTTCAAGCCCGCCAAGGACGAAGGCCTGCCCGCCGCCAGCGGCAAGGAGCCGGCAAAGGGCGAGAACAAGAAGTAGGACGTGGGTGGGCACAAGAATCCCGGACCGGAATGCAGGACCAGAAGAAATAATTAACCCGCGGCGGCCGTCCCGTATGACATCGGGTCAGGCCCAGACCGTAGGAAAGGAGCCCGTATGCAACGGCTGGGACGCTTGCTGGGCATGGCGGCCATCGCGGCCGGCCTGCTCGGCGGTTGCGCCAGCGTGCCCGACACCGACCATCTTTCCGGCGCTGAAAGCCAGATCCGGCTCGCCACCGATTCAGGGTGGCTGAACTACCGGCGCGGCCAGGACATCGTCAAGCAGCTCGACGAGCAGCCCGCCGCCACGGCGCAGGGCGACTTCCTCGCCCGCCACCTGAAGGTGGAGGAAGCCATCAGCGGCGCGCCGCTGACGATAGGCAACCGCGTCACCCTGCTGGCCGACGGGCCCCGGACCTACGCGGCGATGCTGCGCGACATACGTGCGGCGCGCCAGTACATCCACATGGAAAGCTATATCTTCGACGACGACGAGGTCGGGCGGATGTTCGCCGATGCCTTCATCGCCAAGCGCGAAGAGGGCGTGGCCGTGGCGTTGATGGTCGACGGCGTGGGCACCATCGGCACCCCGGATGCATTGTTCAAGCGCATGCGCGATGCCGGCGTGAAAGTGGTGGTGTTCAATCCCGTCAATCCCGTGCGCGCCAAGGCCGGCTGGGCGCCGAACAACCGCGACCATCGCAAGCTGCTGGTGGTGGACGGCAAGGTCGGCTTCCTGGGCGGCATCAACATCAGCGGGGTATACGCGTCGGCGCCTTCGCGCGGCGGCAGCGCAGGCTCGGCGCTTTCGTTTTCGCGCGGCGGGAAGGCCGACGGCGCCAAGCCGGATGCCGAGACCGCGCCGTGGCGCGACACGCATATCCGTGTCGAGGGCCCGGCGGTCGGTGAAATCGAGCGCGTCATGCAGCAAGGGTGGACCGAGCAGCACGGCCCGCCGCTCGATGCGCGCGAATACTATCCCCGCTCGACGCCGGTGGGGCCGACGATGGTGCGCATCGTCGCCAACCGGCCGGGCGACAAGGACGGCTATACGCTGTACCTGACCTTGATTTCCGCCATCAAGAGCGCGCAGCGTTCCATCCACATCACCATGGCGTACTTCGTTCCCGATCCCGCCTTCGTGCAGGCCTTGACCGAGGCGGCGCAGCGCGGGGTGGACGTCGGCATGGTCCTGCCCGGCTTCAGCGATTCGTCGCTCGTCTGGCACGCCGGCCGGTCGTACTACACGCAGTTGCTGGAGGCGGGCGCGCACCTGTATGAACGCCGCGACGCCTTGCTGCACGCCAAGACGGCGGTCATCGACGGGGTGTGGTCCACGGTGGGGTCCAGCAATATGGACTGGCGCAGCTTCGCCCTGAACTATGAGTTGAACGCGGTCATCCTGGGGCCGGACTTCGGCGGCGAAATGGAGGCGCTGTTCGAGCGCGACGTGGCGGAGGCCACGCCCGTCACGGCGGAGGGGTGGGCCAAGCGCGGATTCGAAGATCGCTTCATGGAAGCCTTCGCGCGCCTGTTCGAGCGCTGGCTTTAAACGCTGGCTTCAGCCTGTTCGAGCGCTGGCTCTGGTGTCGCGTCCCGGAGGCTGCATGGGTGCGAACTTCCGGGACGCCGCAAACTTCCAGGAGGCCACATTCGCTAACTCATCGATGTGGCTTTCCGGACCGGACTTACTTGCCGTAGCGCGTCTTGGCGTCGGCCATGCACGCATCCTTCGCGTTGCCGGACATGGTGTCGCATTTTTCCTTCGCGACCTTGTAGTCATTGTCGCGTTTTTCCTTGGTCGCATCGTGGCGCGCCTCGGCCTGTTTCTTGGCCTGCTTGGCATCGGCCTTGGCATTGTCGCGCGTGGCCTTGGCCTGCTGCTGGCAGACGTCCTTGTCGTTGCCCTTGAGCGCATCGCACCGCTTCTGGTCGGCCTTGTATTGCGTGTCGATTTCCTGCGGCGTCATGACGCTCTGTGCCTGGACGGCGCAGGACAGCGCGGACAGGCCGAGCAGGGCGGCCGCGAGCGTGGGTTTGACGATGTTCATGTGCTTCTCCTTTTTGTCTGCCGTGGCGCCAGGCAGGCGCATCCCGAACTGGCCTCGGCTCATCAATGCACGGCGTGGCGCCGGCTCGCCTCCCTTCAAGCAACCCCCATGCCCATGCGCGGCGCGGCCGCGCAGGCGGAACAAAAAAAGCCCCCACGCCGCGCGGCTATCGCCGCTTGCTGCCCCCAAGGGGGCTTTTTGCCTTGGGGCGGCCCGGCGGCAAAAAAAGAGGCGCCGTCGAAACGGCGCCTCTCGTCCGGCCCTCGGGTCCGGTTGGCGGCAGATCAATACTGGCGCCGCATTTCGGCGGGCGGATACTTCAGTTGGCCGCGATACTTGGACACCGTGCGGCGCGCGACCACGACGCCTTGCTCGCCGAGCTTCTGCGCGAGGTCGACGTCGGACAAAGGCGAATTGCTGTCTTCGCCGTCGATCATTTCCTTGATCAGGGCGCGCACCGCGGCGGCCGAGCAACTGCCGCCGGTGTCGGTGTACAGCTCGCGCGAGAAGAAGTGCTTGAACTCGAAGATGCCGCGCGGCGTCGCCATGTACTTGTTGCTGGTGGCGCGCGAGACCGTCGATTCGTGGATCTCCAGTTCGTCGGCGATCTCGCGCAGCATCAGCGGCCGCAGCGCGATTTCCCCGTATTCGAAGAAGGTCTGCTGGCGCAGCACGATGGCCTCGGCCACGCGCTGTATGGTGCTGTAGCGCTGCTCGACGTTGCGGATCAGCCAGCGCGCTTCCTGCAGCTCCTGCGCCATCGGCGAGCGATCGCTGTAGCGCGCGCTGCGGAACAGGTCGGCATAGGCGCGATGCAGGCGCGCGCGCGGCATGGAGGCGCGATTGGGCGTGACGATCCATTGCCCGTTGAATTTGTGCACCATCACGTCCGGCACGATATAGCTGGAGTCGGGCTTGGCGTAGCGCAGGCCGGGACGGGGATCGAGACTGCGGATCAGGGCGCAGGCGCCGCGCAGGTCGTCGTCGCTGCATTGGCAGGTGCGGCCCAGGCCGGAGAAGTCGTGCTTGCCGAGGCGTTCCAGTTCGTTGGCCACGATGTGCAGCGCCAGTTCCCGCCCGTCGGTTTCCGGCGGCAAGGCCT
Source organism: Bordetella genomosp. 10 (assembly GCF_002261225.1). NCBI lineage: Bacteria > Pseudomonadati > Pseudomonadota > Betaproteobacteria > Burkholderiales > Alcaligenaceae > Bordetella > Bordetella genomosp. 10. Next base: position 197,986 of record NZ_NEVM01000002.1, read on the forward strand.
GCAATTGCAAGGTCAGGCACTCCGCCAGGTTGCGCGCGGCGATGCCGGGCACGTCCAGTTGCTGCACCAGCTTCAACGCGACTTCCCACTCTTCGCGCTCCGGCGGCGGATCGAAGGCGCCTTCGCCGGCCAGTTCCTCGAGATCGGTGCGCAGATAGCCGTCCTCGTCCAGGCCCTCGATGACGTAGGCGGCCAGCAGGCGGTCGCGTTCGGCCAGGCGGTAGCTGCACAATTCGTTGCTCAGGTGGTCGCGCAGGTCGAGGATGCTGCGCGCCCATTGGCCGACGTCGGTCTCGCCGTCGCCGGTGCCGCGCGCGGCCGGATAGTCGCCGGAATACTCCGTCTGCGGGTCCGGCAATTCGGGTAGTTCGGTCACCGCTTCGGCGGGAATCTCGGCGGTCGAGACGGTTATGCCGTCCATGTCCGCCACGGCCGACGGGGTAGCCAGGGCCTCCACGGCGATCGCCTGTTCGGCCTCGCCGGCGGGCGCATCCGCTTGCGGGGGGCCGTCGTCTTCCACTTCTTCCAGGAAGGGATTGGTGGCCAACGCTTGTTCGATTTCGTGGGTGAATTCAAGCGCGGACATTTGCAGCAGTTTTACGGACTGCTGCAAGCGGGGGGTCAGGCTGGTCTGCTGCCGGGCCCTCAACTCGTAAGTGGCTTGTGCCAATTGCTGTCTCCGTAAAGCGGGTCGGGAAACGCTTTCACCGACGTCTGTCAAAGACTTAAAGCAAGGTTCATGCCAATTTTCAAAACGCCCTTGGATTTTTGGGCGGATCGCGGCAAACCCGCGCCAATGCTGGCTTTGCGCGGCACGGCGGATGCTGGCCGGGCACCAGGAGGGGCGCCGGGAACGCCGGCCGGCCATTCGCGGGCTGGCGGAATTACCACGTCCGTGTAAGAACTTCAGCAATCAGCGGCGGCAGGGGCCATGGGTGGCGCGGCCCCTGGCGCGGGAGCTCGCCATGACAGACAAGCAGATCGAACCCGGGCGCGGCCCGGTGCCCGTGGGCACGCCGGCCGAGAGCCGCATCGTGGGATCCGGCAAGCGCTCGTCCACCGGGCCCGGGCCGGCCGTCATGGCGGCTCGGACCCTGGAAGGCAACGACGTGCTGAATCTTGCCGGCGAGAAGCTGGGGGTATTGCAGGAGATCATGCTGGATGTCCCCAGCGGCCGCATCGCCTACGCGGTGCTGGAGCGGGGCGGCATCATGGGCATCGGCGACAAGCTTTTCGCGATTCCGTGGACCGCCCTGACCCTGGACACCGACCGCAAGTGCTTCCTGCTCGATATGGACCTGGAACGGCTGCGGCAGGCCGCCGGCTTCGACAAGGACAACTGGCCCGCTTCGGCGGACGAGGCGTGGGCGGCGTTGAAAGGGGGAGCAGCGGGAGGGGCGGCATCCCCAGCATCCCCGGGGCAAGGGCCGGTGGGATCGGGCGCCGACCCCGGGCAGATATTCGACTGAGGAATAGCGCCTGAGGGCCAGCGACTGAGGAACAGCTATTCGGCCGGGATCAGCCGCGCGAGGCGGCCGTCTCGTAGGTGCCCAGCCGGTTGTATAGCGTCTTCAGGCTGATGCCCAGGGTGCGCGCGGTGCGCCGCTTGTCGCCCTGATGGTGGGCCAGGGTGGCGAGGATCAGGTCCTGCTGGGCCTGCATCAGCGACGTGCCGACGGCCATCCGCACGCTGCCGGTTTCCGTCGCGGCCGCCTTCGCGGGCTTGCGCGCGGCGGCCAGGGCCGGGATTTCCACCTCGTCGTCCGCCATGATGAAGGCCCGGTGCACGGTATTCTTCAGCTCGCGCACGTTGCCCGGCCAGTCGTAGGCGGCCAGGGCCTCCATGCTGCCCTTGGCGAACACCTTGGCGCTGCCTTCGGCGGCATTGAATCCGTCCAGGAAGCGCTGCGCCAGGTAGGGCACGTCCTCCATGCGCTCGCGCAGCGGCGGCACCCGCAGGGGCACTACCGCCAGGCGGTAAAGCAGGTCTTCGCGGAACTGGCCCTGTTCCACCGCGGCGTAGGGGTCCCGGTTGGTGGCCGCGACGATGCGCACGTCCACCTCGACCGGGTGCAGGCCGCCCACCCGGTGGAACACCCCGGTTTCCAGCACGCGCAGCAATTGGACCTGCATGTCCAGCGGCATTTCCGTGACTTCGTCCAGGAACAGGGTGCCGCCCGTGGCATGCTCGAAATAGCCGATGTTCTGCGCCACCGCCCCGGTGAAGCTGCCTTTTTCATGGCCGAACAATTCCGCCTCGATCAGCGAGGGCGGAATGGCGCCACAGTTGACGGGAACGAAAGGCTGGCCGGCGCGCTGGCTGCCCGTGTGGATGGCCCGCGCCACCAGTTCCTTGCCGCAACCGCTCTCGCCCACGACGAGGACGCTCGCCTCCGTGGTGGCGACCTTCTCGATCTGCTGCGCCAGTTGCTGCATTGCGGGACAGCGGCCCATGGCGGCGGGTTCGGGAACGGCGGGGCGGTCGACGCGCGACGCGTTCCTGCGCGTCGAAGAGGAGCTGGGCATGGGGTTTGAACCTTTCCTGGATGCTATACCCGCCTGCTTATATGGCGGGACTATCTTGTTCATCGTACTCATCAAGAATACCTGTCATTGCAAGCACTTGAAAGCAGATGAAAATCTTAGCCATCTGTACGAATTGATTACGATTATTGGGCTAGCGCCAAGATAAGCTTCGCTGCGGATTGCGTCTGTGACACCCATTTGGCTAGCGGTGGGCAGAGACGCCGACCGGCTAAAATACCAGATGGTATTCCTCCCGCGCGGACGGAAGACGCGCGCGGCAGGGGAGAAAAAGATCGTATTCCAGGGAAATATTGCGCATGCCACATGTTTTGATCGTCGATGATGAATCGCCCGTGCGGACCGCACTGGCGGAAATTGTCAAAGACGAGGGTTTCACCGTTGCGCAGGCCAGTGACTTGCGCGAAGCGAAGATACAGATATTGAGACAGGCGCCGGACCTGGTGCTGTCCGATCTCCAGCTTCCCGATGGCAATGGTCTGGACATTTTCCAGGCGCTCAGCTCGCCCAATGTGGACGTGGTGTTCATTACGGGGCATGCGAGCGTGGAAAGCGCGGTGGATGCCCTGCGTCTGGGCGCTATCGACTACCTGCTCAAGCCGGTGAATATCCAGCGCCTGAAAATGGTGCTGGGCCGCATGCCGCGCAACGCGGACCTGTCGCCCTGGGGCGGCCCCTTCGAGGAGGACGGCCGCTTCGGCAAGATGCTGGGCCGGTCCGAGCCGATGAAGCTGCTGTACAAGCAGATCGCCAAGGTCGCGCCGACGGAGGCGACGGTGCTGCTGATGGGCGATAGCGGCACCGGCAAGGAGCTGGCGGCGCAGGCCATCCACGAGTTGAGCGCGCGCCGCAAGGGGCCTTTCCTGCCCGTGAACTGTGGGGCCATTTCGCCCAACCTGATCGAAAGCGAGATGTTCGGCCACGAGCGCGGCAGTTTCACGGGCGCCGACCGGCAGCACAAGGGATATTTCGAAAGGGCCGCGGGCGGCACCCTGTTCCTGGACGAGATCACCGAAATGCCGGTCGACCTGCAGGTCAAGCTGCTGCGGGTGCTGGAGACCGGGCTGTTCATGCGCGTCGGCACCAACCGGGAGATCGCCAGCGACGTGCGCGTGGTGGCGGCGACCAACCGCAATCCCGAGGAAGCCGTGGCCGAAGGCAAGCTGCGGGAGGACCTCTATCACCGCCTGAATGTGTTTCCGGTGGAATTGCCGCCGTTGCGCGAGCGCGGCGACGACGTCCTGCTCATCGCGCAGCGCTACCTGGACATCCTCAACAAGGAGCGCGGCGCGGATAAGAAGTTCACCTCGGGCACGCTGGACGCCATGCGCCGGCACGCCTGGCCGGGCAACGTGCGGGAACTGAAGAACTACGTGCATCGCGCCTTCATCCTGGCCGATGACAACGAGATCCGCGCCAATGTCGTGCCCTTGCAGATGGCGCCGGAAAAGGCGTCGGCGGGCACGCAGATCACCGTGCCGGTGGGCGTGCCCCTGGCCGATGCCGACCGCCAGTTGATTTTCGCCACGCTGGAGCAGTGCGGCGGGGTCAAGAAGCACGCCGCGGAGATCCTGGGCATCAGCCTGAAGACCCTCTACAACCGCCTGGAAGAGTATGCGGCGGCCGGCTACTTCCCCAAGGTGTCCGACGGCGCCGGCAAGGGCGAGACCGCGTTGAGCGAGTCGAAATAGCCCGGCCGCGTACAGGCGGGCAAGGCGTACGGCGCTGAAACTGGATCGCGGGGCGGCTCGATGGCCGCCCCGTTCGTTTCCGGCGCCGGCATCCCGCTTGCTGTTTTCCCACCTCCAGCCGCCGCGCCATGACGCGCGCGGCGGCCCGCACGAACGCACAACGGAGGTGCAACATGGCCGAAGCATTGAACAACGTGGCCGTCGCCATTCTGGCGGTGGACGGTTTCGAACAGGCGGAATTGCTGGAGCCGCGCAAGGCGCTGCAGGCGGCCGGCGCGCGCGTGGCGGTGATTTCCGCCGGCAAGGGCAAGATCCAGGGTTTCCGGCACACCGACAAGGGCGAGCAGGTCGAGGTCGACCAGACCTTCGCGGAGGCCGACCCCGACCGGTTCGCGGCGGTGGTGCTGCCGGGCGGCGTGGTCAACGCGGACGCCATCCGCATGGATCCCAAGGCGCGGGACTTCGTGAAGCGCATGCAGGACACGGGCAAGCCGCTGGCCGTGATCTGCCACGGGGCCTGGCTGCTGGTCTCGGCGGATCTGGTGCGCGGCCGCACCCTGACGAGCTGGCCCTCGCTGCAGGACGACCTGCGCAATGCCGGCGCGAAGTGGGAAGACAAGGAAGTGGTGGTCGACGGGAACTGGATCAGCAGCCGCAAGCCCGATGACCTGCCGGCGTTCAACCGGGAATTGCTCAAGCAGTTGCAGGGAGCGGCGCAGGCGGCCTGAGCCGTCCCCGCTCCCGTTCCCGTTCCCGTTCAGTGGCTCAACCGCCGTTGCGCACGGGATTGGGCCGCGTATGGGCCAGGCCGGCGTCCTCGTCGCCGACCACCCGGTCCATGCCGATGTCGCGGGCCGGGCTGTCGCCCTGGTCGTTCTCGACGTCGGCGCGTTCGCCCGTGCCCATGGAGTCGGTGTCGGTATCGGGCGCATCGGGGCCGAGGTCGCTGCCCGAATCCGAGGAGTCGCCGGGACCGAGCGCCCGGTTGCCGTGGCCCGGCGGCAGGCCGGCCGCGGCGTCGGCGATGTCCGCCGTGTCCAGCGGATCGACCACGCCCACGGGATCGTCGTCGTATAACTCCTCGTCGTTGTCCTGGGCGTCGTTGTCCTGGTCCGGGTTGGCCTGGTAGATGGGTTTGCGGGGTGCCATGGCTGCCTTCCTGCGGCGCGGGGCCGCGGTCATTGAGGGCCGGCGCGCGGGCCGGGGTCGTTTTTGCCCCAGCAAGACCTATGCCCCGGGGGGCGGCGACAGCATGTCCTGTCGCGGCGCCCGGGGCGGCAGGACCCTCTCGCCTCGATGCCGGAAGGCCTACTCGACGGTCACGTTTCCTTCCTTGACCAGCTTGGCGAACTTGCGGGTTTCCTCGGCGATGCGCTGGCCGAATTGCGCCGGCGTTTCGTTCATCGGTTCGGCGCCGGCGGCGGCCATGCGTTGCCGGAACGTCGGTCTGGAAGTGATCCCTTCGACCTCGCTGCTCAGGCGCGCCAGCACGGGCTGGGGCGTGGCCGCGGGCGCGAAGACGCCGAACCAGGTGCCGATGTCGAAACCCGCCAGGCCGGCCTGTTGCAGGGTCGGCACGTCGGGCAGCGCGTCGCTGCGCCGCGCGGTGGTCACGGCCAGGGCGCGCAGCTTGCCGGCCTTGATGTGGGGCAGCACCGTGGTGATGGTGTCGAAGGACATCGCCACCTGGCCGCCGAGCAGGTCGGTGGTCAGGGGGCCGCTGCCTTTGTAGGGAACGTGCAGCAGCGGCGCGCCGGTGGCGGCCTGGAATTGCGTGCCGATCAGGTGCTGGGCGGTGCCGTAGCCGTTCGAGCCGTAGGTCAGGCCGTGCGGGGCCTGCTTGGCCAGCTTCACCAGCTCCGCCACGTCGCGCGCCGGCGTATAGGCCGGGTTGACGGTCAGGACGTTGGGCACCATGGCGATGGGGGCGATCGGCGCCAGGTCCTTCTGGAAGTCGTAGCCCAGCGACTTGTAGACGCTGGTGGCGATGGTGTGGTGGACGGCACCCATCAGCAGGGTGTAGCCATCCGGTTTGGACTTGGCGACGTAGTCCGCCCCGATGGTGGCGCCCGCGCCGGGCCGGTTCTCGACGATGACGGGCTGTCCCAGCTTGCGGGACAATTCGTCGCCCAGGGCGCGCGCCAGCACGTCGGTGGTGCCGCCGGTCGGGAAGGGCACGATCAGGGTGATGGGGTGCGTGGGCCAATCGGCCTGGCCGGCCGCGCCGGCCGCGCCGCCGGCCAGGCTTGCGCCCAGCAGGGCGACGGCGCAGGTCCGCCGGAACAGGGATAGGGGTAGGGACAGGCGCATCGGGGTCTCCTCGTTATCGTTATCCGGCGTCCGATGCGGGACGCCGGGGGTTCGGCTGGTTCTGGCCGCTTTGGTCCGGCTTTGGTCCGGTTTTCGTCCGGTTCTTCAGGCGGCGCGCGCGGCGTCGTTTTGCGCCAGGTGCGCGCAGACGGCGCGGGTGACGTCGTCGGTGCCGGCCTGGCCGCCGAGGTCGCGGGTGTGCAGGGCGGGGTTGGCGGTGACGGCCTCGATGGCGGCCATGACGCGGCGCGCGGCGGCGGTCTCGCCCAGGTGTTCCAGCAGCATGACCACCGACCAGAACGTGCCCACGGGATTGGCCCAGCCCTTGCCCATGATGTCGAAGGCCGAGCCGTGGATGGGCTCGAACATGGAGGGATAGCGCCGTTCCGGGTCGATGTTGCCGGTGGGCGCGATGCCCAGGCTGCCGGCCAGCGCCGCCGCCAGGTCGCTGAGGATGTCGGCGTGCAGGTTGGTGGCCACGATGGTGTCCAGGGTGCGCGGGCGGTTGACCATGCGCGCCGTGGCGGCGTCGACCAGTTCCTTGTCCCAGGCGACGTCGGGGAATTCGCGCGCGACCTGCGCGGCGACTTCGTCCCACATCACCATGGCGTGGCGCTGGGCGTTGGACTTGGTGATCACCGTCAACTGCTTGCGCGGCCGCGATTGCGCCAGGCGGAAGGCGAAGCGCAGGATGCGTTCGACGCCGACCCGCGTCATGATGGAAACGTCGGTGGCGGCTTCGATGGGATGGCCCTGGTGGACGCGGCCCCCCACGCCCGAATACTCGCCTTCGGAGTTCTCGCGCACGATGACCCAGTCCAGGTCCTCCGGCGCGCAGCGCTTCAAGGGACCGTCGATGCCCGGCAGGATGCGGGTGGGACGCACGTTGGCGTATTGGTCCAGGCCCTGGCAGATTTTCAGGCGCAGGCCCCACAGGGTGACGTGGTCCGGGATATCGGCGTCGCCCGCCGAGCCGAACAGGATGGCGTCCTTGCCGCGCAGGGCGTCCAGGCCGTCTTCCGGCATCATCACGCCATGCTTGCGATAGTAGTCGCCGCCCCAGTCGAAATCCTCGAATTCGAAGCGCAGGCCGCCCTGCGTGGCGGCCACCGCCTCCATGACGATGCGCCCGGCGGGCACGACTTCCTTGCCGATGCCGTCGCCGGGGATGGTGGCGATCTTGTACGTCTTCATGTTCAGCTCCCGATGAATGACCGGCCTCGATTCTGTCGCGTGGACGGCGTTTACGGACGGGGCTAAAGTTGAACCATCATTAACCTGAAGTTGACAATCTGAAGTCGACGATCCAAGTCGACGATCGTTCGGAGACATCCATGAATCATGGCGCCGGAATCCAGCCCGCGGACCTGGGATTTTTCGTGGCGGTGGCGACGGCCGGCAGCCTCAGCGCGGCGGCGCGCGACCTGGGCATCACCACCGCCGCCGTGAGCAAGCGCCTGGCCCTGATGGAAAACCGGCTGGGCCTGCCCTTGCTGGTGCGGACCACGCGCCGCAGCGGCGTGACGCCCGAAGGCGAGGTGCTGCTGGAACGGTCGCGCGCCATCCTGGGCGAGATCGACGATCTGCGGCAGTTGCTGGGGCGGGCCAAGGACAGGCCGAGCGGCCTGCTGCGGGTCAACGCCACGCTGGGCTTCGGGCGCATGCACGTGGCGCCCGTCATCTCCGACTACAGCAAGCGCTACCCGGAAGTCGAGGTGCAGTTGCAGTTGTCGGCCGACCCGCCGGCCCTGGTGGACGACGCCTTCGACGTCTGCGTGCGTTTCGGCGCGCCGCCCGACGCGCGCTGCGTGGCCCGGTCGCTGGCGCCCAACCGGCGCCTGTTGTGCGCCTCGCCCAGGTATCTGCGCGAGCATGGCGTGCCGCAGACGCCGTCCGACCTGGCGCGGCACAACTGCATCGGCATCCGGCAGGGCAGCGACGCCTACGGCGTGTGGCGCCTGACGCCGGCGCGGCGCGCGCGCGCCAGGGCCGGCGGCGCCGCGCCGCGCGCGGAGACGGTGCGCGTGCGCGGCAATCTCACGACCAACGACGGGGAGATCGCCGTCAGTTGGGCCCTGGACGGGCACGGCATCGTCATGCGGGCGGAGTGGGACATCCAGCGCTACCTGGCCAGCGGCCGGCTGGTGCCGGTGCTGCCGAACTACGCCACGCCGGAGGCGGATATCTATGCGGTGTACCACCCGCGGCACCAGATGGTGTCGCGGGTGCGCAGCTTCGTCGATTTCCTGGGCGAACGCTTTCGGGAGCTGGGGCGGCGCGGCTGAAGGAGGCCGGCGCCGCGCGCGCATGCGCCGGTTTCATGGGTGGCATGAACGTCCGCGGCGCATGAGCGGCAAGAGCCCGCGCGAGCCGGCGCGCGATCAGGCCGGCACGGGCTCGGGCGGCTGCGATTCGCGTGCGATGCTGGCGGTGATGTCCCGCGCGGGCTGGAAGGAGTCCGCGCGCGCCATGGCCCAGTTGACTTCGAAGACCTGGTGGCGAAACTTGCCTTCCAGCAATTCGCCCGGCGCCAGCTCGGGGAAGAGCGAGGACAGCAGGCGCACCTCGGACGGCGAGATGCGGCGCGCGATGTGGTGCGGCCGCAGTTCGCTGGGGTGGGTGAGGCCGGCGGCGCCCAGCAGCTCGGCCAGGGCGTGCAGGGTGTTGTCGTGGAAGTTGGCGACGCGGCGCGCCTTGTCCGGCACCACCAGCGCGCGCTGGCGCAGGGGATCCTGGGTGGTCACGCCGGTGGGGCACTTGTCGGTGTGGCAGGCCTGCGCCTGGATGCAGCCGACCGCGAACATGAAGCCGCGCGCGGCATTGCACCAGTCGGCGCCCATGGCCATGGCGCGCGCCATGTCGAAGGCGGTGATGATCTTGCCCGACGCGCCGATGCGGATGCGTTCGCGCAGGTTGACGCCGACCAGCGTGTTGTGGACCAGGCGCAGCGCTTCCCGCAAGGGCGTGCCCACGTGGTCGACGAATTCCACCGGCGCCGCGCCGGTGCCGCCCTCGGCGCCGTCGACCACGATGAAGTCGGGCGTGATCCCGGTTTCGAGCATGGCCTTGACGATGGCGAACCATTCCCACGGATGGCCCACGCACATCTTGAATCCCACCGGCTTGCCCTCGGACAGCTCGCGCAGGCGGGCGACGAAATGCATCAGGCCGATGGGGCTGTCGAAGGCGCTGTGGCCGGCGGGCGAATTGCAGTCCTGGCCGACGGCCACGCCGCGCGCGGCGGCGATTTCCGGCGTGACCTTGGCGCCGGGCAGGATGCCGCCGTGGCCGGGCTTGGCGCCTTGCGACAGCTTGATTTCTATCATCTTCACCTGCGGCGTACAGGCATTGCGGACGAAGGCCTCGGGCGAGAAATGGCCTTGCTCGTCCCGGCAGCCGAAGTAGCCCGAGCCGATATTCCAGATCAGCGCGCCGCCCGGTTTGCGATGGTAGCTGCTGATGCCGCCTTCGCCGGTGTCGTGCGCGAAGTTGCCCAGGCGCGCGCCCTCGTTCAGGGCCAGGACGGCATTGGCGGACAGGGCGCCGAAGCTCATCGCGGAAATATTGAAGGCGGACAGCGAATAGGGCTGAGTGCAGTCCGGGCCGCCGACCGTGATGCGGAAGTCGCTGTCGGCCACGTGGGCTGGCGCCAGCGAATGGTTGATCCATTCGTAGCGGTCGTCGTAGACGTCTTTCTGCGTGCCGAAGGGGCGCTTGTCTATTTCCTTCTTCGCGCGCTGGTAGACGATGGAGCGCTGGGCGCGCGAGAAGGGCGCGGCCTGGGTGTCGTCTTCGAGGAAGTACTGGCGGATTTCCGGGCGGATGGCTTCGAAGAGGAAGCGCAGGTTGCCGAGGATGGGATAGTTGCGGCGGATCGCGTGGCGGGTCTGGATCAGGTCGTAGACGCCCAGGCAGAGCAGGGCCAGCAGGGGCGCCGCGGCCCACAGCCACCAGGCCGAGTCCGTGACGGACAGGATTGCGGTGACGACGAAGCCGAGCGCCACCAGGGCCAGTGTCGAAAAGCGTATTGCCAACCAATGCATAGGCGGATCTCCGGAACCCGGGCCGGCGCGCGGCCGTTCATGTGTCGCCGGCAACCATACCAGAAAGCAATGACGGGAAATACGGGGGGAGGCGGCGGTCTGTTTTCCCCGGACGGCGGGGATGTTCCTGTTTGCGCCGGGAGGGCAAGTGACCGCGTGGCAGGAGTGCCGCGGCCGGGAAGGCCGCGGCAAGGCGTGGGATGATCAGCAGACCGTCGGCGCGGCGGACTTTTCCACGTTCAGGCCGAACCACGGGCGCAGGTGCACGCCCAGGGCGCTGCCCGCGAAGGCGGCCGGCAGCCACAGCCAGGCGTGCAGGCTGCCCGACACGATGCCGCTGAAGTACGCGCCGATGTTGCAGCCGTAGGCCATGCGGGCGCCGAAGCCCAGCAGGAGGCCGCCGACGATGGCGCCCAGCAGCGAACGCAGCGGCAGTTTCCACACGGGGGCGAACTTGCCCGCGACCGACGCGGCGGCCAATGCGCCCAGCATCAGGCCGATGTCCATGACGCTGGTGACGTCCATGCCCACCGGCGCGGCCAGGGCCTTTTGCTGCTTGACCCAGTAGGCCCAGCTACCGACGTCGACGCCGAAGGCGGCCACCGCCTTGGCGCCCCACAGCGCGAAGGCCGAGGTGATGCCCCAGGGGCGGCCGGAAAGCGCCAGGGTGGCGAAGTTCAACACGACCAGGGCGATGCCGCCCCACACCAGCGGCCAGGGGCCGCGCAGCAGGCTGGCGGGCCGCGCCGTGCGGCTGGCGAAGGACACCACGGCGCCGTGGCGGCGGCGTTCGAGGCGGGTGGCGATCCAGGCGATCAGGGCGAACACCGCGAGGTTGGCCGCGATGGCGGGCAGGGGACCCCAGGCCAGCACCATGGACGTCGGCTTGATGGCGGGCAGGGCCGACCACCACGGGAAGAAGTAGGTCCCGAGGACCGAACCGATCACGAAGAACAGCAGCGTCACCACCATGCGGGTGTTGCCGCCGCCGACCGCGAACAGGGTGCCGGACGCGCAGCCGCCGCCCAGTTGCATGCCGATGCCGAACAGGAAGGCGCCCAGCAGCACCGAGACGCCGGCCGGCGAGACCAGGCCGACGACGGAATGGCCGAACAGCGTGCCCTGCGAGAGGACGGGGAAGAACAGCAGCACGCCGACGCCCAGCATCAGCATCTGCGCGCGCAGGCCGGCGGCGCGGCGGTCGGAGACGAAGACGCGCCAGGCCTGGGTGAAGCCGAAGGAGGCGTGATACAGCGTGACGCCGAGCAGCGCGCCGACGATCCAGAGCGCCGCCTGGCGCCAGCCGGCCAGGTCATTGAAGTAGAAAACGCCGGCGAGCAGCAGCAGGAGGGAAAGCCAGAGCGGCGCGCGGTTCGTGCGCACGGGCGGGACGGCCGGGGCGAAATCCAGGGAGGAGGCGTTGGCGGACATGATGGGGGAAGTGGGGGAGTCGGCGGGAGGCGCGTCGGCGTGGACCTTCGCGCGGCGCCCGCATGAAACCGGGGGAGAAAACCGGCAATGTAGTGGGAATTCAAAATTAATAAAAGAAATTGATAGTCATTTTTTAATTTCTTTTAGATATATAGATAGGCCGCCGTGTGCCGCGCCGCGGTTCGGGCCCTGTTCCGTGCCCTATGCCGTGCCGGCGGGGACGATGGCCGCCGCCCCGGCGTGGCCCTCTACGACAGCCGCCACGCCAGCGCGGCCAGGGTCGCCGCCAGCACGGGCAGGGTCAGCGCGATGCCGATACGGAAGTAATAGCCCCATCCGATGGCCAGGCCCTTGCGCGCCAGGACGTGCAGCCACAGCAGGGTCGCCAGGCTGCCGATGGGCGTGATCTTGGGGCCGAGGTCGCTGCCGATGACGTTGGCGTAGATCATGGCATCCTTGACCGCCCCGCTGACGTGCGCGTCGGCGATGGACAAGGCGCCGACCAGCACGGCGGGCAGGTTGTTCATGACGGAGGACAGCAGGGCCGCCGCGCCGCCCGCGCCGAACGCGGCGCCCCACACGCCGCCCTGGGCGCACCAGGCCAGGAAGCGCGCCAGGTACTCGGTCAGGCCGGCATTGCGCAGGCCGTAGACCACCAGGTACATGCCCAGCGAGAAGACGACGATGTTCCAGGGGGCATGCTTCATGATGCGGCGCGTGCCCACGATGTGCGAGCGTCCGGCCACCAGCAGCAGGCCCAGCGCGCCGGCGGCGGCGATCGCGCAGACCGGCACGCCCAGGGGCTCCAGCAGGAAGAAGCCGGCGAGCAACAGCGTCAGCACGATCCAGCCGGCCTTGAAGGTGAGGGGATCGCGGATGGCGCTGGCCGGGTCCGGCAGGTTGCCGTCCTCGTAGGTCTTGGGGATGTCGCGGCGGAATACCAGCAGCAGCATGCCCAGCGAGGCCGCCACCGCCATGAAATTGACCGGCACCATGACGGCGGCATAGCGCTCGAAGCCGATGTGGAAGTAGTCCGCCGACACGATGTTCACGAGATTGGAGACGATCAGCGGCAGGCTGCCCGTGTCGGCGATGAAGCCGGCGGCCATCACGAAGGCCAGCATGGCCGGACGCGACAGGCCCAGCGCCAGCAGCATTTCCATGACGATGGGCGTGAGGATGAGGGCCGCGCCGTCGTTGGCGAACAGGGCGGTCACCGCCGCGCCGAGCAGCACGATCAGCGTGAACAGGCGCAGGCCGTGGCCGCGCCCCCAGCGCGCCACGTGCAGCGCGCACCATTTGAAGAAGCCGGCCTCGTCCAGGATCAGGCTGGTGACGATGATGGCGATGAAGGTGGCGGTGGCGTTCCATACGATGCGCCAGACGGCGACCACGTCGGCCAGGTGCACCACGCCCAGCAGCAGCGCGACGATGGCGCCGGCGCTGGCGCTCCAGCCCACGCCCAGGCCGCGCGGCTGGATGACGACGAGCGCCAGGGTAGCGATGAAGATGGCGAGGGCGAGCATGGGGTGTGGGTGGGGGGCGAGGGAAAAGGAAAGGCGCGAAAGACGTGAAGACGTGAAAGACGTTATGGCCGCAGCATGCCCTGATGCTGGATCAGCGCGATCAGCAGGGAAATCGTCAGCACCGAAATGACCGTGGACACCAGGATGGCGCGCGACGCCGCCTGCGCGTCGCGGCGGTACATCTGCGCCAGCATGAAGGGACCGGTGCCGATCGGCAGGGCGCCCATGAGTATGGCCGTCCACGCCCAGACGGGCGGCATGTCGAAGACGTACAGGACCAGGACGGCCGTCACCACGGGCTGCACGGCGAGCTTGGCGAACACGATGCGCGCCACCGTCGCCGGCGCCCCGCCCGCGCCGGCCTGCGCCAGGAACAGGCCGATGGCGACCAGCGCGCAAGGGCTGGCGGCGTTGCCCAGGAGCACGATGAAGCGGTCCGCCGCCTGCGGCAGTTGCAGGCCGGTGAAGCTCCAGGCCAGCCCCAGCACCGGCGCGATGAGCAGCGGATTGCGCAGGAGGGCGCGGCCGGTCTTCAGGACGGTGCGCAGCGGGTGCTGGCCCTGGTGCTGGTCGAATTCGATGAGGGTGATGGTGACGCCGAACAGGACGCAGGCCGTCATCAGCACGGCGATGATGGCGGGCGCCAGGCTCTCGGGGCCCAGCACGACCAGGCAGAGGGGAATGCCCATGAAGCCGGAATTGGCGTAGGCATTGGCCAGGGCCTCGATGGCCACGTCGGTGCGGCGCGCGTCGCGCGGGCGCTTCACGCAAAAGGCGATGGCGAAGGGAACCACGATGCCGGCGATCACCGACAGCACGTAGCCGCCATGCGCCAATTGCTCGGGCTGCACTTGCGTCATGGCGTGAAAGAGCAGCGCGGGCAGCGCCAGGTAGATGACGAAGCGGTTGAGGACGTCGCCGCCGGCGGGGCCCAGGAGCTGCCGGCGCGCGGACAGCCAGCCCGCCAGGATCAGTGCGAAGACGGGCAGGGTGGCATTGATGACGGCCAGCATGGAATGTGTGTCGTGGGCGAAAGCTGCACATTCTACTTGCAGGGCGGCGGCGATGCGGGCCGCGCGCCCGGGACTTGGCTCGCGTCGCGCGGGCCTGTCAGAATGGCGCCTGACATCGACATAAATAAGCAAGGAAGGACGCGACCATGAAGGAAATCCCGCTACGCATCGAAATCGGCGACTGGGCCGGCCTCGCGCGCGATGCCTCGTCGGTGCGCCAGGCGGTCTTCGTGGAGGAGCAGGGCGTGCCGCCCGAGCTGGAGATGGACGACGAGGACGCGCGTTGCGTGCACGTCGTCGCCTATGGTCCGGACGACGCGCCGCTCGGCACGGGCCGCCTGCTGCCCGACGGCCATATCGGCCGCATGGCCGTGCACAAGCGCGCCCGCGGCGCCGGTGTCGGCGGCGCCATTCTGGGCGCGTTGATCGAAATGGGGCGCGACGCCGGGCACGGGGAGCTGCTGCTCAACGCGCAGGTCCACGCCACCGGCTTCTACGAAGCGCAGGGCTTCGTCGCCTTCGGCGACACCTTCCAGGATGCCGGCATCCCTCACGTGGCCATGCGGTTGCGGCTGGTATAGCGGCGGCGTTCGCCAAACAAAAAAGCCCCCACGCCGCGCGGCTATCGCCGCTTGCTGCCCCCCAAGGGGGCTTTTTTGCCTTGGGGCGGCCCGGCGACAAAAAACCCCGGAAACGCATGGTTTACGGGGTCTCTGCTTGGGTCTCTGCTTATTACTACCGTGTACTGCTTGCGGAAAACTATGGTGCCCAGGAGAGGACTCGAACCTCCACACCTTGCGGCACATGGACCTGAACCATGCGCGTCTACCAATTCCGCCACCTGGGCACTATCGCTATCTCGTTGCTTGCGCGTCGTTCAGCGAAGAATTGAATTATGCACACTTTTTTAAAGCTGTGCAAGTTCGACACAACTTTTTTATGCCAACCCGGCCGGCGGCGATTGCAGGCGACGATTTCTCCTGCCGTCTTCTCGCGGGTAAGCGGTTGGACGGCAAGGTCGGGTCTCGCGGCAGAAAAGCGAAACCTGCCGTACGCGAAACCCCGCCAAAAGCGAAACCCCCGCAGGCGTTTCCGCCAACGGGGGTTTCTATATTCCGTGGTGCCCAGGAGAGGACTCGAACCTCCACACCTTGCGGCACATGGACCTGAACCATGCGCGTCTACCAATTCCGCCACCTGGGCACTATTTAAAGCCGTATTTAGTTAGAATACCGCTTTGCAGCACATCCAGTGGGCGAGCCACAGAAGCTGCGCATTATAAACAGGATTTTTAGCTTTGGCAAAACGATCAAGCAACGACTCCAATAACAAGAACAGACCTGCTGTCGTGCCACAGGCGCCCCCCGACTTCGATCCGGATGTTCCCAGCCGCGAAGCGATACTGCGCGCCCTGCGTTCCGCGGGCAGCCCCTTGTCGCCCTCCGAGCTGGCCGAACGCATGGGCGTCGAGCGCGACTCCACCCTGGTGGGTTTCGAACGGCGCCTGGGCGCCATGGAACGCGATGGCCAATTGCTGCCGAATCGCAAGGGCGTGCTGCTGCTGGCCACCAAGCTGGACTTCGTGCCGGGCCGCGTCCAGGGGCATCGGGACGGCTTCGGTTTCCTGCTGCGCGACGACGGCGGTCCGGACATCTTCCTGTCGCCGCGCGAAATGCTCAAGGTGCTGCACGGCGACCGCGTCCTGGTCAAGCCGGGCGGCGAGTATCGCGGCAAGCCGGAAGGGGTCATCGTCGAAGTCATCGAGCGGCGCACCAACAAGCTGGTGGGCCGCTTTTTGCATGAACACGGCCTGTCCATCGTGGTGCCCGAGGACCAGCGCATCAAGCACGACATCCTGATTCCGCCCGGCGACACCAATGGGGCGCAGCACGGGCAGGTGGTGTCGGTGCAGATCATGGAGCAGCCGACCCGCCACACGCAGCCGCTGGGCCGCGTCGACGAGGTGCTGGGCGAGATCGACGATCCGGGCATGGAAATCGAGATCGCCGTGCGCAAGTTCGACGTGCCCGTCGAGTTCTCGGAGCCCGCGCGCAAGCAGGCCGCGCGCCTGCCCGAGGTGGTGCGCAAGAGCGACCTGAAAGACCGCATCGACCTGCGCGACGTGCCGCTGATCACCATCGACGGCGAGGACGCGCGCGACTTCGACGACGCCGTCTACTGCGAGCCGGTGGAGCTGGGGGCGGGGCAGCGCAAGCGCCCGGCCTGGCGCCTGCTGGTGGCCATCGCCGACGTCAGCCATTACGTCACGCCCAACGACGCCCTGGACGACGACGCCGTCGAACGCGGCACCAGCGTCTACTTCCCGCGCCGGGTCATCCCCATGCTGCCGGAATCGCTGTCCAATGGATTGTGTTCGCTCAATCCCAATGTGGACCGCCTGGTGCTGGTGTGCGACATGGTCATCCCCGCCACCGGGGCCAAGGCCGGCACGGTCACGGCCTACCAGTTCTACAACGCCGTCATGCATTCGCATGCGCGCACGACCTACACCAACGTGTGGGCCGCCTTGCAGCAGCCCACGGGGCCGACGGCGCAGGCCATGCGCGCGGTCATGCCGCAGGTCCAGCATCTGTACGAGCTGTTCCAGTTGCTGGCGCAGGCGCGCCGCAAGCGCGGCGCCATCGATTTCGATACCGTCGAGACCAAGATCGTCTGCAACGAGCTGGGGCGCATCGAGCAGATCGTCGGCGTGGTGCGCAACGACGCCCACAAGCTGATCGAGGAATGCATGCTGGCGGCCAATACCTGCGCCGCGGATTTCATGGCGCGCAGCAAGCATCCCGGCCTGTACCGCATCCACGAAGGGCCGACCTTCGACCGCCTGCAGTCGCTGCGCGAATTCCTGCGCACCATGGGCCTGTCGCTGGGCGGCGGCGACGAGCCGACGGCCAAGGACTACGGCGAATTCCTCGATAGCGTGCGGGCGCGGCCGGACTATCCGCTGTTGCAGACCATGTGCCTGCGCTCCATGCAGCAGGCGATGTACAGCCCCGACAACGTCGGCCACTTCGGCCTGGCCTATCCGGCCTACACGCACTTTACGTCGCCGATCCGGCGCTACCCGGACCTGCTGACGCACCGCGTCATCAAGAGCCTGCTGGAAGGCAAGCGCTACGTGCCCACGCTGGAGGACCAGCCGGTGGCGGTGGGGCGCTCGCACAAGGAACAGGAACACGCCATCTGGGAGAAGCTGGGGCTGCTTCTTTCGGCCACCGAGCGCCGCGCGGACGAAGCCTCGCGCGACGTCGAGGCCTGGCTCAAGTGCTGGTTCGTCAAGGAACGCGTGGGCGAGGACTTCAGCGGGACGGTCACCGGCGTGGCCAGCTTCGGCATTTTCGTGACGCTGGATACGCTGCACGTCGAAGGCCTGGTGCACGTCTCCGAACTGGGCGGTGAGTACTTCCAGTTCAACGATGCATTGCACGAGCTGCGCGGCGAGCGGACCGGCATGCGCTATCGCCTGACCGACAAGGTCCAGGTGCAGGTGGCGCGCGTCGACCTGGAGGCGCGCCGCATCGAGTTCCGCCTGGTCAAGGGCACCAGCTTCGATTCCTTGCGCAAGGCCGCCGCGCGCGGGCCGGAAGAGCCGCCGCGCCGCATCAAGAAGGCGGCCGGCACCAAGCCCGCGGCATTGAAGGGCCAGACCGCCAAGGTGCGGCGCGCCGAGGCCAAGAAGGCCAGCCAGGCGGCCGCGCGGCCGGCGTCGGCGGCGCGCAAGCGGCGTTGAGGCAGGCGGGGCTTGAGCGCGCTCGGGCGTAAGGGGGCGCGTCGCCCCACGCCTGGCCGCTCGCGCCTGGGCGCCCCCGACCGGGCGTCCCCGACTGGGCGTCCCCAACTAGGCGTCCCCGGCCAAATGATGAATAATGCGCCCCCCGTCTTGCGGGGCGCGCAAGGGCAAGACTGAATTTCCGCCAGGGCGGAAAGCTTTTCTTGCGGCGCGGGCGGCAGCCGTCGGAAGCGGCGGTCGCCAAGCGGCACAAAGACATTTTTTCGAGAGGTTCGTATATGGCGTCAACCCAGGTTCTCGCGGGGTTTCACGCAGTGGTGGCGCGTCTGCGCCACGCGCCGGATTCCATCAAGGATATCTACGTCGAGGCCAACCGCCGCGACAAGCGCATGGCCGCGCTGATCGAGCAGGCCGGCAACGCGGGCTGCAAGGTGCACCCGGTGGCCGTGGACCGGCTGGAAGGCCTGGCGCGCGGCACCCGGCACCAGGGCGTGGTGGCGCTGGCCGAACAACGCCAGTTGGCGGTCGACGTCGACGAGGTGCTGGATGTGATCGAAGGGCCGGCGCTGCTGCTGATCCTCGACGGCGTGACCGATCCGCACAACCTCGGCGCCTGCCTGCGCACCGCCGACGCGGCGGGCGTGCATGCGGTGATCGCGCCGCGCGACCGCGCCGTCGGCCTGAACACGACCGTGCAGCGCGTCGCCTGCGGCGCCGCCGATACCGTGCCCTACCTGATGGTCACGAACCTGGCGCGCACCATGCGCGGCCTGAAGGACCGCGGCGTCTGGCTGGTGGGCACCGACGACCAGGCCGGCGAGCCGATGCATGCCGTCGACGCCCGGCAATCCATGGCCTGGGTGATGGGCGCCGAAGGCGAAGGCATGCGCCGGCTGACCCGCGAGACCTGCGATCAGTTGGTGCACATTCCCATGCTGGGTTCGGTGGAGAGCCTGAACGTCAGCGTGGCGAGCGCCGTGTGCCTCTACGAATCGGTGCGGCAGCGCGGCGCGAAGTAGGGGACTGCGGCCGGCGGGCCGGTCCCTCGGGGCGCGATAGGGATAAGGCGATGCGGCATCGCATCGCGGCAGGGGCGCTCCGGCAGGGCGTTACGGATATGACGTTACGGATATGACATTACGGTAAGACATCGCAGTCAGGCATTGCGGTAAGCTCCCCTGTAAGAAATCACAAGAACAGGCAGCACAGCATGCTGGAATCCCGGTTTGTCCGTCTCATGCGGCGCCTCGATGCGCTGAATCTGGTTTTCATGGTGGCGCTTTCGATCTGGGTGTCCCTGCGGGGTGGCCAGGCCTGGAATTCGATGAGCGACGCGGTGTTCTGCGGACTGGCGGCGCTCACCGCGTGGGCGGGATTGCGTCCCGCCGCGCGGCCCGGCTTGCGAAGGGCCGCCGTGGCCGCCAATCTGGCGGTGACGATGTTCGTTCTCCTGGACTGCGTGGTGCTGCTGCTTTCGCCGCAGGCCGCGGCGAAAATCACGTCCTGGGTGGGGTTGGCCTTCGTGGTCGTGTGCGGCGTGCTGGGGGTCTTCAATACCTGGGCATTGCGCCGTGCCGGCCTCCGGACGCAGCAGGTCGCGCATCCGGCGCCGGTCGATGAGACAGGCGCGCCGACGCCGGCGGTGACCGAGACTGGCGCGCCCGCCATCTCGGACGCCATGCCGGTCCCGCCCCGGCGCGGCAATTACTTCCTGCGTCATTGGCGCGGCCAGTTGCCGTTGTGGCTGACGTTCTGGATCAACGGCGTCGTGTTCGGCCTGCTGTTCCTGTTCGCGCACGGCTATCTCTCCCTGAGGCTGAAGGGCCATTCCTCCCTGCAATTGCTGTCCCTGGAAAGCGTGGTCGCCCTGGCGCTCGCCTTGCTCGGACTGGTCTGGTGGGTCGTGGGCCTGTGGCGTTGCGCCGATATCCGTCTCGCGGCCGGCCGGGCCAGGAAGCGGGCCGTCGCGGTGCAGGTCATGCTGGTGTGCCTGGCCTGGACCACGCTGGAAATCGTGACCACGGCGCCGCTGGGGCCGCTCAAGGACCTGGCCATGCTGGCCATCGGCAAGGACGTGCTGGGCGGCGACCTGGCCGTCGCGGCATCGCCGGACGGCAAGTCCGTGATCCTCACCGGTTTCCTGCACCAGGGCGCGGCCGAGCGTGTGCGCCAGGCGCTCGATACGGCGCCGCAAGCCAGGACGCTGGTGCTGACTTCGCCGGGGGGACGGTTGCAGGAAGGCGAACTGCTCGCCAACCTGGTGCGCGCGCGGGGCCTGGACACCTACGTCGACGAGTATTGCGCCAGCGCATGCACCTATGCCTTCCTGGCCGGCCGCGAGCGCGCGGCCACGCCCAATGCGCGCATCGGATTCCATCGCCCGTATTCGCCGTTCGGCGGGCAGACCATCGGCCTCCTCGCCAGCGAGGACATGATGAAACGCTATCGCGAAGCCGGGCTGCCCGACTGGTTCATCAAGCAGGTCGAGAAGACGCCGAGCGAATCGGTCTGGTATCCGACCGAGCAGCAGTTGGCCGACGCCAAGGTGGTGACGCGCGTGTCGCTGGGCAGCGAAGCCAGCCGTCTCGCCTTTTTCAAGGACCGGGACGGCCTGCTGCAGTCCACGCGGCGCGAGCCCATCTTCATGGCCTATGAGCGGCGCTTCCCGGGCACCATCGACAAGGCCGTGGACCAGGGGTGGGCCGTGCAGCAGCGCGGCGGCAACGACGGCGAGATCATGACGGCGATGCGCGGCGTGGTGGCTTCGACCCTGCCGGCCTTGCTGCGCGAGACGGACACGCCGGGGCTCGCGCGCTTCGCCCGCCTGGTGCTGACGGAATTGAACGCGGCCCGCGCCGTCAGCCCGCGGGCGTGCATCCAGGCGTCGGAAGGCACGCTGGACATCACGCGGGCGCTGCCGCCGGCCATCATGCAAGAGGAAATGACCGTGGTGACGCAACTGCTGGCCGCGCCGCCGACCACCACGCCGCCGCCCGACGTCCGGAAAGCGCATCAGGCCTTGAGCGCCGTCGTGGGCACCATGCCGCCGCCGCTGCGCGCCGCGCTTGCGGACGAGCAGGACGAAGACAAGGGCGGGCAGCAGGCCCAGGCGGACCGCGACAGCCTGCGCTGCGACGCCAATATCGCCTTCTACGAAACCTTGCTCAAGCAGCCGCCGGCCACGCGCGACCTGGCGTTGCAGGCCATGTTCCGCACCGGCAATTGATCCGGCCGCCACGACGCCCGCCGGCGCGCGCGGCGCGGCAGGCGACGGGAAGGCGGCGTCGGCGGTAGAATGCCTAGGCCTTTCCGGGCCGCGGTTCTTCCGCGCGCCGCCCTGGCCGCTGTCTTCGGCCTCCGTGGCCATTCCCCCCGCAGCTACCGTCCCATACCGCACCATGAAAAAGAACGGCTTCACCACTTCCATCCTGCATTCCGACCGACGCAGCCCCATCGAACACGGCGCCGTGCACAAGCCCATGCACACCGCATCGGAATACGGTTACGAAGACGCGCGCGAGCTGGCCGCGGTGTTCCAGGGCAAGGCGGGCTTTACCTATGCGCGCCAGGGCACGCCGACGACCACGGCGCTCGAGGCCAAGATCACCGGCATGGAAGGCGGCGTCTCCACGGTCAGCTTCGCCACCGGCATGGCGGCGCTGTCGGCCATCTTCGGCACCTTGCTGCGCGCCGGCGACCATCTGGTTTCCAGCCAGTTCGTCTTCGGCAATACGACCAGCCTGCTGGGCACCATGGCCGCGCTGGGCGTGGAAGTGAGCTTCGTCGACGCCACCGACGTCGAGCAGGTGCGCGCCGCGCTGCGGCCCAATACCCGCATGGTCTTTACCGAGACCGTGGCGAATCCCGGCACCCAGGTGGCGGACCTGCGCGGCATCGGCGCGTTGTGCAAGCAGCACGGCCTGGTCTACGTCATCGACAATACCCTGACCTCGCCCTGGCTGTTCCGCGGCATCGACGCCGGCGCTTCGCTGGTGATGAACTCGCTGTCGAAATACATCGGCGGCCATGGCAATGCGCTGGGCGGTACGGTGACGGACACCGGCCTTTATGACTGGTCGCAATACCCGGCCATCCACGACGCCTACAAGAAGGGCGCGCCGACGAGCTGGGGTTTGTTGCAGATCAAGAAGAAGGGCCTGCGCGACATGGGCGGGACGCTGGCGGCCGAGCCCGCCCACCGCATCGCGATGGGCGCCGAGACGCTGGCGCTGCGCATGCGCAAGCATTGCGACAACGCGCTGGCGCTGGCGCGTTTCCTGCAAGCCCACGACGGCGTTTCCAAGGTGTACTACCCGGGCCTGGAAGATCATCCCCAGCATGCGCGCGCCAAGGATCTGTTCGGCGGCCACTACGGCGCATTGATGGGCGTGGAGCTGGTCGACGGCATCGATTGTTTCGACTTCCTGAACCGGCTCGACGTGGTGATCCTGGCGACGCACCTGGGCGACACCCGCACGCTGGCCTTGCCGGCCGCGCACACGATCTATTACGAAATGGGTCCGGCGCGCCGCGCGCAAATGGGCATCGCCGACAGCTTCCTGCGGATCTCCGTCGGCATCGAGGACGAAGAGGATCTGCTGGGCGACTTCGACCAGGCCCTGCGCGGCTGTCTGAAGTAATCACTTGTATGTATTAGGCACAAGGATGTCGCGACGTCAATGAATGCCCGGCAAACCTAGTAACGACGCGGCTTTTGAGGGGTGATCACCCTTGACAGTCCATGCGCAGCGAGGCCTAATACGCCTCTACGCCGTCGGCGCTCCCTTTGCGGTTGATCAGCGCGTGCAGACCAGGCGGCGTGGCACTGAATGTAGTGCTTTGCAGTGCAAACTCGCTTGAAGAAACCCGTTCGAATGTTTTGCCGGCCGCATTGCCAGCCGCAGGCCGGTGGACTTCTATTTACCTGTGAGGGGTAGAACTGAATGAATAAGACTGAGCTCATCGACCACATCGCCGGCAAGGCCGACATTTCGAAGGCCGCCGCCGGTCGTGCCTTGGATGCGCTGATCGGCGCCGTCAAGGGCACGCTGAAGAAGGGTGGCACGGTCACGCTGGTCGGTTTCGGCACTTTCGCCGTGACCACGCGCGCCGCTCGCACGGGCCGCAACCCGCGCACGGGTGAAGCGATCAAGATCAAGAAGGGCAAGGTGCCGAAGTTCCGTCCGGGCAAGGCCCTGAAGGACGCCGTGAACTGAGTCCTCTGGAAGGTCCTGAAGGACGCCGTCATCGAGACGGCACAATGGCGAGCAATAAGATGCTCGCCATTTTCATTTGAGCCGTGGGACCATTCGGGCCGTCGGGACCATTCGGGCCGTCCGGGGCATGTGAGCTATTCCAGGCCATTCAGACCATTTGGACCATCCAGGTCATATAGCTCATTCAGGTCCTGATATGCCGCGGCGCGCGGTTTGCAGTGGCCGACGCGGGCAGATATAATGCGCCTCTTCTTGTTCGACCCAGCGCCTGCGTCCCCGGCGCGACATCGAAATCAAGGCGTGGCTACCCGCGCAGTCGTGCAGCAGTGCAAGCATCGCATTGCATCCCGCACGGATCCGGGTGCTTAGCTCAGTTGGTAGAGCGGCGCCCTTACAAGGCGTAGGTCACAGGTTCGACCCCTGTAGCACCCACCACACCTCCCTCGTTACAAAGCGGTCTCCTGAACCGTTGCCCTTGTCCTTGCTCGCGTCATGCCGGCAGGTAGGGCAGCAGGGCGTCGACGGTATTCATCACGTGCCGGCGCATCGTCGCCTCGCAGAGATCGGGATCGCCCGTCTGCAAGGCCGTGACCAGTTCTTCGTGCGCCTCGCGCATGCGCGGGACCCGGCCGGGCTGCGTGGCCCACATGCGCATGTACGGCTCCATCACGGAATGCAGGTCGGCCAATTGCGCCAGCAGGCGCGGTTGTCCGCAGAAGCCGCAGAGGTACTCGTGGAATTCGCGGTGCGAGGTCGTCCAGTCCAGGTAATCGCCGCTGCCCCGTTCGATATGGTCGATCATGCCCGCCAGCCTGCGCAGGTGGCCCGGCTCCATGTTGCGCACGGCATTGCGCACCGCCAGCCCCTCCAGCACGGAACGGATCTCGAAGACCTCGCGCAACTCCTGCGCGTTC
Organism: Bordetella genomosp. 10; assembly: GCF_002261225.1. NCBI lineage: Bacteria > Pseudomonadati > Pseudomonadota > Betaproteobacteria > Burkholderiales > Alcaligenaceae > Bordetella > Bordetella genomosp. 10. Next base: position 222,422 of record NZ_NEVM01000002.1, read on the forward strand.
AGGCTGCGCACCACCGCGCCGCGGTTGGCGCGGATGTCCAGCAGGCCTTCGGACGCCAGGCGGCGCAGGGCGCCCCGCACCGGCATGCGGCTGGTGCCGATGCGCGCGGCGATGGTCTCGGTGACGACGCGTTGGCCGGGCAGCAGCCGTCCCAGGCGGATTTCCTGTTGGACATATTGATAGGCTTCTTCTTCGGCGGAAACCGCCACCTTGTTGTACGCCATGCCGCCGTCGTCCTGGTTCGGGTGCGGCGTCATCGTGACCGCCGGCGGTGAGGATACCTTTTCCACCCGCAGGCGTGAGCATATAAAAAATTGGATCCAATTATCCACTAATGCAAACCCCTATGGTGCGCCGCCGCAATGACGCTTTAAATGGCGGCTTCGCGCCGGCCCGATTCGGACACGGGCCGCGCCTTCCATCGATCCGAACCAAGGGGAACGCATGAACCGTATTCTCAAATCCTTGCTGGGCCTGGGCGCGCTGGCCGTCGCCGCCACCGGCGCCGCCCATGCGGAAGACGCCGCCTCCTGGCCGCAGCGTCCCGTCAAGATCGTCGTGCCGTTCCAGGCGGGGTCGGCGACGGACCTGATCTCGCGCCAATTGGGCGCGGCCCTGTCCACCGAGCTGGGCCAGTCCTTCGTGGTGGAGGCGCGTCCCGGCGCGGCGGCGGCCATCGGCTCGACGGTGGTGGCGCGCGCGGAAGCCGACGGCTACACGCTGTTGATGGGCGGGCCGGCGGCGCTGGTCACCAACCGCTTCATGCAGAAGAACCTCAGCTACGACCCGGACAAGTTCGAGCTGATCTCCATGGTCGCCATCACGCCGAACGTGCTGCTGACCACGCCCAACCAGCCCTTCAAGACCTTGCCGGAAATGGTCGCCTACGCCAAGGCTCATCCGGGCGTGCTGACCTATGCGTCCTTCGGCACCGGCACCACCTCGCACCTGGCGGGCGAACTGCTGAAGAAGACGGCGGGCATCGAGCTGGTGCACGTTCCCTACAAGGGCGCGGGCGAGGCCATTCCCGCCTTGCTGGGCGGGCAGGTGACGATGTACTTCGACACCATCATGACGGGCCTGCCGCAGGTCAAGAGCGGCGCGCTGGTGGCGCTGGGCATGTCCAACAGCAAGCGTTCGGCGCTGGCGCCCAACATCCCGACCATCGCCGAGCAGGGCTATCCCGGCTACGACATCGCCCCGTGGTATGGCCTGGTGGCGCCGCACGGCACCCCGCAGGCCATCGTCGACAAGCTGAATGCGGCCGTGAACAAGGCGCTGGCCGATCCCAAGCTGCGCGACAAGCTGGCCGAGGCGGGCGCCGAGCCCCAGGGCGGCACGCGCGCGGAGTTCGCCGCCTACATCAAGAGCGAAATTCCCCGCACCGAGCAGTTGATCAAGCAGTCCGGCGTGACGATGCAGTAAGCCGGCGGCGAATGTCGCGCCCCGCGCCTCCGCGGCCACGCGGGACGCGGGGGCTTCCGGCGGCAAGGGGCGCCGCCGCGCGTGAATCGGATCAGGGCACGATCGAGAACATCAACGCGGGAACCGGCGCCCCATGCAACTGGATGCGATTGCGCGCCACGCCTTCGAATTCCGCGCCATATTTGCGGGCCACGGCCTCGCTTGCCGCGTTGCCCGCGGCGATCACGATTTCGACGCGTTGCATGCCCAGCGTATTGAACGCGTAGGGCACCAGGGCCCGCACCGTGCGCAGCGCGACGTGCTGCCGCTGGGCCGACTGTTTTACCCAGTATCCCAGGTTGCAGAAGAGATTCTGGCGATTGATCGCGTTGAGCCCCGCGCCGCCGAGGAGTTCGCCCGTTTCCTGTGAAAACACGCCCACCTCGTATCCTGTCCTGGCTCGCCTGCTGGCGCGGCATTCCTTGAACCAGGCGAGCGCATCGCGTTCGGAAAACGCGGGCGTGCACCACGACATCCATCGTCCTACCGTGTCGACGGAGGCGCGCACCGCGCTGGCGTACTCTGTTGCGTCGCTGTCGCGAAAGCCACGGAAAACCAATCCTTCGAAAGTCATGGGCGACATTGCCGATTCCTCGTGCCGATTCATCTTCCGATGATACAAGGATCGCCATGCCGGCCTTGCCGTGGATTCCCCGGCGGGTTTCGCTCACCCGATATCGGCGTTCGCCAGCAGCGTGCGCCACTCGGGCAGCCGGCCCTGTTCGTCCAGGTCGCCGCGCAGCGACAGGCCCTTGCGCGCCAGCTTTTCCTGCACGTCGGCGATGGCGGTGGCCAGGCTGCCGTCCATGCCGAGCTCGCCCAGCATCGCGGCGGCTTCGCGCATTTCTTCCGAACGGCGCTGCCCATGTTCGGCGACGCGGCCGATCAGGTATGCCTCGTAGCCCTGGTCCCAGCCCACGCCCGGGAAGGTCGCGGCGAGCGAGGCCAGCACGTGGTCGTCGACGCCGAAATGGCGGGCCGCGAGCATGGATTGCACGCACAGCGCTTCGGTGCCCTTGATCATGATGCTGCGGCAGAGCTTGATGGCCGAGGCCAGGCCGACGTCGTCGGCGACGGCCTGCGTGCGCAGGCCCAGCGCGTTGAGTTCTTCGGAGATCGCGCGCGCGCGGCGGCCGCCCAGCAGCATGGGCACGCGTATGCCTTGCGGCGGCACCGGCGCCATGACGGCCGCTTCGACATAGTCGGCGCCGGCGCGTTCGATGTGCGCGCAATTGCGCTGCTTGACCTTGGGCGATACGGAGTTCAGGTCGATGAAAGTCTGGCCCGGCTTCATGAGCGGGGCGGCCGCCGTCGCCACGGCTTCGGCCTGGCTGGCGGTGACCGCCGACAGCACCCATTGCGCGTCCGCCAGCGCGCCGGCCAGCGTGTCGGCGAGCCGGGCGCCGCTGCGTTCGGCGCGCGCCTGGATCTGCGCCCGCGTGGCGGCGTGGCCGAGCTTGGTGTCGTAGGCCGTCACCGCGCAGCCTTGCTCGACGAGCGCTTGCGCGAGGATGGGGCCGACCTCGCCGAAACCGATGATGGCGATGGCGTGCGCGGCGTTCGAGGGGTGTCGTTGCATGAGGGTTCTCCGGAATGCGGGATGAGACGGATGGGAATCAGGTCAGGCGGTCGCCGGCGGGCGCTTCGATGGCGCGCGCCTGGGCCGGCGCCGGCTCGGGTGGCGTGGGCGACGCGGGCGAGGGGCCTTCCTCGCGCCCGTAGGCGTCGAAGCGGCGGCGGTCGAACATGCCTTCCCATCTGGACAGCACGAACACCGCCACGCTGTTGCCGATCACGTTGGTGGTCGAGGTGGCGATGGCGAGGATGCGGTCGATGCCGAACAGCAGGCCCACGCCGCTCAGCGGCAGCGCGCGCGTCGACTGCAGCGTGGCCGTCAGCTTGACCAGGGCGCCGCCTGCCGCGCCGGCGCCACCCTTGGACGTCACCAGCATCACCGCCAGCAGGGCCAGTTGCTGCGACAGCGGCAGCGGCGTGTCGGTGGCCTGCGCAATGAAGCCGACGCCGCAGGCCATGTAGAGGCAGGCGCCGTCGATGTTGAAGCTGTAGCCCGCCGGCAGCACGAAGCCGACCACGGCCTCGTCGCAGCCCGCCTGGCCCAGCTTGGCCACCAGGCGCGGAAACGCGGCTTCGCTGGCGGCCGTGCCCATGGCGATGACGGCCTCGTCCTTGATCACCGAGAGGATGCGGAAGATGGACAGGCCGGCGAGGGCGGCCACCGACCCCAGGACCAGCAGGATGAAGATCACGGCGCTGGCGTAATAGGTGAGGATGTAGCGCAGCAGGTACAGCAGCGTCGCGCCGCCATAGCTGCCGACGGCGGCGGCCATGGCGCCGAAGGCGCCGAGGGGCGACAGGCGCATGATGAAGCCGAGTATCCGGAAGACGATGGCCTGCGCCTCGTCGAGCAGCTTGTAGGCGATCCAGTCGGGCTTGCCGGCCAGGCTCAGCGCGGCGCCGACCAGCAGGGAAACGAACAGCACCGGCAGGATGTCGCCCGACGTGAAGGCCGAGAACAGCGTGCGCGGGATGATGGATAGCAGGAAGTGCGTCAACGAGAAGTCCGCGCTGCTCGCCTTCAGGATGCTGTCCGTGGCGTGTCCCGCCCCCGCCGCGTCCAGGGCCGAGGCATGCAGGCCGTCGCCCGGGCGCAGGACGTTGACGACGATGAAACCCACCAGCATGGCCAGGGTGCTGACGACCTCGAAATAAAGCAGCGTCTTCACGCCGAGCCGGCCCAGCCGGCGAAAGTCCTTGACGTGCCCGACGCCGTGCACGACCGTGCAGAAGATGATCGGCCCCAGCATCATTTTCAGCAGGGCGATGAAGCCTTCGCCCAGGGGCTTCATCTGCACCGCGTGGCGCGGCGAGAGCAGTCCGAACACGATGGCCAGGGCGATGGCGATGAGCACCTGGACGTAGAGTTTGCCAAGCGTTTTCACGGCGTTCATCGTCGATTCATGGGCGCGGCGGATCACTCGGGCTTGATGCCCGCGAGCGCCACCGCCTGCCTGGCGTTTTCGTATTCGGCGCGCAGGAATTCGCCGAAGCCGCCGGCGGTTCTCTGCTGCCCGGACGCGACGACCACGCCGAGGTCGGCGAGCTTGCCGGCGACGGCGGCGCTGGCGAGGCTGGCCGATACGCCTTGCTGCAAGGACGCGACCACCGGCTCCGGCGTCTTCGCGGGCGCCAGCAGGCCGACGTAGCTGGAGGCGACGAAGTCGGGCACGCCCGCCTCGATGAAGGAGGGAATGGCGGGCGCCAGCGCCATGCGCTGCCTGGCCGCGACGGCGATGACGCGGACCTTGCCGGCGCGCAGCAGCGGGAGCACGGTGGAGAATTCCGTCATGGTGGCGTCCAGGCTGCCGCCCAGCAGGTCCGGGATCAGCGCGCCGCCGCCCCGATAGGGCACGTGGACCAGTTTGGCGCCGGACAGCGCGTTCAGGCGCATCAGGCTCAGGTGCGTGGCGCTGCCGATGCCGGAGGTGCCGGTGTTGATGCGCCGCTGCCTGGACAGGGCGACGAGCTCGGCCAGGGTGTGCGCGGGTATCGAGGGATTGACCACGATCACGTGCGGCACGTAGCCGAACAGGGCGACCGGCGCGAAGTCGCGCAGCGGGTCGTACGGCAGGCGGGCCTGGATGAAGGGATTGACCGTCAGGGGACCGTTGGACCCGACCAGCAGCGTGTAGCCGTCGGCGGGCGCGCGCGCGACCATGTCCGCGCCGATGCTGCCACCCGCGCCGGGCTTGTTTTCCACCACGGCCGACACGCCCAGGGCTTGCGTCAGCCCCGCGCCGACCACGCGCGCGGTGGCGTCGACGTTGCCGCCCGGGGCGAAGGGGACGATCAGGCGTAGCGGGCGGTCGGGGAAGCCGGCGGCCCGGGCCAGGGGGGGCAGCAGGGCGGCGGCCAAGGCGCCGGCCGCGCCGAGGACGAATTCGCGGCGGGATGTTTTCATTGTCTCTTCCTTTGTCGTTCCGGCGTGTGCGGGTGTGCCGGTGCTTCGGTGCTTCGGTGGGCGTTATCTGCCTCTGGCCTTGAGCGCGGCGTCCAGGCGCGGGTAGACGCGCCGCGCGTTGCCTTCGTAGATCAGGCGCCGGTCGGCGTCGGTGAGATGCGGCGCCGCGTCGATGTAGCGCCGCGTATCGTCGTAGTGAAAGCCGGTGGTGGGATCGATGCCACGCACGGCGCCTATCATTTCGCTGGCGAACAGCACGTTGCGCACGGGGATGACCTGCGCCAGCAGGTCGATGCCGGGCTGGTGGTAGACGCAGGTGTCGAAGAAGATGTTGTTCAGCAGCGATTCGTTCAACGGCGGCTTCTTCATTTCCTGCGCCAGCCCGCGGAAGCGGCCCCAGTGGTAGGGCACCGCGCCGCCGCCGTGCGGGATGATGAATTTCAGGTCCGGGAAGTCCTTGAACAGGTCCGAGGTCAGGCATTGCATGAAGGCCGTGGTGTCGGCGTTCAGGTAGTGCGCGCCCGTCGTATGGAAGCAGGCGTTGCAACTGGTGCTGACGTGGATCATGGCGGGCACGCCGTACTCCACCATTTTTTCGTACAGCGGATACCAGTAGCGGTCGCCCAGGGGCGGCGAGGTCCAGTGGCCGCCGGAAGGGTCGGGGTTCAGGTTGATGGCGACGAAGCCGTACTCCTTCACGCAGCGCTCCAGCTCCGGGAGGGAGGTGGCGATGGGCGCGCCCGGCGATTGCGGCAGCATCGCCGCGCCGATGAAGTGGTCGGGAAACAGCGCGGCGACGCGATGGCAGAGTTCATTGCAGATCGCCGCCCAGGCCAGGCTGGTCTGCAGGTCGCCGACGTGGTGGGCCATGAAACTGGCGCGCGGCGAGAAGATGGTCAGGTCGCTGCCGCGTTCGCGCATCAGGCGCAACTGGTTGGCGGCGATGGATGCGCGGATTTCATCGTCGCCGATGCGCAGGTCGGCCGCGCGGGGCGCGGACGCGGGGTCCTTGAGGCCGGCGATCTGCCGGTTGCGCCAGTCCTCCAGCGCCTTCGGCGCGGTGGTGTAGTGGCCGTGGCAGTCTATGATCAAAGTGTTCTCCAGGATGTCGTGAACGGGTCCGGGGCCGGGGTCGTGCTCGCCGCGTGAGCCGGGGGCGGCGAGCGTCGCCGGATGGATCAGGAAGTGGCGGCATGGGCCGCCGGCACCCGCGCCGACAGTTGCACTTCCCCGCGCATGATCAGGCGAGCCGTGCGCAACAGGGCGGCGCGCAGGACCTTGCGCGCATCGGCGGGATCCAGTTCCAAGCCGACGCTGAATTCGCCCGACGGGTGTTCCACCGACACCTGCTTGCGCAGGCCCGGTTCGAGCCGTGCCACGCCCGCCGCGACGGATTCCTCCAGCACGCAGGCGGTGGCCACGGTCACCGCGGCCAGCACGCCGATGGCGTCGTGGCAGACATGGGGAATGAAGCAGCGCGTGGAAATCGCGCCGCCCGCCCGCGGCGGCGCGACCAGGCACATCTTGGGATAGGGTTTTTCGCTGACGTCGCCCAGGCCCATGAGCCGCGCGGCCCGCAGGCGGATGGCTTCGACGCGGCGCTTGAGATCGGCGTCGGCATTCAGCTCGGCAACCGTCTCATAGCCGCTGCGGCCGAGGTCGGCCGCGCGCATCAGCACCATGGGCATGCCGTTGTCGATACAGGTGATTTCCAGGCTGCCCGCGCCGTCGTCTTCGATGCGGTCAAGCGGCCGGCCCGTGGGTAACAGGCCGCTGCATACCGACCCCGCCGTATCGAGGAAATCGATGTAGACGGGTGCGGCGGTGCCGGGCACGCCGTCGATGCGGGCGTCGCCGTCGTAGCGGACCCTGCCGTCGGGCGTCTGCACGGTGATATCGCATTGCATGCCGGTGTTCAAGGCCAGGACCCGGAAGGTGCTGCTTTCACCGCGGGCTTGCAGCAGGCCGGTTTCCAGCGCGAAGGGGACGGCGGCGGCCAGCATGTTGCCGCAGTTCGGCGTGGTGTCCACCTTGGCCTGCGCGATCGACACCTGCGCGAACAGGAACTCCAGGTCCACGCCGGGCGCGGCGCCGGGGCCGACGATGCCGACCTTGCTGGTCAGCGGGTGGGCGCCGCCCAGGCCGTCGATCTGGCGCGCGTCGGGCGAACCCATGGCGGCGAGCAGGACGGCGTCGCGCGCGGCGATGTCCGCTGGCAGGTCCGCCGCCTTGAAAAAGGGGCCGCGCGAGGTGCCGCCCCGCATCAGCATGCAGGGCACGGCCTGCTGCCTTTGGCTTTCCCTGGCCTTGTCTTGTCCAGCGCTCATTGTCTCCGCTCTCGTTCTATGTTTGAGCGCAGTATGGTTCCGCGGCGGCGCATACGGGTTGCCTTGTATGGGGGAGGGCGTTCTAATATGTTTATGGCTTCTGCTCATCCCTCGGTCGAACAACGTCCCGGCGCCCATGGCGATCCGGCGGGCCGTCTCAGCCTGCATCATCTCCACGTCTTCAATACCGTGGCCGCCACCGGCGGGGTGCGCAGCACGGCGGAGGCGCTGTTTCGCGCGTCTTCCGCGGTGACGCGCGCGGTCAATCGCTTCGAGGACAGCCTGGGCGTCAGGCTGTTCGAGCGCAAGGGCACGGGCATGCTGCTGACGGCGGCGGGCGAGGCGGTGCGCGTGCGCGCGTCGCACATCGCCGCCGAGCTTGCCGCGGTGCACGAGGAAGCGCTCGCGCTGCGGCGCGCCCGCGGAGGCGGGACGGCCGGCGCGGGCACGGCCGCTTCGCTGTTTCACACGCGCCGCCTGATGCACGCGGCCTTGCTGGCAGACGTGCACCACATGTCGACGGTCGCCCACCTTGCCGGGCTGACGCAGCCGGCCATCAGCGCCTCCATCTCCGGCCTGGAGGAAACGCTGGGCCAGCCGCTGTTCCAGCGCACGCCGCGCGGCATGGTGCCGACGCAGGCGGGCGCGCGCTGGGTGGTGCGCTTCAAGCGGGTGCTGGCGGAGCTGCGGAACATCCAGGCCGACGTCGCCGCCTTGCAAGGCGTGCTCCAAGGCATCGTCACCGTCGGCGCGCTGCCCTTGATCCGCACCATGGTGCTGCCGGCGGCGATCGCCGGCGTGCTCGCGCGCCATCCCGGATTGCGCATACGCACGCTGGAGAGCCCTTACGGCGATTTGTGCGCGGGGCTGCTGAGCGCGGACGTGGACTTCATCGTGGGCGCCTTGCGCCCCTTGCAGGACGCCGCCCTGACCACGGAGGTGCTCCTGCACGAGGACATCGTGCTGATCGCGCGCGCCGGCCATCCGCTGGCGCGCAAGCGCGCGGTGGGCTTCGACGATCTGCGGGCCTATCCGTGGGTGTTGTCGCGGGCGTCCACGCCCTTGCGCGACCAGCTCGACGCGTTCTTCATCGCCAAGGGCAGGCCGCCCCTGGTCCCTTCGGTCGAGACCGCCGACCTGGCGCTGCTGCGCGGCCTGCTCCTGCATTCGGACATGCTGACCGCCTTGTCGGTCCACCAGCTTTACTACGAATTCGAGGCCGGCGGCCTGGCGGCGCTCAAGTTCCCGCTGGACGGCATGCAGCGCCACATCGGCGTCACCTTGCGCACGGGCGCGCAGCTCCAGCCGGGCGCGCAGGCCTTGCTCGACGAGGTCAGGCGCCTGGCGGTATCGATGGATGCGCGGACCGGCGCGCGGGTGCCGCGGCGGGCCCGCCGCCGGGCGGGCGGTTCATAAAGGTCGTATATAAAGGCGGTACATAAGGGGCGGTACATAAGCGAAATAGAACGGCGCGAGGGCCGCAAGGCAACCCCGGCCGGCGGCGCGGCGGCGATACTTGGGGCCGGGCGCCGGACCCGCTCCAGGAATGTCCGGCCGCGATGGACAAGAAGAGAGCGAGACAGTATGAAGCGCGTGCCGCCGCCGCATCCCCACCCCAGCCGCCCGGCGTTCGTCCTGCCGCGCAATGCGTGCGACACGCACGTGCACGTCTACGGTCCCGCCGCGCGCTTTCCCCTGGATCCCGCGCGCGCCTACGATCCGCCGGACGCGCCCATCGAACGGCTCGAAGCCTTGCACCGCCTGCTGGGCGTGGACCGGGCGGTCCTGGTGCAGGCCACCGTGCACGGCACCGACAACAGCGCCATGCTGGACGCCATCGCGCGCGCGCCGCGGCGCTACCGCGGCGTGGCCCTGGTCGAGGACGACGTATCGCCGCGCAGGCTGGAGCAATTGCACGAACAGGGCGTGCGCGGGGTCCGCTACAACTTCATGCCGCACCTGGGGCAGTCCGCGGACACGGACAAGGTGCGGGCGGTCGCCGAGCGCATCGCGCCGCTGGGCTGGCACGTGCAGTTGCACGTCACCGCCGCCCACCTGGGCGCGCTGCGAGGCTTCCTCGAATCGCTGCCGGTGCCTTTCGTCATCGATCACATGGGACGCACGATGGTGGCCGACGGCCTGGACCAGCAACCCCTCGCGGACCTGCTCGACGTGCTGCGCCACCCGCGCGCATGGCTGAAGATCAGCGGACCGGAGCGCATCTCCGCGGCCTTGTCGCGGCAGGACCGGCCTTACGCGGACGCCGCGCCTTTCGTCCGCCGCATGCTGGACGTCGCGCCGGACCGCATCGTGTGGGGCACCGACTGGCCGCATCCCAACGTGCGCGAGGTGCCCGACGACGGCAAGCTGGTGGACCTGCTGCCGCTGTACTCGGACGATCCCGCCGCGCTCGATCGCGTCCTGGTCGACAACCCCCGGCGCTTGTACGGCTACGATTGAGCGGCCGGATGGATGGGGTGAAGCCGGCCCGGCCCCGCGCGGCCCCGGTCAGGCGTGGTGCTGGCTGATGATTTCCAGCACGCCGTTGATGACGAACTGCACGCCCATGCATATCAGGAGGAAACCCATCACCCGGGAGATCGCCTCGACGCCGCCGTGTCCGATGATGCGAACCAGCGGTCCCGCGAAGCGCAGGCATACCCAGAACAACAGGCCCAGGAGCACGAAGACGACGATGGGCGCCACGGCCACGACCCAGGCCGCGGTGGCGGCGGTGACCACGCCATCCCGGGTGGCCGTCGCGCTGATGATCATGGCGATGGTGCCCGGACCGGCGGTGCCGGGCAGCGCGAGGGGGACGAAGGCGATGTTGGGAATATGCCTGTTGCGTTGCACGGCCGCCTCGACCTTGTCGGCTTCGGGTATGTCCTCGGCCGCGGAGGAGGGGAACATCATGTTGAAGCCGATCGCCGCGACGATCAGGCCGCCCGCTATTCTCAGCCCGGGGATCGAGATCCCGAAGGTCGCCATGATCCACGCGCCCGCGTAATACGTGACCAGCATGATGGCCACGACGTAGATGGCCCCTTGCTTGATCTGCTTCTGGCGCTCCAGATAGGGTATCTGCTCGCCCAGCGACAACAGCAGCGTCATGGACGTCAGCGGATTCGCCAGCGGCAGCAGGATCGCCAGCCCCAGGCCAATCAGGCGCGCCAAGTCGGTCAAGTCTTGCATCGTTTCCCCAGGATGAACTCAGGATGCCTCGCGGCGGCGGCCGTCGTGCGCTTCTTCTCCGTCGCGCGCGCCGCCGCGGCAGCAAGCAACTTAGACGAGTTCGTCCGATTTCTCAACCGTGAGGTCCGGCGCGGTCCCGCCCCTGTCCTTCGATCGGCCGGGCATGCCGTCAACTATCCGGCTGCCCCTTGGACGCCAGCTCGCGCGCGCGGGCGAGCGCGCCGGCGATGGCGGCGATGACGTGTTCGCGCTCCGCTTCGCCGGTGACGCGCAGGGCATAGGAGGGATGCCAGGTGGCGACCAGCCAGGCTTCGCCCAGCCGGACGGCCTGGTCGAGGTAGTCCTGCATGTGCACCGGCCGCCGCACCATGGCGCGCAGCGCGGTGGCGCCCAGGGTGACGATGACGGGCGGGCGTATGCGGTCCAGTTCCTGGTCCAGCCAGTAGAGACAGGCGTCCACTTCGCGCTGCGCGGGCGTCTTGTGCATGCGCCGCTTGCCGCGCGGGATCCATTTGAAGTGCTTCACCGCGTTGGTCACGTAGACCTCGTCCCGCGCGATGCCGGCGCGCGCCAGCGCTTCGTCCAGGATGCGGCCGGCCGGGCCGACGAAGGCCTTGCCCGCGAGGTCTTCCTGGTCGCCGGGCTGTTCGCCGATGAGCATGATGCGGGCCGACGCGGGACCGTTGCCGGGCACGCCGTGGGTCGCATTGCGCCAGAGGTCGCAGCGTCGGCACTGGTCCAGCGAGGAGGGCGCATCGCGTTGCGGCTGCGCGCGGTGGGCCGCGACCGCCACCGGCTTGCCGTCCATGCCGCCGACGTCCCGCGCCTGCCCGACGCGGCGCGCGCCGTTGCGGGCGGCGGCGACCATGCCGGGAATCTGCGCGGCTTCCGGCAGCCCTTTCCAGAAACGCACGGGCATGTGCAGGCGCAAGGCGCTTTCGTTCAGGCGGGCGGGGTTGAAGATGCTGCGGTAGTAGGCCAGCCATAGCGGCTCGATGTCGTCGGCGCCGGCCCCGGCGCGCGCCGCCGCCGCGCCGTCGACGGGGGCGGCGGAGTATCGCAGGGACGCGCCGTCCCAGAATGCCGCGCCCGCCGGCGTGGCGATGCACCAGGTGGACGCGCCCATGCGTCGCGCGAAGTGCTCCGCGGCCCAAGGCAGGACGTCGTGCTCGGGCTCGTACCACGCCAGATATTCGGGGCCGTCGTCCGCCGCGCGCCGATGGAAGCGCACGTAGGCGATCATATCGTGCTTGGCGCGCCGCACGGCCTTGGCCATGGCGTGCAGGCGGGCGCCGTCCTCGTCCGCCGGCGACGCGACCGCGCGGTCGTCGTGGCGCCAGCGCCAGAGGGCGCGGTACAGGTGAACCCAACGGCGCGGCGAACGGTAGAGGGCGGCGTCTTGCATGAGCTCGGCGAAGGTTCTGGAGACGCGGATGACGGGCGGGGCGTCCGCATGAACCGTGCCCGTCCCGTCCGTATCGCCCGCCGGCGGTGAATCGCCGGCGCCTCCGTCCCGGCACGAAGGAGGCGTTTCCGCCGCAACGAAACCGTCCAGCGTCATCTGCGCGTCGCCGGGCGCGGCCCCTCCCTCCACGGCGAGCCACTGCACGTCTTCCGGCGCCCACTGCGCGGCCAGGGCGCGCAGGGCCTGCTCGCGCCAACTGACGTAGCTGCCGTCGATCAGCAGCCTGTGCGCGCCGGCGGCGTTGGCGTTCATCGGGCGCTCATAGCAGGGAGAGTTGTTCGGGCGGCGGCGCGAGCGCGCGCCGCAGTTGTTCGGAGGAAGACTCCGCCGTCGCCGGCCGGTAGTCGCGCACCACCACGAACGGCTTGGCCTTGTCGATGGCGCAGCGCAAACGGATCAGGTCCTGGTAACGCACGGCGCGCAGGCGGCGCAACTCCACGATGCGCTGGGCATTGCGCATGCCGATGCCGGGGACGCGCGCGATGAGGCGCTGCGGGGCGCGGTTCAGGTCCACCGGAAACGCCTCGCGATGCGCCAGCGCCCAGCCGAGCTTGGGGTCGATGTCCAAGGGCAGGTCGCCGTCGTCCTGGAACAATTCCTCGGCCTGGAAGCCGTAGCCGCGCATCAGGAAGTCGGCCTGGTACAGCCGGTGCTCGCGCAACAGCGGCGGCGCCTGGGCCGGGACGCTGGACGGGCTGTCGGGAATGGGGCTGAAGGCGGAATAGTAGACGCGCTTGAGCCGGTAGGCGCCGTACAGGGTCTGCGCGGTCTGCAGGATGGTGCGGTCGTTGGCGTCGTCGGCGCCGACGATCATCTGCGTGCTTTGCCCGGCGGGCGCGCGCGCCGCCGGCTTGCTTGGCGCGGCGAGCGATCGTTTCGCGCCGTCGCGCGCCTCGCCTTCGGCTTCCTCTCGCGCCAGCCGTATCGCGCCCATCGCGCGCTTGATGGTGTGGGCGTCCTTTTCCGGCGCCAGCCGCGCCAGGCCGCCTTCGGTGGGCAGTTCGATATTCACGCTGAGCCGGTCGGCGTATTGGCCCGCCTGCGCGATGAGCCTGGGATCGGCGTCGGGGATGGTCTTCAGATGGATGTAGCCGCGGAAGAGATGTTCCTCGCGCAGCGAGCGCGCCACCTGCACCAGTTGCTCCATGGTGTAGTCCGCGCTGCGGATGATGCCGGAACTGAGGAACAGGCCGTCGATGTAGTTGCGGCGGTAGAAATCCAGCGTCAGGTCGACGACTTCGCGCGGCGCGAAGCGCGCGCGGGGCACGTTGCTGGACCGGCGGTTGACGCAGTACTGGCAGTCGTAGAGGCAGAAGTTGGTCAGCAGTATCTTCAGCAGCGAGACGCAGCGGCCGTCCGGCGTGAAGCTGTGGCAGATGCCCGCGCCGGTGCTCGCGCCCAGCCCGGCGCGGCCGATGGAGTCCCGCTTTGGGGCGCCGCTGCTGGCGCAGGAGGCGTCGTACTTGGCGGCGTCCGCCAGGACTTCGAGCTTGGTGAGGACGTCCATGCCGTTCCTGAATGCTGTATGTATGTACAGTATTATAGGACGCCCCGAAGGGACCGCAAGCAAGGCCGGTCCCGGCCGAGGCCTGCGTCCGGTCGCCTGCCCCGGCGCCGCCACGCATCCTCCTCATCAATGACGACGGGCCGTCGCGCGGCAAGCGCGACGGCCCGTCATCGGATGGCGTCACGGCGCCGCGCCATGCGCGGCCGTTCCGCTCAGAACACGTGCCGCATCACCCAGTACAGTCCGCCCGACAGCAGCATGGCGGCGGGCAGGGTGAGGACCCAGGCCAGCGCCAGGTTGCGCAGCGTGCTCCATTGCAGGCCGGAGCGGTTGGCGGCCATGGTGCCCGCCACGCCGGAGGACAGGACGTGGGTGGTGGACACGGGCAGGCCGTACATGTCGGCGGCGCCGATGGTGGCCATGGCGACCAGTTCGGCCGACGCGCCCTGCGCATAGGTCAGGTGGGTCTTGCCGATTTTTTCGCCGACCGTGACGACGATGCGCTTCCAGCCCACCATGGTGCCCAGGCCCAGCGCGATCGCCACCGCCACCTTCACCCACAGCGGGATGAACTTGGTCGAGTCGTCGAGCGAGCGCTTGAAGGCGTCGAGGTTGGACTGCGTCTCGGCGTCGAACGCGACGCCGCCGTTCTTCTTGATGCGGTTGATGGTCTCCGAGGCCAGGTACATGTCGTTGCGGACGTTGCCCACGGCGTCGGCGGGAACGGCGGCGAGCGAGCCGTAGTGGCGCACCTGGCCGCCGATGGAGCCGGTCAGGGCCGCCAGCGAGGGGACCACGCCCGGATTGATTTCGTTGCTGCGGATGTAGGCCGTCAACGTCGCGCGCGGATCGGCCGGCGCGGCGGTGGGCGAGGTGCGGATGAGGGAGGCTTGCGTGGCCTGCGCCACGGCGGCGAAGCGGTTCATTTCCTCGACCGGCATGGCGCGGTTCAGGCCGTAGGTCAAGGGCACGGTGCCCACCAGGATCAGCATGATCAGGCCCATGCCTTTCTGGCCGTCGTTCGAGCCGTGGGCGAAGGAGACGCCGGTGCAGGTGAGGATCAGCAGGCCGCGGATCCACCAGGGCGGCGGGGTGTTGCCCTTGGGCTCCTGGTACAGCTCGCGGTTCTTGACGAAGGTGCGCAGCACGACCAGCAGCAGCGCCGCGCACACGAAGCCGACGATGGGCGACACCAGCAGCGTGAGGCCGACGCTCTTGGCCTGCGCCCAGTCGACGCCGGCGGTGCCGTCGCGGCCGTGCATCATGGCATTGGCCACGCCCACGCCGATGATGGAGCCGATCAGCGTGTGCGAGGACGACGCCGGCAGGCCCAGCCACCAGGTCGCCAGGTTCCAGATGATCGCGGCGATCAGCAGCGCGAACACCATGGCGAAGCCGGCGCTGGAGCCCACCTGCAGGATGAGCTCGACCGGCAGCAGGGAGATGATGCCGAAGGCCACCGCGCCGCTGGACAACAGCACGCCGAGGAAGTTGAACAGCCCCGACCACATGACGGCGAAATTGGGCGCGAGGGAGTTGGTGTAGATCACCGTGGCCACGGCATTGGCCGTGTCATGGAAACCGTTGACGAATTCGAAGCCCAGCGCGATCAGCAGGGCCACGCCCAGCAGCACGAAGGGGAGCCAGGAGATGAAATCGACATGGGCGTTGTCCATGTCGTGGAACAGGCTGTAGCCGGTGTAGAACAGGCCGATGGCCAGCAGGCCGAAGAAAACGATCACTGTCGTGGGGCCGGTGCGCTGGTCGAAGCGCGAGCGCACGCCGCCGTGAGAAGGCGGCAGGGCCGCGCTCTCGGTTGCGGTATTCATGGGGTCTACCTCTCGGAATTGCTTATCGTTGGGGGGTGCGAGAATGGTATGACCGGCCGATGACAGTGGGATGACGGCGGCGCCCGGGGCCGGGCGCCGCGGGGTATAGGGGAGCGTCGTGTGGGCGCGTCACGTCGGTGCGCCATGCAGGTGCGCCATGCAGGTGCGTTATGCAGGCGCCCGACTCATTGCGGCTGGATGCCCGCCACCCCCACCCATTCCTTCCAGCGCTGGGTGTCCGCCTTCACGAACGCGTCGAATTGCTTGACGTCCATCCCCTTGGGCATGAGGCCCAGGGCGCGCAGCCTGTCGGCCGTGGCCTGGTCCTGCAAGGCCTGCGCGATGTAGCCGTTCATGGCCTGGACGACGTCGTCCGGCGTGCCGGCCGGCGCCGACAGCCCCAGCCAGCCTTCCACCACGTAACCCGGATAGTAGGAATCCATGGTCGGCACGTCCGGCCAGCTCGGGTGGCGCTGGGCGCCCGTCACCGCCAGCGGGCGCAGGCTCTTGCCGTCGATCTGGCCCATGGCGGTCAGGTAGTCGACGAAGGCGAAATCGATCTGCCGGCCGCGCAGGTCGGTGATGATCTGCGTGATGTTCTTGTACGCGGCGCCGTCGACCTTGATGCCGGCGCGCGCCTTGAACAGTTCCGGCGGCACCTGGGAGGAGGAGCTGTAGTAGCCGAAGAAGACCTTGCCGGGATGGTCGCGCGCGTACTGCACCAGCTCGGGCACCGTCTTGTAGGGCGCGTCCGGCCGCACGATGGCCACCGTGCCGAAGGTGCCGAACATGCCCACCTGGCGGAAATCCTTCTGCGCGTCGTAGGGCAGCGACTTGTAGAGGAACTGGTTGGCCGAATGGGTGGAATTGGTCGACAGCAGGAAGGTGTAGCCGTCGTGCGGCGCCGTCCTGGCGGCATTGGTGCCCACGATGCCGCCGGCGCCGGCGCGGTCCTCGACCACGATGCTCTGGCCGGTCTTGGCCCCGAGGAACTGCGCGAAGGTCCGGGCGGTCAGGTCGGCGGCGCCGCCCGCCGCCGAGGGCACGATGATCGTCACGGGTTTTTCCGGCCAGGCCGCGCGCGCGGCGCCGGGCAGGACCGCCAGGGCGGCCGATGCGCCCAGCAACAGGCGGGCGGCCGCGCGCGCGGCGATGAACGAAGCTTGCATGGTGTCTGTCTCCTCGGGAAATTCGATGGTTGCCGCGGCGGGTCGCGGTCCCGCGTCAACGCGGGTTGCCGCGCCGCCTGTCGTAGGTGCGCCGGTACCAGTCCAGCAATACCTCCGCGCTGCTTTCCCAGCGCTCGCCGTACATCATGGCGTGCGGCTGGTCCGCCAGCAACCGGTGTTCGAAGCCGAAGAAATCGGCGATCGCGCGGTCCTGTCCCGCGGGATGGCGCGCGGGATCGTCCAGGCCCGCCTCCACGCACAGGCCGGGGCTGCGCATGGCGAAGGGGTTGACGGCCACGCGCAGGGCGTAGCGGTCGTTGAGCACCTGGGGACTTTCGGCGCACAGGCGCAGGCGGATGGCGCTGACGTCCACGTCCGCCGCGCAGCCGGCGAAGCGTTCGCGGATTTCCTTGTCGCCCGGCGGCGCGCGCAGGACGTCCTCGGGCACCGGCGGCAAGGCCGCCGCGCCCGGCAGGTTGGCGGGCGGAGAGGGCGCCAGCAGCACGACCCCGGCCGGCGCGCGCGCCATTTCGGCGGCCGCGACCAGCACGGGCAGGGCGCCCATGCTGTGGCCGACCAGGACGACGGGCCCCTCCAGGCGTTCGGCCGCGCGCTGCACCGAGACGGCCAGGTCGCGGATGCCCGCGTGCAGGAAACTGGCGTCCTGCGGCAGGCCGCCGTGGCCGGGCAGGTCCAGGGCGGCGCAGGCGACGTCCTGCCCGGTGAAATAGGCCAGGTAGTTGGCATAGCACCAGGCGCCGTGATACGCCCCGTGCACGAAGAGCAGCAGCGGCTGGCCGTGCGCCGGCGGGGCGCTCAGCAGCAGGCGGCCGGCGCCGGCGGGGTAGGAGGGCAGGCGGTCGATCAGGCTGAAGTCGAAGGCGTTCATGGAGGAATCGAGAAGGGGACGAATCAGGCGGGGGCGATATTGTTTTAAGAATAATCTGAACGGATTTGCGAATAATTCCTATTTAAGATATATTCTTGGGCTTCATTCGCCCTGTGTCCTCGTGCGTGCGCGTTTCGCGTTCCGTTTCATCGCAGGGTGTGCATAGCGATATCGTCCCCTGGCTGATTCATGCCTAGCGTCAAAAGCGGTTGGTCAACATCTTCCTCGATTTCTCCAGGCTTGCGCATCGGCGCGGGCGTGGCGGTGGCAATTCTGCATGCGGCGGTCGCGGCCGCGCTGTTCGTCAGCGACGAGACGAAGCTGGATATGCCTCAGGACGCGCCCATCATGGTAAGCGTCATCGAGGCGCCGGTGCCGCAGATGGCCAAGGCCGATCCCACGCCGGAGCCGCCGCAGCCCCCCGTGGAAGAGCCGCCGCCTCCGCCGCCGGAGGAAGAACCGCCGCCCGACGTCAAGCCGGACCCCACGCCCGACGTCAAGCCGGAACCGGAGCCCGAGCCGGAGCCCGTGATCGAGAAGCCGCCGGAGCCCGCGCCCAAGCCCAAGCCGAAACCCAAACCGAAGCCCAAGCCCCAGCCGAAGCCGCAGCCCAAGAAAGAGGAGCCGCCGCCCAAGCCGGTGGAAAACCCGCCGCCGCCCGCGCCGCCTTCGGGCACGCCGCAGGGCGACAGCAAGCCGCAGGCGCCGACCCAGGGACCGCCGCCGGACCAGCCCGAGCTGGTCTCCAACGTGGCCTATGACGGACGCGGCCCGCGGCCGGTGTATCCGGAAGCCTCGCGCCGCCTGCGCGAGGAAGGCCGGGTCATGGTGCTGGTGGTGATCAATACCGAAGGCACGATAGAAAAGGCGACGGTGGTCCAGTCGTCCGGCTATTCGCGCCTGGACCAGGCCGCGCTGGACGCGCTGCGCCGGGTCCACTTCAAACCGTATACGCGCAACGGCGTGGCCTACACCGTGCAGGCCAGGATCCCGTTCGATTTCAACATGAGGAACTGACATGTCCAACGCTCTTGACCTTGCCGCCATGCTGTTGGCGCAGGCGACCACCGCCGCGCCGGCGGATCCGGGCGTCGCGCCGCAGGGAGCCGGCGCCTTGCCGGCCGCGGCCAATACCGTCCAGCAGGCCGCCGCCGCGCTGCCGGCCCCGGCGCCCGTCACGCCCGACATGGGCGTCATGCACTTCATCGCGCAGGCCGACGGCGTCGGCAAGGCGCTGTTCGTCATCCTGCTGCTGATGTCGGTGATCACGTGGTACCTGATCATCGTCAAGGTCATTAACAACGCGCTGGTGCGCAAGCGTTCGCGCGACTTCCTCAACAAGTTCTGGAACGCCAGCTCGCTGGACCAGGTGGAAAACGAAATCGCCACGCACGGCGCGCGCGATCCCTTCTCGCACCTAGCCAGCCACGCCATGCATGCGCGCGCCCACCACGCCAAGTACGGCGCCACCAAGCTGGAGGAAACCGGCTCGAACGGCGAATTCGTCACCCGCACGATGCGCAAGGTGATCGACGAGGAAACCGCCAAGCTGGAAAACGGCCTGACGGTCATGGCCTCGGTGGGCTCCACCGCGCCTTTCGTCGGCCTGTTCGGCACGGTGTGGGGCGTGTACCACGCGCTGGTCGGCATCGGCCTGTCCGATGGCGTGACCATCAACCGCATCGCCGGCCCGGTGGGCGAATCGCTGATCATGACCGGCCTGGGCCTGGCGGTGGCGATTCCCGCGGTGCTGGCCTACAACATGTTCGTGCGCAACAACCGCGTGTTCCTGTCGCGCCTGGACGCCTATGCGCATGACCTGTTCGCCTTCCTGATGACCGGCCAGCAAGTGGCCCTGTCCGACGGCAAGGTGCGCGCGCTGCGCCGTTCGGCCGGCCTGCCCGCCGGCGCGCAAACCCGCGGGAGCGAATAAATGGCCTTCGGTGGTTTCGACAACAAGGGCGGGGGCGGGCACACCATGTCCGAAATCAACATGGTGCCCTTGATCGACGTGATGCTGGTGCTGCTGGTGATCTTCATCATCACCGCGCCGCTGCTGGCGCACTCCATCCGCATCAACATGCCCCAGGTCAGCGCCGAGCAGATCACGGAAGATCCCAAGGTGATCGACCTGGCCATCGACGGCAAGGGCCAGTTGTTCTGGGACGAGAAGCCGGTCTTCCTGGACGACCTGCAGGCGCGCTTCGCCGCCGAGGCCGGCAAGAAGCCGCAGCCCGAGGTGCGCATCCGCGCCGACCTGAACACCCGCTACGAGACTCTGGCCAAGGTCATGGCCTCGGCGCGCCGCTCGGGTTTGGGCCGCATCGGCTTCGTCACCACCCCGGCGCCCGGCCAGGCGGCCATCCCGCCGGCGCCGGCCGCCGCCCCCGCGAAGTAAAGGGGGGTAGGGGCGGCCCGGCCCCGGGGCGGCTCAGCCATTCCGTATCGCGAAATGGCGGCTCGCCCGGGGCGCCGGGTAGGCCGGTATCCGCGTTTTCCCGGGAAGGCCCCGCGATCGGCAGGATCGCGGGGCCTTCCTGTTTTCCCGCCGCCCCGGGAGGCAGCCCTGGCCCGGCGGCAAAAAAATTGTCGGGCGGGCGGAACAGGTCATGTCGCTGCAAGCTGGATCGCGCTAGAATCGCGCCATGCGAGTACTCGTAATCGAAGATGACACCACCCTGGGCCACGCGCTCCAGGAATTCCTGGCGGACCAGGGTTATGCGGTCGACTGGTTGACCGACGGCGACAAGGTGCTGGGCGCCTTGGCCGGACAGCCCTACGATCTGCTGGTCCTGGACCTCAACCTGCCCGGCATGAGCGGCCTCGATGTGCTGCGCCAGCTACGTCTGGACGGCAATCAGGTTCCCGTCCTCATACTCACCGCGCGCGACGGCATCGAAGACCGTGTCGCGGGACTGGACGCCGGCGCCGACGACTACGTCACCAAGCCTTTCGACCTGCCGGAACTGGCGGCGCGCGCGCGCGCCTTCGCCCGCCGGCGCAGCGGGCAGGCCCAGCCGCTGATCGAGGTCGGTCCGCTGGTGTTCGACACCGTCGGCCGCGAGGTGCGCGTCAACGGGGAGCGCCTGGCCCTGTCCGTGCGCGAGCTGTCGGTGCTGGAGATGCTGATGGCGCGTGTCGGCCGCGTGGTCACCAAGCGGCAAATCGTCAATTCGCTGTCCGCCTGGGACGCCGATTTCAGCGAAAACGCGGTCGAAGTCTATGTGTACCGTCTGCGCAAGCGCCTGGAAGGCACGGGCGCCAGCATCCAGACGGTGCGCGGCTTCGGCTACCTGTTGGACGTGGAAACGGCGGCCCCCGCGGCCTGAGCGGCGCTTGCTCCGCTTGGCCAGCGACGCCATTTCTTCCTTCGAGCCCTCTTTCGACGCCCTGCCGGGACGCTGTGCCGGCAAGAGGCGCCCCAGACCATGAGCGTGGATACACGGTCCGAACCAGTCGCCCCCCACGCCCTGCGCAATAGCGGACCGGATGCCCCGGCGCGGCCGGCCGCCGCCGATGCCATCGCCCGGCCCGGCCTGCTGCCGGCCGGTTCGCTGGCCCGTCATCTGGTGGTGCGCCTGCTGCCCGCCATTCTTCTCCTGGTGCTGCTGGACCTGGCGGCCACCTGGGTCATCACCCACAAGATCGATCTCGCCATCTGGATGCTGGAGGACTTCTTCTGGCTGATGGTGCTGGGCCAGGCCATCCTGATGGTGGCGTTCGCCTGGGTGGTGGTGCACGGCGTGCGCTCCGGCCTGCGTTCGGTGAACCTGCTGTCCGAGGAGATCAGCCAGCGCTCCATCGACGACATGCAGCCGCTGGAAGTGGCGGGCGTGCCGGCGGAAATGGAGCCGCTGGTGCTGCGCACCAATGACCTGCTGGCGCGCCTGGATTCCTCGCTGGCGGCCCAGCGGCGCTTCATCGGCCACGCGGCGCATCAGTTGCGCACCCCGCTCAGCGGCCTGCGCCTGGAATCCGAATTGATGCTGTCGCGGCCCTTGCCGGACGACGTGCGCGCCCGCGCCGAGCGGATCAAGGCGGTCAGCGACCGCATGATCCGCCTGGGCCAGCAATTGCTGGTGCTGGCGCGGGCCGATCCCAACGCGCGGCCGCAGGACAGTTTCCAGCGGGTCGACCTGTGCGACTGGGTGCGCGCCAGCGGCGCGGAATGGATACCGCGCACGCGGGCGGCCCAGGTCCAACTGGACCTGGTGGCGCCGGACGAACCGGTCTGGATCGACGCCGATCCCCTGCTGCTGGACGAATTGCTGGGCAACCTGATCGACAACGCCATGCGCTACGGCAATCCCGGCGGTTGCATTACCCTGCACGTGGGCAGCAATCCGCCGTCGCTGACGGTGATGGACGACGGGCCGGGCATCGCGGCCGAGGACCGGGACCGCGTGTTCGAGGCCTTCTACCGTTCGCCCTCGGCGACGGCCGGCGGCTCCGGACTGGGATTGGCCATCGTGCGCGAGATCGCCCACGCGCACGGCGCCTGGTGGAAGCTCACCAGCCGGCCCGAGTATCCGGGCACCCGCCTGACGGTGGTGTTTCCCGGCCCGCGCAAGGGGGCGCAATTGACCCGACACGACAAACAAGTATGACTTCAAGCACCGCAACCGTCGGCAAGGGCCCCGTGGCGCATGCGCCATCCTCCAAGGCCGCCTTGATCATGGGCGCGCTGGGCGTGGTGTACGGCGATATCGGCACCAGCCCGCTGTATACCCTGCGGGCCTGCCTGACGGGCTACGGCGATCTGCAGCCCGGCCACGTCCTGGGCGTGCTCTCCATCCTGTTCTGGATGCTGATGCTGGTGGTCTCGTTCAAGTACGTGACCCTGGTGCTGCGCGCGGACAACCGCGGCGAGGGCGGCACGCTGGCGCTGCTGGAGCTGGCCATCCGCGG
Source organism: Bordetella genomosp. 10 (assembly GCF_002261225.1). Classification (NCBI taxonomy): domain Bacteria; kingdom Pseudomonadati; phylum Pseudomonadota; class Betaproteobacteria; order Burkholderiales; family Alcaligenaceae; genus Bordetella; species Bordetella genomosp. 10. Next base: position 245,154 of record NZ_NEVM01000002.1, read on the forward strand.
CCGCACCGGCCGCCTGCGCACCTTCCTTATCATGCTGGCGATTTTCGGCGCCGCGCTGTTCTACGGCGACAGCATGATCACGCCGGCGATTTCGGTGATGTCCGCGCTGGAAGGGATCAGCGTGGTGTCGCACCGCTTCGAGCACTGGGTCGTGCCCCTGTCCATGGTGGTGCTGATCGCGCTGTTCGTCATCCAGTCGCGCGGCACGGGCACCATGGGCAAGCTGTTCGGTCCCATCATGGCCCTGTGGTTCGGCACCCTGGCGGTGGTCGGCGGCTGGCAGATCTGGCTGACGCCCGCCATCCTGCAGGCGCTGGATCCGATCTGGGCCGTGCGCTTCGTCATCGAGTCGCCGGGCGCCAGCTTCGTGCTGCTGGGCTCCGTGGTGCTGGCCTTGACCGGCGCCGAGGCGCTCTACGCGGACATGGGCCACTTCGGCCGGAGCCCCATCCGCCGCGCGTGGTTCTGGATGGTGCTGCCGTCGCTGACGCTGTGCTATTTCGGCCAGGGCGCCTTGCTGCTGCGCGATCCGGGCGCGATCAAGAACCCCTTCTTCCTGATGGCGCCGGACTGGTTCGTGGCGCCCCTGGTCGCGCTGGCCACCGTCGCCACGGTGGTGGCATCGCAGGCGGTGATCTCCGGCGCGTATTCGATGACGCGCCAGGCCGTGCAACTGGGCTATTGGCCGCGCATGGAGATCCTGCATACGTCCGCCATCGAGAAGGGCCAGATCTACCTGCCGCAGGTCAACGCGCTGCTGCTGGCGGCGGTGATCGTGCTGGTGCTGGTGTTCCGCAGCTCGGACAACCTGGCGGCCGCCTATGGTTTCGCGGTCACGGGCACGATGCTGACCACCTCGGTGCTGATGTTCTCGCTGACCATGCGCCTGAACGCCGGCGCCAAGCGCGTCATGTGGTCGGTGGTGCTGGGCTTCCTGCTGATCTTCGACCTGCTGCTGTTCTCGGCCAATGCCTTGAAGGTGCATGAAGGCGGCTGGCTGCCGCTGATGGTCGGCATCGTCGTGTTCACGCTGATGATCACCTGGCGGCGCGGCCGCTATCTGCTGAGCGAACTGCAGCAGCGCGACCGCCAGCCGCTGAAGGAATTCATGGAGCAACTGGAGGCCTATCCGCCGGCGCGGGTGCACGGCACGGCCATCTTCATGACCATGAGCCCCGGCTACGTGCCGCCGGCGCTGCTGCACAACCTCAAGCACAACAAGGTGCTGCACGACCACGTGCTCTTCTTCACCATCCGCAGCGCCGACGTGCCCTACGTGCTGGCCGAGGAGCGCTTCACGGTGGCCAAGCTCAGCGCGTCCAGTTGGCAGGCGGTGGTGACCTACGGCTTCAAGGAAGAACCGGACGTGCCGGAGGTGCTGCGGGAAATCGCCGAGTCCTATCCGGAGCTGGACCTGGAGCCGATGCGCACGTCCTTCTATCTGTCGCGCCAGACGGTGGTGTCGGCGCGGCGGCCGGCCATGCGGCGCTGGCGGCGCGCGCTGTTCGCCTTCATGGCGCGCAACTCCACCCGCAGCACCAAGTTCTTCAAGATTCCGCCCAATCGCGTGGTGGAAATGGGGATGCAGGTCGAGTTGTAGGGAAACGGTCCCCGCGTTCAGGCTTCCTCGCCCAGCAATTCGGCATGCAAGGCCTCGGTCGCCTCGTCGGCGGGGAACATGCACTCGATGCGGATTTCCTGGGCGGCGACGGTCTGGGGCGTGCCCACGGTCGTGACCAGGGAAAAGTAATTGAGCACCCGGCCGTCCTTGACGAGGCCCAGCGGGATGACGGGCATCGCGGCCCGGGCGTCCGCGGCTTTCGGCGATAGCCAGTCCGGCTCGACGCCCGGATAGGCCATCAGCGCGGCCAGCAGCTCCCGGGTCTTGTCGTCGATGACGCGCCCCACCGCTTCGCGGTACACGCGCTGCATCAGGCTGCGCGCGACGGCCGGCCAGTCCGCGATGCAGGGACGCAGGCCGGCCGGATCGAAGACCAGGTGCAGCATGTTGCGCGGCGGCTTGCGCGCGGAAAGGTCGGTGAAGCGGCCGAAGAAGCGCGGCGCGGACCGGTTGGTCATGAGCACGTTCCAGTAGCGGTCCATGACCAGCGCCGGAAAAGGCTCGTGGCGCCGCAGCATCTGTTCCAGGGCCTTGGCGATGGCCCGCATCTCCGGGCCGTCCCAGGCGCCGTCCTGATATATCGGCGCATAGCCGCCGGCCAGCAGCAGCGTGTTGCGGTCGCGCAGGGGAATATCCAGGGCGGTGGCGATGTCGATCAGCATCTGGCGGCTGGGCGCGCTGCGTCCGATCTCGATGAAGCTGAGATGCCGCTGCGACACGCCGGTGTCGAGCGAGAGCTCCAGTTGGCTCTTGCGGCGCAGGTCGCGCCAGTGGCGCAGCAGGGCGCCGACCTGGCCGCCCCGCGGCAGGGCAATCGAATCCGGCGTGGACATGGCGAAACTCCTTCGTGGTCACTGGATCGCGGCGGCGGGACACGATCGCATTCAGGGCCGCCAGGCATGCGGTTGCAGGAAATCCTCCAACGGCGGCCGGACTATGGTACCGGCATAGTTGGTGATGGTTGAGGCCGCCGTCACGGCCAGGATTTCGAGCGCCTGGTCCGGGCGAAAACCCGCGGCGGCGAAGGCGGCGAGATCGGCGTCGCCGATATGCCCGCGCGTCTCGATCAGGCGCCGGGCCAAGGCCGACAGCGCGGCCAGCCTGCCGTCGGCCGGGAGGTCGCGCCGGCGGATCGCCTCGACGTCGGCGGGCGCGATCCCTTCATCGAGGGCCAGCATGCTGTGGAAGGCGACGGCCCAATCGCAGGCGTTGGCGACCGCGTTGGTCAGCAGCACGGCCTGGATCTCGGCTTCGCTGAAGGTGCCGGCGTGGACTTGCCGGAACAGGCCGGCGAAGGCCTCGATCAGGACCGGCGAATTCGCCATGGCGCCCGCGATGTTCGGGATCGTGCCGAAGGTTCTGTTGAGATGTTCGAGAACGGGACGCGCCTGCTCCGGCGCCGTGGCGAGCGTGTGTATGGGATAGGAAGGCATGGGGGTTCCTCTTGGGTTCGCCGCGAACGGAATCGATCGCGGCAGGAGGATTAGAGCGGGCTGGTGGAGATCGCCCAACTACCTCCCAGGTAATAGGGGGAGGGCGGGTGACGGGCGGGCGATGGGCAGATGACGGGTGGGCAACGGCGCCGGACTTTCGTCCCGTGAAAGTTTGTTGCGACGCAACTTTACCGGTCCCGTGCCGGTTCTCTATCTTGTGCCCGTGTTCAGCATGAGGCGAGGCCGACGCCATGTCGTCGCAGGACCAGACCCCCGTATCCGCTACGAAGAAGACCTGCCGCGTGCTGGCGGCGCTGTCGGACCGGCGCGTTTGCCGGCTCACCGACATCGCCCGCAATGCCGGGTTGGACATGTCGACGGCCCTGCGCATCCTGAAGGAGCTCGAGGAGGAGGGTTTCGTGGAGCGAGACCCCGAAAGCAAGCAATACATGCTCGGCCCGCAGGTCTACGCCATGCATCATGCGATGGTGGCCGGGCTGGACGTGCGCAGCCTGGCGCGGCCGGCCCTGATCCGCCTGGCGCGCCGCTTCGGCGATACCGTGATCCTGTCGGTGCCCATGGGCTGGGAGTCCGTATGCCTGGACCTGTGCTTCGGCGACTATCCGATCCGCGCCAACTACCTCGAAGTCGGCAGCCGCCGGCCGCTGGGCGTGGGGGCGGGCAGCCTGGCGCTGTATTCGGTGCTGGCGGACAACGAACTGCGCACCGTCCTGCCCATGGTGCACCAGCGCCTGGCGGCGCGCTATCCGCGCTTTCCCGTGCCGACCTTGGACGCCGCCGCCGAGCGCGCGCGCGAGCGGGGCCATGCCATGCTGCTGGACGTGGTGCAGGAGAAAATGGGCGGCCTGGGCGTGGCGGTGCGCGGCCCGGACGGCCGCGCCATCGCCGCCTTGAGCGTGGCCGCGCTGAACGAGCGCATCGAGTCGCGCGAGGACGAGCTCGCGCAGGCCCTGGCCGTCGAAGCGCGGCAGATCGAACAAGCCTGGATGCCCCATGCCTGAAAACCGCCATCCTTACCTGTTGGCCGCGGCCGGCACGCCCTTCGGGCGCCTGGAAGGCCAGAGCGCGCTGGACCTGATGGCGCAGGCCGCCAATGCGGCGATCGCCCGCGCGGGCGTCGCGCGCGGCGGCATCGACGGCGTGCTGTGCGGCTACGCCACCACCTATCCGCACCTGATGCTGGCCACCTTGCTCAGCGAGAAACTGGGGCTGGAGCCCCATTACGCGCACGGCATCCAGATGGGCGGCGCCACGGGCGCGGCGATGGTGATGCTGGCCGGCGAGCTGCTGCGCAGCGGCGCCTGCCGCCGCGTGCTGGTGGTGGCGGGGGAGAACCGGCTGACCGGACAGGCGCGCGACACCTCCATCCAGACGCTGGCCCAGGTGGGCGAAGCGGACACCGAGGTGCCCAACGGCGCGTCGGTGCCGGCCTACTACGCGCTGCTGGCGTCGGCCTACATGGCCGCCACCGGAACGCGGCGCGAGGACCTGGCGGAGTTCGCGGTACTGATGCGGCGCAACGCCGCCGGCCATCCGCGCGCGCACCTGCGGGAACCGATCGACCTGCGGCAGGTGCTGGATGCGCGGCCCATCGCCACGCCGCTGCATCTGCTGGATTGCTGTCCCATTTCGGATGGCGCCGTGGCCTTGCTGCTGTCCACCGACGCCGGGCCGGTGCGGCTGGCGGGCGCGGGCCAGGCGCATCGCCACCAGCACCTGTCGGCGTTGCGCGACGTGCTGGACACGGGGGCCGCGCGCGCCGCGCGGCGTGCCCTGGACCAGGCCGGCGTATCGCGCGAACAGATCGACTACCTGGCCATCTACGACTCCTTCACCGTCACCCTGGTCATGCTGCTGGAGGAACTGGGCTATGCGCCGCGCGGCGGCGCCGCGGCGCGCCTGCGGCAGGGGATTTACGACCCGGACGGCGCGCTGCCGCTCAATACCCACGGCGGGCTGCTGTCGTTCGGCCATTCCGGCGTGGCGGGCGGCCTGTCCCACGTCGCCGAAGCCTGGGAGCAACTGGCCGGCGCGGCAGGGGATCGGCAGATCGGGCGCCGCCGGCGCGCCCTGGTGCATGCCGACGGCGGCGTGCTGTCGGCCCACGTCAGCCTGGTGCTGGAAGCGGAGGCGGCATGACGCAGCGGCATCCTCTCGACATGCAGCGCTGCGCGGATTGCGGCGCATGGTGGGCTTTGCGGCCTTATGCCTGCGCCGCCTGCGGCGGCACGTCCCTGGCGTGGACGCGCGCGAGCGGCGAGGGCGTCGTCACCGCGTGCAGCGTGGTGCATCGGGCGCCCGACGCCGCCTGGCGCGAGTACGCGCCCTATACCCTGGTGCTGGTCCGCTTGCGGGAAGGGCCGGTGCTGATGGGCCACGCCGCGCCCGGGGTGGCCGTGGGCGACGCCGTGGCCGGCCAGGTCTGGGCGCATGGACAGCATCTCCTGCTCCGTTTCGAGGCGCGCCGGCCGCCCTGACGCGCTGCCGGCCGTCCATCGCCGGTCCGTTCAAAAAAACATTCCCAAACCATTCCAAACCATAACGTCCCCATGAGGACGGAGGAGACACGCATGCCTGCAATTTCGATATGGCGGGCGGCCCTGGCCGCGCTCGCCCTGACCGCGAGCGCGGCCGCGGCGGCCGCCGATTGGCCGGCCCGGCCGATCACCCTGGTCGTGCCCTATCCGCCGGGCGGTCCCACCGACATCGTCGGCCGGGTGGTGGCGCAGGGCCTGGGCGAGGAGCTGGGGCAGACCATCATCATCGACAACCGTTCGGGCGCCGGCGGCAATATCGGCGCGGAGATGGTCGCCAAGAGCGCGCCCGACGGCTACACGCTGCTGCTGGCGACCACCGCGCACGCCATCAACATGTCGCTGTTCGCCAACCGCACCTACGACACGCGCAAGAGTTTCGCGCCGGTGTCCCTGCTGACGAAGGGGCCCCTGGTCATCGTGGCGCGGCCCGACCTGCCGGCGCACAGCGTGAGCGAACTGATCGCGCTGGCCAAGTCGCGGCCGGGCAAGTTGACCTTCGCGTCGTCGGGCAACGGGCAATCCACGCATCTGGCCGCCGCGCTGTTCAACAGCATGGCCGGCACGCAGATGGTCCACGTGCCGTACCGCGGCAGCGCGCCCGCGCTGACCGACGTGATGGGCGGGCAGACCGACATCATGTTCGACACCATGCTGTCTTCCATGCCTTTCGTGCATGGCGGCAAGCTGCGCGCCATCGCGGTGACCAGCGCCAGGCGTTCGCCCGCCGCGCCCGAAGTGCCGACGGTCGCCGAGTCCGGCCTGGCCGGCTACGAGGCCACGGCCTGGAACGGCCTGATGGCGCCGGCCGGCACGCCCGCGCCGGTGGTGCAGCGCTTGAGCGAGGCCTTGCGCAAGGTGCTGGGCCGTCCCGACGTGCAGGCCAAGTTCTCCGCGCAGGGCTTTTCCGCCGAATGGATGACGCCGCCGGACTTCGGCCGCTTCGTCAACGACGAGGTGGACAAATGGGCGGGCGTGGTGCGGGCCTCCGGCGCGACCGTCAATTGAACACGGCAGGGGAACACATGCTCACTCGCAACGACGACGCCACCCTCAGGCAACTGCTCGATCCCGCATCCATCGCCATCATCGGCGCGTCCGACAATCCCGACAAGATCGGCGGGCGTCCCATCCACTACATGCGGCGCCATGGCTACGCGGGCCAGCTCTATCCCATCAACCCGCAGCGCGCCGACGTCCAGGGCGAGCGCTGCTGGCCCAGCCTGGCGAGCCTGCCGGCCGCGCCCGAGCTGGCCATCGTCGCGGTCGCGGGCGAACAAGGGGTGCGGGCGGTGGACGAGTGCGCCGCCTCGGGCGTGGCCGCGGCCATCGTGATTTCCGCCGGTTTCGCCGAGACGGGGAGCACGGGCCGCGCCTTGCAGGACGCCATGGCCGCGCGGGCGCGCGCGGCCGGCATGCGCATCGTGGGACCGAATTCCCAAGGCTTGGCGAATTTCGGCACCGGCGCCATCGCCAGCTTTTCCACCATGTTCCTGGAGGTGCCGCCGGCCGACGGCCCCGTGGCCGTCATCAGCCAGAGCGGCGGCATGAGCGCGATGGTGTACGGCCTTTTGCGCCAGCGCGGCATCGGCGTGCGACACGTGCACGCCACCGGCAACGAGGCCGACGTGACGGTGGCCGACCTGGCCTGCGCGGTCCTGCGCGATCCCGAGGTGCGCATCGTGCTGCTCTACCTGGAGTCCCTGCGCGAGGCCGGCGCGCTGGCCGAGGCGGCCGCCATGGCGCGGGCGCGCGGCGTGGCCCTGATCGCGGTGAAGTCGGGCCGCTCCGAGGCCGGCGCGCGCGCCGCGGCTTCGCACACGGGCGCGCTGGCCAACGAGGACCGCGCGGTGGACGCCTATTTCGAACACCACGCCATCCTGCGCGCGCGCGATCCGCAGGAACTGGTGCGCTATGCGGAGCTGGCGCTGCGCGGTCCGCTGCCGCGGGGGCCGCGCCTGGTGGTCGTCAGCAATTCGGGGGCGAGCTGCGTGCTGGCGTCGGACGCGGCGCAGGAAAGCGGGCTGGAGATCGCGCCCCTGGACGCCGCCACGCAGGCCGGCCTGGCGCGGTGCCTGCCCGGCTTCGCCACGACCACGAACCCCGTCGACATCACGGCCGCGCTGCTGTCGAACAACGGCCTGTTCGGCGAGGTGCTGCCGCTGATCGCGTCCGATCCCGCCGCCGACGGGTTTCTCATCGATATCCCGGTCGCGGGGCGCGGCTATGACGTCGCCGCCTTCGCGGCCGACACCGCCGATTTCGCCGCCCGTGCCGGCAAGCCGGTCGCCGTGGTGGCCTGGCAGGCGCCCGTGGCCGCCGCCTTCCGCGAGCGCGGCGTGGCCGTCTATGCGGACGAGCAGCAGGCTTGCGGCGCCCTGGCCGCGCTCTATCGGCTGCACCGCCTGCGCGGCCGCGTTGCGCCGGCCTGGACGTCCGATGCGGCGGCCACGGTGCCGCCTGCGGGCTTAGGCGAGGATTCATCCGCGCAAGCGCAGCCATCCACCGGAACGCTGTCCGAGGCCCATAGCCTGGCGCTGCTCGCCAGCCATGGCCTGACGGTGGCCGAGCACGCGGTCTGCGCGGACGCCGACGCGGCGGTCGCGGCGTGGCGGCGCATCGGCGTGCCCGTGGCCTTGAAGGCGTGCTCGGCCCGTCTTCCCCACAAATCGGAACACGGCCTGGTGGCGCTGGGATTGAACGACGAAACGGCATTGCGCGAGGCCCTGGCGCGGCAGGCGCAGACGCTGGCGCGGCTGGGCGTGGACGACGCCGCCTGGATCGTGGCGCGCATGCATGCAGGGCTGCACGAGTGCGCGCTGGGCGTGCGCAACGACCCGGTGTTCGGCCCCGTCGTGCTGGTGGGCGCCGGCGGCAAGTATGTCGAGGCCCTGGACGACGTGGCCGTGCTGCTGCCGCCCTTCGGCGCGGAGGACGTGGCGGCCAAGCTGCGCGGCCTGCGCATCGGCGCCTTGCTGGCGGGCGTGCGCGGCGATCCGCCCGCCGACGTGGAGGCGCTGGCCGAGCAGGCCGTCCGCCTGGGACGCTATGCGCGGGCGGCGGGCGGCCGGGTGGCCTCGGTCGACATCAATCCGGTGCTGGTGGGCGCGCGCGGGCAGGGCGCCGTGGCGCTGGACGCGCTCGTCGAACTGGCCGGCGCGCCGCCGTCCTCGGCCTGACTATCCAGACCTGACCCTCCAAGCCTGATGATCCAAGCCTGACCATTCAATCCTGACGATTCAAAACCGGCGATTCAAGCCTGACGAGCCAAGTCTCACCACCCAAATCTCACCATTCAAGCTGTCCGACCACTCAAGCTGATTCGTTCAGCGACCGGGAGTCCCGATGCGTCTTCATTCACGTCCTGGCCCGCGCGCGGCTGCGCGCAGGGTTTCGTCGATACTCTCCGCCGTGCTGGCCGCGGCGGCGGCGCTGGCCGCGCCCGCCCAGGCCGCGCCGGCATGGCCCACGCGGCCCATCACCCTGGTGGTGCCCTTTCCGCCGGGCGGTACCACGGACCTGCTGGGCCGCCTGGTGGCGCGCGAGGCGGGCGCCCGGCTGGGCCAGAGCGTGGTGGTGGAGAATCGCCCCGGCGCCGGCGGCGGCATAGGCGCGGCCGCCGTGGCGCGCGCCGCGCCCGACGGCTACACCTTGTTGATGGGCACCGTGGGCACGCAGGCGACCAATCAATTCCTCTACGCCAACGTGCACTACGACTCGGCGCGCGACTTCGCGCCGGTGACGCTGGTCGCCAACTCGCCCAACGTCCTGATGGTCAATCCCAAGCTCGGGATTGCCTCCGTGGCCGCGCTCATCCAGCGGGCGCGGGCCCAGCCCGGCGTCCTGAACTTCGCGTCCACCAGCCTGGGCGGCACGCCGCACCTGTCGGGCGAGCTGTTCAACAGCCTGGCGAAGGTGGATATCCGGCACGTGCCCTACAGCGGCTCGGCGCCCGCGATGACGGCCTTGCTGGGCGGACAGGTGCAGCTCATGTACGACAACCTGCCTTCGGCCATCGGCCAGATCCGTTCCGGCAGCGTGCTGGCGCTGGGCGTCACCACGCGCGAGCGCGTGCCCATGCTGCCCGATGTGCCCACCGTGGCCGAAGCGGGCCTGCCGGGCTACGAGGTGAACTCCTGGTTCGGCCTGCTCGCGCCGGCGGGTACGCCGGACGAGGTGGTGCGGCGTATTCGGTCGGCGGTGGCCGACGCGATGAACACGCCCGCGGTGCGGCGGCAGGTCGAGGAACTGGGCGCCGTGCCGGTGGCCGATACCCCGCAGGAGTACGCCGCCGTCATCCGGGACGACACCGCCAAGTGGCGCAAGATCATCCAGGACGCCGGCATCCATCCGCAATGAGCAAGGAGACGTTGATGACTGAAAAAGCGGGCACGCTGCGCATCGGTTCGGGCGCGGGCTGGTGGGGCGACCGGATCGAACCGGCGCGTTGGAACGCCGAGCGCGGCGAGCTGGATTTCCTGTGCTTCGAGACCATGGCCGAGGCCACCGTCTCGGCCGCGCAGGTGCGCAAGCGGCGCGACCCCGGTTTTCCGGGCTACGACACCTGGCTGGACGACCGCATGCGCGCGGTCCTGCCGCACTGCAAGGCCAACGGCACGCGCATCGTCTCCAACCAGGGATGGATCGATCCGCTGGCCGCGGCCCGCCGCGTGGCGGCGCTGTGCGCGGAAGCGGGATGGCGGGACGCGCGGGTGGCGGCGATCCAGGCCTCCGACCTGACCGCCGACATCGCGCGGCGCGAGCTGGCCATCATGGAAAGCGGGGCGCCGGTGTCGACGATAGGCGCCACCCTGATTTCGGCGGAGCCCTACGCCGGCGCCGAAGCCATCGTGCAGGCCCTGGACCAGGGCGCGGATATCGTCATCACCGGACGCGTGGCCGATCCCTCGCTGTTCCTGGCGCCCATGATGCATCACTACGGCTGGCGCGCCGACGACTGGCAGCGGCTGGGCCAGGGCAGCGGCATCGGCCATCTGCTGGAATGCGGGGCCCAGGTCACGGGCGGCTATTTCGGCGATCCCGGCTACAAGGACGTGCCGCAGCCCTGGAACCTGGCCTTTCCCTATGCGGACGTGGCCGCCGACGGCACGGCCGAGATCGGCAAGGTGGCGGGCACGGGCGGCTGCATCGACCTGCGCACGGTGAAGGAACAGATGTTCTACGAGGTCCACGATCCGGCGCGCTACATCACGCCGGACGTGGTGGTGGACTTCACGACGGCGCGCCTGGCGCAGGCGGGCGCCGACCGCGTGCGCGTGTCCGGCATCGGCGGGCGCGCGCGCACCGACACGCTGAAGGTGTCGATGGGCTGCACGGAAGGCTATATCGGCGAAGACATGTTCTTCTTCGCCGGCCCGGGCTGCCTGGAGAAGGCCCGCCTGGCCGAGACCATCCTGCGCGAACGCCTGAGCGACCTGCAATGCGAAGACCTGCGCATCGACTTCCTCGGCCTGAACGCGGTGCATGGCGCGGCCTCGGCGCCGCCGGCCTGCGCGCCGGCGGAGATCGCGCTGCGCATCGCGGCCCGTTGCGCCACGCGCGCCCAGGCCGAACGCATCGGCCGCGAGGTGGACGGCATGGCGGTCTGCGGCCTGGCGTCCACCGGCAAGCGCGTGCCGCACCAGGACCGGGTGCGCGAGGTGATCGGGCTGTGGTCGACGCTGGTGCCGCGCGATACCGTGCGCTGCACGGTCCAATTCGTCTGAATCGTCTGAACAGCGGGGGAGACATCATGCAGGTTACTTTGCGGCGCATTGCGCACACGCGCTCGGGCGACAAGGGCAATACCTCCAATATTGCCGTGATCGCCTACGAGCCCGACTTCTATCCCGTCATCGAGCGCGCCCTCACCGTGGCGGCCATGCGCGGCATCTACCCGGAGCAGGCGGTGCGCGGCGCCATCACGCGCTATGCTGTGGAGGGTCTGGGCGTGCTGAATTTCGTACTGGAGGGGGCGCTGGGCGGCGGCGTGTCGCGCAGCCTGGCGATCGACAACTACGGCAAGGCGCTGGCCAGCGCGGTGCTGCGCTTCGAGCTGGAGGTGCCCGATGCCTGGGCGCCGCGGCTGCGCGGTCCCGGGCTGGCGGCGGAGGAGTGACGGAGATGTTCGAGGATCTGCAATCGAAGACCGTCCTGGTGACGGGCGCCTACAGCGGGCTGGGGCGCCACTTCGCCACGGTGCTGGCGCGCGCCGGCGCCCGGCTGGCCTTGTGCGGGCGCCGCACCGCGCTGGGCGAGGAGGTCGCCGCGGACTTGCGGCAGGCCGGCGCCCAGGCCTGCGTAATCGGCATGGACGTCACCTGCCCGGACAGCGTGCGGGCCGCTTTCGACGGCGCGGCGCGGGCGCTGGGGCCGGTGGACGTGGTGATCAACTGCGCGGGCGTCGCCATCACGGCGCCCGCGCTGGACATCGACGAGGCGGCCTGGAGCGGCCTCATCGACGTGAACCTGAACGGTGCGTGGCGGGTGGCGCAGGCCGGCGCGCGCCACTTCCGGGCGCACGCGCGGCCCGGCGTCATCGTCAACATCGCCTCCATCCTGGGGCAGCGGGTGGCCGCGCAGGTCGCGCCCTATGCCGCCGCCAAGGCCGGGCTGCTGCACCTGACGCGCGCGCTGGCCCTCGAATGGGCGCGCCACGACATCCGCGTCAACGCCCTGGCGCCGGGCTATATCGCCACCGACCTGAACCGCGCCTTCTTTGCCTCGCCGGCCGGCGAAGCCCTGATCAAGCGCGTGCCGCAGCGCCGGCTGGGACAACTGCACGATCTGGACGGGCCGCTGCTTCTGCTGGCGTCGGATGCCTCGGCCTTCATGACCGGGTCGGTCATCGACGTCGATGGCGGCCACCTGGTCAGCTCGCTTTGAACGATGGATATGGAGATGCACATGGATTTTTCCCTGCCGCCGGCGCTCGAGGACTACCGCATCCGCGTGCGCGACTTCGTCGACCGCGAACTCATTCCGCTGGAAGCGGATCGCGCCAACTACGACGCCCATGAGAACATCGCCGAGGACGCGCTGGAGCGCGTTCGCGCGCGGGTGCGCGAGGCCGGCCTGTGGGCCTTGCAGATGCCGCGCGAACGCGGCGGCCAGGGCCTGCCCATGGTGGGGCTGGCGGCCTGCTACGAGGAGATGAACCGCTCCATCTTCGGCCCGGTGGCCTTCAACGCCGCCGCGCCGGACGACGGCAATATGCGGGTGCTGGCGCAGGTGGCGAGGCCCGACCAGAAGGACCTCTGGCTGCAACCCATCATCGACGGCAAGGTGCGCTCGTCCTTCGTCATGACGGAGCCGCATCCCGGCAGCGGTTCCGATCCTTCCATGATGCTGACCACGGCCACCCGCGAGGGCGACAAGTGGATCGTCAATGGCCGCAAGTGGTTCATCACGGGCGCCGGCGTGGCGCGGCATTTCATCCTGATGGCGCGCACCTCGGACGATGCGCGCAAGGGGCTGACGGCCTTCCTGTTCGACGCCGGGCAGCCCGGCTGGCGCATCGAAAGGCGCATACCCATCATGGGGCCGGAGGAACACGGCGGCCATTGCGAACTGGTATTCGACGGGTTGGAAATTCCCGACGAGAACCGCCTGATGGGCGTCGGCGACGGCCTGAAGGTGACGCAGATCCGCCTGGGGCCGGCACGGCTCACGCACTGCATGCGCTGGCTGGGCCTGGCGCGCCGCGCCATGTCGCTGGCCGTCGAGTACGTGGACCGGCGCGCCAGTTTCGGCCAGAGGCTGGCCGAGCGCGAGGGCGTGCAGTGGCTGCTGGGCGACGCCGCGATGCAGATCGAGATCGGGCGCCTGCTGACCATGCGCGCGGCCGCGCGGCTGGACCAGGGCGACTACGCGCGCAAGGAAATCTCCATGGCCAAGATCGTGGTTTCCGAGACGCTGCACAAGGTCGTGGACACGGCCTTGCAGCTCAACGGCGCGCGCGGCTACTCCAAGGACACGCCGCTGGAGTGGATCTATCGCTATGCCCGCCAGGCGCGCCTGGTGGACGGCGCCTCCGAAGTGCACAAGATGGTGCTTGCGCGCTACCTGATGGACGAGGGCGACGGCTACTGGCGCTGGGACGAGGCGGACGCGCCTCGCAAGGCTTTGGTATGAGCGCGCCGGGCCGCCCCAAGCGCGAATCCTCCCCTGGGGAGGCGGTCGCGAAGCGACAGGAGGGCACATCAATGAATACTGTCTCTCCGATCCAGGGCGGCGCGGCGCCCGATTGGCTGCCGGCGCTGTCGGCCTATCTGTCCCGGCACGGCCTGGCCGATGCCGCCACGCTGCGGCTGTGCCCGCTGTCGGGCGGCCAGTCGAATCCGACGTATCTGCTGGAGGACAAGGACGGCTGCCGCGTGTTGCGCAAGCAGCCGCCGGGGCAGTTGCTGCCTTCGGCGCACGCCGTGGACCGCGAGTATCGCGTGATGTCGGCGCTCGCGGATACCGACGTGCCGGTGCCGCCCATGCTGCATTACTGCGACGACCGCGCCATCGTCGGCACGCCGTTCTACCTGATGGGCTATGCGCGCGGGCGGGTCTTCATGGATCCCGCGCTGCCCGGCCTGGCGCCGGACGAACGGCGCGCCATCTATGGCGAAGCGGGGCGCGTGCTGGCGGCGCTGCACCGCGTCGAGCCGGCGCGCGTCGGCCTGGCGGACTATGGCCGCGCCGGCGGCTACTACGCGCGCCAGGTGGCCCGCTGGAGCCGCCAGTACCGCGAGACCGAGACGCAGCGCATCCCCGCCATGGAAGCGCTGATCGACTGGCTGCCGCGCCACCTGCCGCCGGAGGAGGGCGCCAGCCTGGTGCACGGCGACTATCGCCTGGACAACCTGGTGTTCGATCCCGAGGCGCCGCGCGCCATCGCCCTGCTGGACTGGGAGTTGTCCACCCTGGGCCATCCCCTGGCGGACCTCGCTTATCACTGCATGTGCTGGCGCATCTCGCCGGCGCTGTGGCGCGGCATCGCGGGCCTGGACCTGGACAGCCTGGGCATTCCGGGCGAAGCCGAATTCGTGGCGGACTATTGCCGCGCGCGCGGCATCCGGCCGCCGGACAATTGGGATTTCTATCTCGCCTACAGTTTCTTCCGCATCGCCGCCATTTTGCAGGGCGTGTACGCGCGCGGCCTGGCGGGCAACGCGGCCGGCGACGACGCCCACGAGATGGGCGCGCGCGTGGCGCCGCTGGCGGAGCTGGGGTGGGCGGCGGCGCAGGCGGAAAGCGGGCGCGGCGCGGGTGCGTCCGATGCCACGCGCCCCGGCGCCAACACCGCCGGCTCCGATCACGCCGGCGATTCCAGCGATTCCAGCGACTCCGTGGGAGAAACGCCATGATCGACGACGACCTGCCGCGCAATCCGGCCAATCACGTCCCGCTGACGCCGCTGGGCTTCCTGCAATGGGCAGCCAGCGTTCATCCCGACCATACCGCGCTGGTGCATGGCGCGGACTTCCGGCAAAGCTGGGACGAGACCTGGCGGCGCTGCCTGCGCATGGCCGCGGCGCTGAAGGCCGGGGGCGTGGGCCGTGGCGACGTGGTCGCCGTGCTGGCGCCCAATATACCCGCGCTGTACGAGGCCCATTTCGGCGTGCCGATGGCGGGCGCGGTGCTCAACGCGCTGAACACCCGGCTCGACGCCGCCGCCTTGGCCTACATCCTGGAGCACGGCGGGGCGTCGGTGCTGCTGTTCGACAGCGAGTACGCCGCGACCGTGGGCGAGGTGGCCGCGCGCATGGCCGCGCCGCCGCGCCTGGTCCGCATCGAGGACAGCGAATATCGCGGCGAGCACGGCACGCTGGGCGAAACGGACTATGAGCAATGGCTGGCGGGCGCGCCCGCGCCCGACGCATCGGCGGACGGCATGCCGGCCGGTCCCGCCGACGAATGGGACGCCATCTGCCTGAACTACACCTCCGGCACGACGGGCAATCCCAAGGGCGTGGTCTACCACCACCGGGGCGCCTATCTCAACGCGACGGGCAACGTGCTGGCCTGCGGCATGCCGCCGCATGCCGTGTATCTGTGGACGCTGCCCATGTTCCACTGCAACGGCTGGTGCTTCCCCTGGACCCTGGCGGCGCTGGCGGGCACCAACGTCTGCCTGCGCAAGGTCGAGCCGGCCGCCATCTTCGACGCCATCGCGCGCCATCGCGTGGGCTTCTTCTGCGCCGCGCCGGTGGTGCTGAACATGTTGGTCAACGCCCCGGCGGACGTGCGCCGGCGCGCCGTCCAGCCGGTGCAGGCGATGACGGGCGGCGCCGCGCCGCCGGCCGCCGTGATCGAGGCGATGGAGGACCTGGGCATAGGCGTGACCCATCTGTATGGCCTGACGGAAACCTACGGCCCGTCGATCAGTTGCGCCTGGCACGAGGAATGGGACGCGCTGCCGCTGGCCGAGCGCGCCGCGCTGAAATCGCGCATCGGCGTGCGCAAGCTCAATGTGGAGGCGGTGCGGGTGGTGGACGGCGACATGCGGCCGGTGCCGGCGGACGGCGCGACGCTGGGCGAGATCGTGCTGCGCGGCAACACCGTCATGAAAGGCTATCTGCGCAATCCCGGCGCCACGGCCGAGGCGTTCGCCGGCGGCTGGTTCCACTCGGGCGATCTCGGCGTCGTGCATCCCGACGGCTATATCGAGATCAAGGATCGCATCAAGGACATCGTCATTTCGGGCGGCGAGAACATCTCCACCGTGGAGGTGGAGAGCGTGCTGTATCGCCATCCCGACGTGCTGGAGGCCGCCGTGGTGGCCCGGCCGCACGCCGTCTGGGGCGAGGCGCCTTGCGCCTTCGTCACCTTGAAGGAGGGGGCGGCTTGCAGCAGCGACGACATCGTCGCGCACTGCCGCAAGCATCTCGCCGCCTTCAAGATCCCGCGCACGGTGGTGTTCGGCGCGATTCCGAAGACGGCGACGGGCAAGATCCAGAAGTTCCTGCTGCGCGAGGCAGCCAGGAAACTTACTCCTTGATCTGCGGCAGGGGCGCGCCGGCGGCGGGCGCCAGCAGGCCGGTCTTGACGTAGGTGATCAGCTTGTCGCGCGTGTCGACGATGTCGAGATTGCGCATGGTCAGTTGGCCGATGCGGTCCTGCGGCGAGAACACCGATTCGCCCTTTTCCATCGTCAGGCGTTCCGGCTTGTAGGTCAGGTTGGCCGATTCCGTGTTGAGGATGGAGTAGTCGTTGCCGCGGCGCAGTTCGACGGTGACCTCGCCGGTGACGGCGCGGGCCACCCAGCGCTGGGCGGTTTCGCGCAGCATCATGGCCTGCGGGTCGAACCAGCGGCCCTGGTACAGCAGGCGGCCCAGCTTGCGGCCGTTGTCGCGGTACTGCTCGATGGTGTCTTCGTTGTGGATGCCGGTGACCAGGCGTTCGTAGGCGATGAACAGCAGCGCCAGCCCCGGGGCTTCGTAGATGCCGCGGCTCTTGGCCTCGATGATGCGGTTCTCGATCTGGTCGCTCATGCCCAGGCCGTGGCGGCCGCCGATGCGGTTGGCTTCCAGCAGCAGTTCGACCAGGTCCTTGTACTCGACGCCGTTCAGGGCGACGGGGCGGCCTTCCTCGAAGCGCACGCGCACTTCCTCGCGCTTGACCTCGACCTCGTCGCGCCAGAACGCCACGCCCATGATGGGCTGGACGATCTTGATGCCGGAGTTCAGGTGCTCCAGGTCCTTGGCTTCGTGGGTCGCGCCCAGCATGTTGGAATCGGTCGAGTAGGCCTTTTCTGCCGACATCTTGTATTCGAAGCCCGACTGGCGCATGTAGGCCGACATTTCGGCGCGGCCGCCCAGCTCGTCGATGAAGGTCTGGTCCAGCCAGGGCTTGTAGATCTTCAGGTCGGGATTGGTGAGCAGGCCGTAGCGGTAGAAGCGCTCGATGTCGTTGCCCTTGAAGGTGCTGCCGTCGCCCCAGATGTTGACGTCGTCTTCCTTCATGGCGGCCACCAGCATGGTGCCGGTGACGGCGCGGCCGATGGGGGTGGTGTTGAAGTAGGTGACGCCGGCCGTCGAAATGTGGAAGGCGCCGCTTTGCAGGGCGGCGATGCCTTCGGCCGCCAGTTGCTGGCGGCAGTCGATCAGGCGGGCCTTTTCGGCGCCGTATTGCAGGGCGCGGCGCGGGATGTCGTCGTAGTCGGGCTCGTCGGGCTGGCCCAGGTTGGCGGTGTACGCATAGGGCACCGCGCCTTTTTCACGCATCCAATGGAGCGCGGCGCTGGTGTCGAGGCCGCCGGAGAACGCGATGCCGACCTTTTGGCCGGTGGGGATGTGCTGGAGGATCGTTGCCATTGCGTATCGCTAGGAAAAGGGACGAAACCAGGGATTTTATCGCGTTTGCGGCGGCGGGATGGCGGATTGCGCCGGGGAGGATGGATCCAGGGCGTGGACGGTCTTACACGGGACCTTACCCGGGCCCTTGCGCGTGGCCTTACACGCGGCCTTATTCCGCGTGTCGTCCCGCATGTTGTCCCGGGCGCGCCGGCGGCCGCCCGCCCGGCGGCTTGCGCCCGGGCGCCGGGGTCCGTCCCTGAAACAGGGCGGCCAGGTCCAGGCCGCGCAGCAGCGCCGCCGTGGCGCCGGCCAGCCGGGTGGCCGGCCGGTGGCGCGGGCTGGCCAGCACCAGGTCGTTGAGGATGCGCGGGGACACGATGCCGGCCACGGCCAGCCCCGGCTGCGGCTCCGGCCCGCGCACCGCCGAACGGGGCAGGATGGCGCAGGCCGGCCCCTGGTTGGCCAGCTCGACGAGGGTGTGCACGGCGTCGACCTCGGCCACCACGCGCAGGTGCACGCCATGGGCGCGGCAGACGCTTTCCACCAGGGCGCGGATGGCGTTGGGCGCCGAAGGCAGGATCAGGGGGTAGTCGCGCAACTGCGCCACGGTCACGCGGGCGGGCAGGTCGGGACGATGGGCGCGCGCCGCCACCAGCACCAATTCCTCGCGAAACAGCGATTCATAGGTCAACTGGGGGGAGGGCGGCGGGTCGTAGAGCATGGCCAGGTCGACCCGGCCGGCCAGCAGCCACTCGCGCACCTGCACGCTGAGGCCTTCCGCCACGGTGATGGAGGCGTCCGGAAAGGCTTCGTGGAAGGCCCGCACCAACGGCGGCGTCAACACCAGCGCGATGCGCGGCGGCAGGCCCACGATCACCTTGCCGCTGGGCACGTCGCCCATGCTGCGCAGGTCTTCCTTGGCGCGCGCGGCCAGCGCCAGCAGCGCGCGCGCATGTTCCAGGAAGCGCAGGCCGGCCTCGGTGGGCTCGACGCCGCGCCCGTTGCGATAGAGCAGGTGCTGGCCCAGCTCCTGCTCCAGCAGGCCGACCTGGCGGCTGAGGGAGGGCTGGGACACCGCGAGCTGCCCCGCCGCGCGGGAAAAGCTGCGGTTCTCGGCGACGCGGACGAAGTATTCGATCTGGCGCAGGTCCATGGAGCGGTCGGGGCAGGAAAGGGAAGGGAAAGGGCGGGCGGATCGACGCCGGCAGGCGCATGCCGGATCGCATTCGCGGGCTGCCGCTGCCCGGCGGTCTCCATGATATCGAATTTTTCTATACTAGAAATCAAAGATATAGCATTGTTCCGGCTTCGGCTTTGCCTCACCATGTCGTACCGACAGCCGGATTGCCGGACTACCGGACTACCGGACTACCGGACAGCCGGATAGCCGGCGACAGCGGCCCCGACCACGACAACGACAACGAATTCGAGACACAGGAAACCCATGCCGGATTGCCTGCCCCCGCTGGACGCGCCCTCGCGTCCGCGCAATGCCCTGCCGCCGCTGACTTGCGACAGCCATTGCCACGTATTCGGTCCCGCCGCCGTCTTCCCGTACGCGGCCGGGCGTTCGTACACGCCGCCCGACGCCCCGTACGAGAAACTGGCCGCCTTGCACCGTCATCTCGGCGTCGAGCGCGCCGTCATCGTGCAGGCCGCCTGCCATGGCGGCGACCATTCGGCGCTGCTCGACGCCCTGGCCCGCAGCGAGGGCCGCTATCGCGGCGTCGGCCTGCTGGGCGCGGACGCGACCGACGCGCAAATCGAGGCGCTGCATGCCGGCGGCGTGCGCGCCGCGCGTTTCAACTTCGTCGCCCACCTGGGCAAGCCGCCCGCGCCCGAGGTCTTCGACCGCATCGCCCGGCAGGTGGCCGCCTTCGGCTGGCACCTGTGCCTGCACGTCGACGGGCCGGCCCTGACCGCGCTGCTGCCGACCCTGCGCCGGTTGCCGCTGCCCTTCGTGGTGGACCACATGGGACGCGTGCGCGCCGCCGACGGGCTGGCGCAGCCCGCGTTCCAGGGCTTGCTGGAGCTGGCGGACGTGCCGCAGGCCTGGGTCAAGGTATCGGGCGTGGACCGCATCAGCCAGGGCCGGCGCCCGTATCCGGAAGGCCTGCCTTTCGTGAGCGCGCTGGCGCGGGCCATGCCGGACCGCGTGCTGTGGGGGACCGATTGGCCGCATCCCAACGTGGCGGGGGACATGCCCGACGACGGCGAACTGGTCGACCTGTTCTTCCAGGCCGTGCCCGACGCGGATGCGCGTCGGCGCATCCTGGTCGACAACCCGGCCCGCCTGTACGGCTTCTGACCCTGTCGTTACGGGGCGGGCGCCGCCGCATTACGAAGAATGCCACGCGCGTGCACGCACATGCACACACACCGCACCCGCCGTGGCGCCATGAGAATTCAAAGGAGACTTGCCATGTTCAAACGATTTTTCGCCGCCGGCGTGCTCGCCCTGGCGGCGTGCGGCAGCGCCTCGGCCGACGGGCCCGTGCGCCTGATCGTCGCGTTTCCGCCGGGCGGTCCGGTCGACCTGGTGGGCCGCGTGCTGGCCGAACAGCTCACGCGCGAACTGCACCAGTCGGTGATCGTCGAAAACAAGCCCGGCGCCAACGGCAATATCGGCGCGGCCTACGTGGCGAAGGGGCCGCGCGACGGCACGGTGCTGTTCCTGACCAGCGTCGGCGCGGTGTCCATCAGCCCGTCGCTCTACCAGAGCCTGCCGTATGACCCGGTGAAGGACTTCGCGCCGGTCTCGCGCGTGGTCGACAACGCCACCGTGTTCGTGGTCAACCCGTCGAATCCGGCCAGCGACGCCGCCGATTTCGTCGCCCGTTCCAAGGCCGCCTCGCAACCGGTCGCCATCGGTTCGTCGGGCGTCGGCAGCATTCCCCACCTGGCGCTGGAAATGTTCGCCGACGCCAGCAAGGCGAACGTGATGCACGTGCCCTACAAGGGCGCCGCGCCGGTGATCAACGATCTGCTCGGCAACCAGGTGGCGGGCTTCTTCGGCGACGTGCCGGGGCTGATCACGCATATCCAGGGCGGCAAGCTCAAGGCCCTGGGCGTGGCCGCGCCGGCGCGCCTGGCGGTGCTGCCCAACGTCAAGACGCTGGCCGAGCAGGGCATCCCGGGCGTCGAGTCGAACAATTGGTACGGCCTGCTGGCGCCGGCCGGCACGCCGCCCGCCATCGTCGATAAACTCAACGCCGCCGTGCGCGCGGCGCTGGCGAACCCGGAGGCGCGCAAGAAGCTGGAAAGCTTCGGCGCCCAGCCGGCGCCTTCCTCGCCGCAGGAACTGGCGGCGCTGATCGCCAGCGATCGCGCCAAGTGGGGCGACCTGATCCAACGCAAGCACATCAAGGTGGACTGAACCATGGCGCAATCACACAAGGGACCGCGCGTGGCGCCGGTCGTGCCGGGGACGCGCCCCGAACTGGCGGCGATGGAAGCGCGCATCATGGCCGAGCGCGGCCGCATCTCGCCGCTGTACCAGGTGCTGTTGAACAGCCCGCCGGTGGTGCAGGGCTGGGAAGCCATGCTGACCGCCATCCGCAACCGCATCGGCCTGTCGCCGCGCCTGCGCGAACTGGTCATCCTGCGCGTGGCGGTGCTCAACCGCGCGCCGTATGAATTCGAGGCGCACGTGCCGCACGCGCTGAAGGCGGGCATGGACGCCGTCCTGGTCGAGGCCTTGCGCGAGGAACGGGCGCCCGCGGACATCGCGGGACTGTCCGCGCTGGAGCGCGACGTGGTGGCCTTCACGGACGCGATGACGCGCGACATCGAGGTCGGCGACGCCTGCTACGACGCGCTGGCGCCGTCGCTGGGCGACCAGGGGATGGTGGAGCTGGCGGCGACGGTGGCCGCGTACAACATGGTGTCGCGCTTCCTGTCCGCGCTGCGGATCGGGCACTGAGGGAGAAACGCATGTCGGAAATCTTGCTGTTGCGCCTGGCGGGGCGTCGTCTGGATCGCGCGGAACTGCAGGCCTTGCGCCAGCAGATCGCCATGGATGCCGGCGCGGGCGCGGCGCGGGCCAGCGCGTACACGGCGGTGGAGCACGCCGAGACCTATGTCTACCTGCATCCCGACGCGCGGTTCGCGCCACGCAGCCTGGCGGCGCTGCGCGCCGTGGCCGGCCGGCTCTATCCGCAGGCCGAGGCGCGCGTGCTGCGCCTGACGACGGACCGCCCCGGCGCCTCGGCGGACCAGCCCGCGCCGTGGCACTACATCGTGGAGACCGACGTGCTGGCGGAGGCGGAGCAGGACTTCAACGCCTGGTACGAGGAAGAACACCTGCCCGGCCTGGCCTCCGTGCCGGGCACGGTGCGCGCCCGCCGCTACGTCTGCGACGCGGCCCCGCGCTATCACGCCTGCTACGACCTGCACACCCGCGAAACCTTCGGCAGCCCGCCGTGGCTGGCGGTGCGCGCCAGCAGTTGGAGCGACCGCGTCCGGCCCTCGTTCCGGAATACCAAGCGGACGATGTTCCAGGCGGTGGCCTAGCGTCATGGGCGTGCGCCCGTGGCGGCGTCCAGCGGCTTCATGGGCGGCGCCCGAACAGCGCCGCTACTTTGTGTCCATGGCGCCCGGCTAGCAGCCATGCCGCCACGGCCAGGACCGCGCCGACCAGAAACCCGCCGCCATAACTCGTCCGCGCGGCGATCGCGACCAGGAACGACGACGCAATCATTTCGCCGAGATCGCGCGCGCAATGCACGGCGGACACGTCCGTGCCCGCCTGATCGGCCTCGCGGGCGAACCGCATGCCGGCGTTCATGATTGATACCGAGGTAAACCCCGTCGCCAGCGATCCCAGCGCCGTGCCGAGGCAGATCCAGAGGAGGCGTGCGGGCAGGATATGCAAGGCTACGCCCGCCCACGTCACGGCGCCCAGCGCCGCGCAAGCCACGCCTATCCTGAAGGCATTCCAGATTCCCAGGCGCCGCACCAGCCACGCGCCTACGCCGCAACCCGCGAAGATCGTGACCGATCCGCCGGCCGCGCCCAGCGTCCCGATATCCGCCAACTGCCAGCCCAGGTCATTCAGGAACAGCTTGGAAAGTCCGAAACCGGAGACCGCCGTCATCGCGGAAAGCAGCGCCAGGGTCAGGAGCGGCAATGCGCCAGGGCGGCGCGCAAATCTCGGCAGACTCGCGCGGCAAGGTCCCGCGCGCGGAGCGAGCGATTCGCGCTTTGGTATGAAGGCGGCGGCGAGCAGGCTGAGCAAGGGCAGCATGGAGAGCAGGCCAAAGGCGGCCGCTGCGCTGCCGAGCCGCCCCGCCAGGACCAACGCTCCCGATCCGCCCATGAAGAAACCCACCATGACGCCGCCCACCTGGATGGCGTTGATGTCCGCGAGCGCCGGCCCTTCGAAGTGTTCGGCCGCCATGCCGTCGGACGCGATATCCTGGGTGGCGCTGGCCAGCGACGCAAGCACCATCAAGGCGACGGCGCAACCGGCCGCGTCCGCGGTCTTCGGCAGGAACGCCAGTGCGACCAGGCACAGGAACACGATGGCCTGCATCGGGAGAATCCAGCTACGGCGGCGGCCCAGGACGGCCAGGCCATGATTATCGATCCAGGGCGCCCACAGGAACTTGAAGATCCAGGGCAGGCCGACTAGCGGCAGAAAAGACAAGGCGTGCAGGGAAGCGCCGTCATGCCGCAGCATCGTGGGCAGCGCGTCCATGGCCACGCCGACCGCCATGCCTTGCGAAAGATAAAGAAGCGTAATGGCGGCCGCGAGTCGCCACTGCCTGAATATGCCATTCACTGAACCAGGCTCCCGTGCGTTCCCGTATGACATCAGAAGACGCCTCGCAGGGAGACCGCGATATTGGCCGGATCTCCATAGCGGTTGCTCCAGGCGGCGGAGCTGAAGCTCTGGTAGTACTTGCGATCGAAGACGTTGTTGACGTTCAGCGCGGCTTCCCAGTTCTTGTCGATGCGGTAGCCGACCCGAAGATTGACCAGCGCGTAGCCGCCCTGGCGCAGCGTCGTATTGCCCGACGCGACGGTGTAGGCGCTTTGCGCCTGAATGCCGCTGCCGACGCTCCAGCGGCGGCCGTCCCAAGGCAGCGCATAGTTGGTCCATATGCGTAGCATGTGCTTGGGATTGAATGTGGCGTAGGCGCCGCTGTTGGTGGTGTCCCGCACATACTTCGTGGTGTCGAACGTATAGCCGCCCGAAATATTCCAGTAAGGCGTGATGTGACCGACCGCGGTGAGTTCGATTCCCTGGCTGCGCACTTTTCCGCCGTTGACGTAATAGCACGCGGTGCCCGCGCAGGGGTGGTCAGGGTCGACTTGCGCATTGTTGGTAAGCGCCGCGCGGAACAGCGCCGCGCCGACGTCGAGCGCGCCGTCGGCCAGCTCGCCCTTGATCCCGGCTTCGTAGGTATTGCCCTTGACCGGGTCGATCAAGCTGCCGTCGTACCTGTACCGCGTCTGCGGCTGGAACACCGCGGCGTAGCTGGCATACACCGACCAGTCGCGCGCGAAATCCCAGATCAGGCCGCCGTAGGGCGTGAACTGGCGACCCGGTTTGTATTGGGCGGCCAGCGTGTCCTCGTCCCACCAGCTCAAGCGTCCGCCGAGCACCAGCGTCAAAGGATCGAACAGTTTGAAGCGGCCCATCGCATACGCGCCTTTTTCCGTAACGTCGGTCTCGCTCTGGAGGCTGTAGGCGCTCACGGCGGGTTCCGGCACGCTGCCCGGATCCCAGGTGTAGACGTTCACGGGGACGCCCGTTCCGGACAGCAGCTTCCCAGTGAACTGTTCGTTGTCGGCGTTGGCATAGCTCAGGCCGAACAGCAGTTCGTGTTTGCGCCCGAACAGTTCGATCGGCCCTTGTACGTTCAGGTCGACACTGCGGTCATAGTGATAGAACTTGTACGCGGCGCCCATCAGCGAAGCGCCGGCGCCGGTCGCCGGATCCACGGCGCCATAGGCGGTGTCGTACTTGAGATTCGAGGACATGCGCTGATACTCGGCGCTGAGCTTTGCCTTCCAGCCGTTTCCCAGTTGTTGTTGCACCGAGCCGAATGCCCTGGTCGTCTGCCAGTTGAACCGCTGCCAATCGGCGCCCAGGTAGGCGGAGCGCGGCAGGCCGAGGCTGGAACCATCCTTGGCCATGGGCACGCCTCCCATGTCCGGAACGGATTGGGTCGTGTCGTACTGGAATCCCAGGGTTACCAGCGTGCCCGGCGCGACGTCCAGCTCGGTTATCCCATAGACCGATTGCGACTTCCGGTTGACGCGGTCCACTGCATACCCACGCCGGTCATAGGTGGCGCCAAGGAGGCCGCGCGCCGTGCCGGCCTCGTTGAATGGGCCGCCGATATCGACCGATGCGCGGTAGCTGTCCCAACTCCCCGTGGAGACGGACCCCGAGAGGGAGAATTCCCTGGGCGGGCGCTTGCGCACGAGGTTGACGGTCGCGGAAGGATTGCCCGAACCATGGAGCAGTCCATTGGCGCCGTGCAGGATTTCGACGCTGTCGTACGCCGACATATCCACCGGCGCGTTGGCGGTGTCGGCCAGCGGCACCGGTACGCCGTCGATCTCGTACGAAGTGACTTGCAGGCCACGCACGTAGTAATTCGTCGTCAAGTTCGTATAAGGCTGCACCACCACGCCCGGCGCCTGCCACATGACGTCTTCCATGGCGCGCAGATTCTGCTGCTGGATCTGCTCCCGCGGGATGACGGTCAAGGACTGGGGAACTTCCCTTGGCGTCAACGCCATTTTGGAAATCGAGTTCGAAGACGCGGCCGCGCCGCCCGTGTCTCCGACGACCGTCACGGCCGGCAGGCTCTGGACCTGGCTTGCCGCCGCGTTGCCGGTCGTCGCCCTTGCGTTCCCGTCTCCGCCGCCAGGAGCGGCGATATCCTCGCCTGTCTTGTCCGCCGCTACCCGGGGGGCGGTTTCCTGCGCGAACGCCGGCCCAATGACAAGCAATAGTCCCGCGCAGGCCATCGCGCGCCAAGGCCCATTTGCAGTATTCATGATTTCCTCGGAACATTAACGATACTTATTTTCATTTGTAAGTAAATATCGTTGTTTCGATTCCGGGACTTTCTCTATCGGTCGCCGGTCTCGGCGAAGGCCGTGTACCAGGCGTTTTCGCGGACCAGCACATCGTGCGGCGCGCATGCTTGTATCCGTCCCTGATCCAGAACCACGATGAAGTCCGCCTTGGCCGCCAGCGCCGGGCTGTGGGTCGTCGCCACCCGCGTGCGTCCGTACCCGTGCCTTGTCAGCATGTCCTCGATCGTCCGGGCGTTGCGGGCGTCCAGTTGCGAAGTCGGCTCGTCGAGCAGCCACACGGGCGCCGGCGACAGCAGCGCGCGCGCCAGGCACAGGCGCTGGCGCTGCCCGCCGGAGAGGGCGCCGCCGCCTTCTCCGACTTCCATATCCAGGCCCTGGGGCAGGGATCGCACTTCCGCCTCCATGCCTACGGCATGAAGTGCCCGCCACAAGGCCTGGTCGGACAAATCATGTCGCTCCATGCGCAGATTCCAGCCGACGGTGCCGCGGACCAGCCGGCAATCCTGGGGCAGCAGGTAGCGCCAGCGGGCCAACGTCTGCTCATCGATTTCGCACGCATCGATTTCACCGAGCAGGACCGCGCCGGACTGCGGATCGGCCAGGCGGGCGCACAGTCCGAGCAATGCCGTCTTTCCCGCCCCGGAAGGCCCGACCATGGCGACGAATTGCCCGGGCGCAATCCGCAGCGATACGCCGTCCAGCAGACGCTTTTTCGTCCCCGTGAAATGGCAGACTCCGACAAGCGCGAGTCCGCCATCGCGCGGCTGCCGCCCTTGCTCCGGACTGGCGAGAACGGGCGCCTCCAATGCGCGCAGCACCGCATCGGCGGCCTGCATCGCGCCGCGCAACGCTTGCCCCAGATGCGCGAGCGCCGCCAGGGGCTGGACCATGCCGGCCAACACCACCAATACGCCGGCGCACAGGGCGCTGTCGATCCGCGCATGGGCGATCGACGCGGTTCCCAGCGCCAGAAAGAGCGCCAGGACCCCGAACACGGCTAGGTCGAAGAGCGTCGCCGGCCAAAACGATGCCTTCAGGACCGTGAGCGTACGGATATGGACCGACTCGATGGCGTCGGTCAGGCGCGTACGCGCCAGGCTCGCCTGGTCCGCCGTCCGCAGCAGATCCTGCCGTGCGCCGTAGGCCTGAAGTTGCCGCGCCAGTTGATCGTGGGCGTGCCGCGCCGCTTCCTCGAACGACGCCGTTCGCGCTGTCGACCATCGCAACACCCGGGCCAGCAGCAAGGCCGCGCATAGCAGGTACAGGGCGATTCGCGCATCGATGCAGAGCATCGCCGCGATGACCGTCAAGGGAGCGACCACCGCGGAGACCATGGGGGCCATCAGGTGGGCAGGTATCGACATGGCGCGCAGGACGGGGCCGCGAACCAGGCCTGGCGGGTTCAGGCAAGCGACGTCGGCCCAATCCGCCACCCGGGGCAGGCGCGCGCACAGTAAATCGACGGCGCCGGCGGCGAAATGGGCGCCTACGGCGTATCCCCGATACCGGGCCACGTAGGCCAGCGCGGCGTGCGCGGCCGCGCTGCCGGCCAGGACAAGCGTCCAGCGCAGGGCCGCCGCGGCGTCGCCGGCGAGCCACGCCCTGGTCACCGGGAGCAGCAATACCCCGCACACGCCTTCGGCGACGGCTGTCACGGCGGCCCAGAGGCAGGCGCGCCTGCACGCCCGCCAGACGGCGGGCGGAAGCGCGCGTAAGCGCCGCAGCCATTGCCCGGCGCGCCGATACGTGCCCAGCGCGTCGCGCGGCGATGAGGAGGATACGTCTTCGGGGCGGCGATCTCTTGCTTTCATGCGTATCCCGATTCCGCCTGGCTGGCGTCCAGGCCATGCCGACCGAGCCGCCATTGCCGCCACAGCGCGGCATAGGCCGCGTCCGCCTGCAATAGCTGAGCGTGAGAGCCGTGTTCGACGATGCGGCCCCGGCTCATGACGGCGATCCGGTCGGCTCGGCGCGCCAGGTCCAGGTCGTGCGTCACGATCAGGCGGGTGCGGCGCTCCCCGAGCAGAACGCGTTCCAACGCCCGGCGGGTGGCCGGGTCCACGGCGGACGCGGGCTCGTCCAACAGGAGAACGGATGCAGGCGACAGCAGCGCCCGCGCCAAGGCCAGGCGCTGCAGTTCTCCACCCGAAAGCACGACGTCGCGGCCATAGACGGTGTCATAGCCGTCCGGCAAGGCCATCACGCGGTCATCGAGGCAAGCCTGTCGGGCGGCCTGGCGAATCTCGTGCAGGCTGGCCTGGGGACGATACAGGGCAATGTTCTCCGCCAGCGTCGCCTCCAGCGCGCTGGCGTGCTGAGGCAGGATCGAAAGGTGCCGATAGAGGAGGCGCGCGGGCAGTTCCCGAATGTTCCGGCCGCCCATGAGAATGTCGCCTTGATCCGGGTCCATGAAGCGCGCCGCCAGCATGAGCAAGGTGGATTTGCCCGCCCCGGATGGCCCGACGAGCGCCGTCGCGCTGCCGGGCTCCACGGCCAGGTCGATGCCATGCAGGATGGCGTTTTGCTCGGCTCCGTAGCTGACGCGCCTGAACACGATCGACGCATCGCCGGGCGCCGCGCGGGACTGTCCCGGTTCGAGCGCAGGCACGGCGAATAGGGCTTGCAGGCGCGCGGCGGCGCCCAGCGCCGCTCGCAGCGCGTCGCCGCCGTGGCCCATGGACAGAATCGGCGCGGCGATTGCGCGGATCAACAGGACGAATACGCTCAGGCGAGCGATGTCAAATCGGCCGTGCGCGGCGTGCCAGGCCCCCAGGGCGATCCATGCGGTCAGCAGCGGCGTTCCGAGCAGAGTGTCGGTGAGTGCGCCCAGCCTGCCGATCCGGCGCACCCATTGCGAGAACGCGTCGGAAAAACGCCGGATGGAACGCCTGAGCCGGGCCTCGTGGCCGACGCCGGGGAAGAGCCTGGTCTGCAATGGATCATTGGCCAACTGGGCATAGTCGGATAAAAGCTGTTCCAGCGCGGCCGCGCGGTTCGCAAACAATGGGCGGTGCCTGGCGGCACGGACGCGGCGAAATACCAGGATCGCGCACGCCAGGGGCACGGTGCTCCATGCCAACAGCCACGGGTCGACCATGGCAAGGCAGATGAAGGCGGTTATCGGAACCACGACCGCGCGCGCGAGATCGGCCGGCGCATGCGCGACGAGCTGGTGCAGCGCCTCGACGTCGGCACCGACGTAGCGAGCGACGCCATCGGGACCGGACTGGACAAACCAGCCCAGGGGCAGTTGCGATAGACGGTCGACCAGCAGCCGGCGCAGCCTGCGAACCAGGCGGGCATCGACCCGATGGGTCTGGTGGAAGGCGAAGGCCTGGCTCACGCAGGCCAGCAGGGCCGCGCCCGCGGTCATGGCGATCCACGAAGCGGTCGCAGCGGCACCGGGACTGGCCCAGGCCGAGGCGACCTTCGCCAACGCCACCCATGACAGACAGGACGATATCCCCGCGGCTGCTTGCAGCAATACCGCGAACAGCAGGCCGCGCGCACAGGGGCCAAGGACTTCGCGCAAAGGCAGCGTCACGGCGAGCACTCCGGCAATGTTTGGGGCACGCAGGAACGCCCGGCGGGGCAGGCGCCTGCGGAAAGTCATCCGATTATCCCGGTCGCCATGCAGGCGGATTTTCGTTTGCCGGTTTCTTTCGTTAGATTGCGGGCGCGACTTTCTCTTCGCGGCCCATCATCGATGCCGGGGCTTGATTCCGTCGCGGAGAACAGGCGCTGGCGCCTGCATGCCGGCTGCGCGAGCGGAAGCGAAAGCGCGGTTCACTGGCTGCGCGTGATTCGGATATCGCTCGGTGAAATGCCGTAGCGTTGGCGAAACGCAACCGAGAAGTGCGCGGGCGTGTAGCCCACGCGATGCGCCACGATGGACACGGGCGTGTCTTCGTCGCAAAGCATGCTGTACGCCTGGCCGAGTCGATGCTCGGTCACGAACGCATAGACGCTGGTGCCGAACACCTTCCGGAATCCCGCGGTGAGCTTGCGCGAATTCATGCCGACCCGGCTCGCCAGCGCCGGCAGGGAAGGCGGCTCGCGATACTCGGCCCGCAATATGTCGCGCGCCCTATGAATGCCTTCCAGGTCCTGCGTCGTGACGAGCGGTTCATTGCTGGACGTCTTTCCCGCCGTCCTGAACGAGTGCGTGGCGAGCGCCGCCAGTTCCAAGGCCTTGCCGCCGAGATACAGGTTACGCAACGATCCTTCCAGCGGGCATAGTTCGATCTGCGCGGCGAGTGCGCGCAGCGCCTTGGTGACCGGGGCGTCGACGAATAGCGGCTGGCTGCGTTGCCGGTTCAACGAACCGGGAAGCAGCTCGCGCTCCTGCTGAAGAAGCTCTGGTCCCAACTGGACTATGGTGTAGCGCAAGGCCGCCTTCATCCCATGAAGTTGCCGCGTCGTGTAGGTGAAATCGCCGTCGTTGGCCATGAGGCAAAGACGCGGTCCTTCGAGCGACAGCTCGGGTTGGCCCGGCACGCGGCACTGAAGATGGCCGCTCTGAAGCAAAACGAGTTTCACTCCTTGTTCCATCGGTTCCTCGTACCAATCCTCGCTGGTGGATTGGTACGTGCCGGTCAGCAGTTTCAGGTTGGTATCGAAATGGGCGACATCGATGCGGTTGTCGGGCTTGGAGTAGCCGTCGCCGCTATGGCGGGACGAAATGATGGTGAATGTCATCCAATACTCCAATTCGAATACGCAATCGAACACGCAGGGCCGTACGCCTCGAAACCGGACACGGCACGAGGCTCGCGCGGTGAACCGTGTGGACGCCGTCGGCGCCCAGACGCGACGCCCGGGAATAGGCGGGCTCGTTCCTTTCCCGAGCCGTTGCCGGTTTGTTCCAGTATTTAATGATAATAAATCTTATTTATATTTTCTAGAGGCAGCCATACGAGATGCAGCCATACAAGAGGCGGTCACACACAAGGCGGCTTCGGTCAGCCGGATCGAGCGGCCGCGGCAAGCTCGATCCGGAGATGAGCCGGCTACCCGACCGATCGCATGCGCTATCGTCATTGCCGATCCAGGGTCAGCGTTCCGTCCATATAGAACGGTCCCTGCACCCGGTTGCCGTCGACCACGTTGGTCATGTACATCGAGGCGATGCCGTCGAGCCGGCCTGGGTCCAGTTCGATGCGCATCGTCGCAAAACCCGCCGAACTGATCCGCTCGGGGACGTGGCCGGGCGGGAAAAGCGCCCGCTTGGCCGGGTCCGGCGGGACGTCGCGGACGCCGCCGCTGACGATCAGGTCGATGACGAGTTTCCCCGCGCGCAGGCGCGCCGATCCGTGGGCGCCGAGTTCGGCGTCGTCGAGAAGCAGCGAGCCCGTCGTCGACCATTCGCCGTCGGGCAGCGCCATGAAGCCGAGCCGCAGCCGGAACGGCGGCTCGGTCTGTCCTTTCATTTTCAAGGACCAACGGTAGGCGCCGGCCCAGGCGGGCGCGGCGACGGCAGGCGGCGCGGCGAACGAAGGATGGTCGTCCGCCCAGGCCGCCCAGGCCGGCACGGCCAGCGCCGCGGCCAGGATCGACGGCAGCAGACGCCGCGCCAGACGGGATGTCAGGGTAGGGGACCGGCTCATAGTTTTGCCCTCAGGGTCAGCATGACGTTGCGCGGTTCGCCGTAGACGTTGCCGAAGTTGGCCGGGCCGAACGCGCCGGCGGAGCCGAGCCGCGCGTAGTAGGTCCTATCGAACAGGTTGTTGACGTTCAGGGCCACCGACCAATGCTTGTCGATGCGATAGCCCAGGTAGGCATTGGCCACCGCGTAGCCTCCCTGCGTCACCTTCACGCTGGGCGAACCGCCCGTGCTGTAGATGCCGCTTTGGACGTCGACGCCGCCCCCGATGGTCCAGGCGTTCAGCTCGCCCGGCAGCCGGTAGGTCGTCCACAGCCGCAGCAGGTGCTTGGGCGCGAAGCTGCGGAAGGACTGGCCCTGGTAGGTGGCGTCTTGCAGGTACCTGGTCGTGTTGAAGGTGTAGCCCGCCATGGCTTGCCAGCCGCTGGCAAGCTCGCCCGACACCTCCGCTTCGAAGCCCTGGCTTTGCACCTTGCCGTTGGTCGCGTAGCAGCAGTTGTCCACGGCCAGGGGCGAAACCAGGATGGCCCGGTTGCTTTCCCGGATGCGGAAGACGGAGAAGGAGGCATTGAGCCTGCCGTCGTCGAAGGCGCCCTTGATGCCCGCTTCGTAGTTGGCGCCCACGACCGGGGGCAGGCTCTTGCCGTCATCGTCCTTGTAGTTGCTTTGCACGCGGAAGATGTCGGCGTAGCTGGCGTAGACGGACCATGTCGGGTTCAGGTCATGGACGATGCCGGCGTAGGGCGTGAAACGGGCGCTCTGCCGGTAGTCCGATGTCGACGCCCCCGTCATGAGGTTGCGGGTCGAACTCTTCCACCAACTGACCCGGCCGCCCAGCAGCAGGGTCAGGGGTTCGCCCAGCTTCAGGCGCGTCGCGCCGTAGACGCCGTATTGCCTGGTGTCGGTGCGGCTGTCGCTGGTCCAGACTGGATCGCCGGGGTCGGGAATGGATGAGGGATCGAAATGAAAGACATCGACGGGCGTGCCGCCGAACCCGGGCAGCCTGCCGCCTTCGGACTCGGCCTTGCGGTCGTACCAGTTCGCTCCCACGACGACTTCGTGGCGCAGCCCGAATGCCTGGAAGGCGCCGGTCAGGTTGGCGTCGAGGCCGATCTGCTTGTTGTCATAGGCGTTGGCGCCGCCGTTGAGCACCGGCCCCATGTGGGTCGTCCGGTCGACGGCGCCCGACACGTAGGCATATTTGAGATCGCTGGTTTCATGATCGGAGACCGCGCTCAGCTTGAGCTTCCAATCGCTGTTGAAGCGGTGCGACAGGTCGGCGAAGACCTGCGTGGTCTCGAAGTTCCAGTGCGTCCAGGGCGTGCTCAGGAAGGTGCTGCGCGGCAAGCCCAGGTCGCCCCCGTCCTTGTAGCGCGGCAGGCCCATCATGGCGGGCCGCCAGTCGCGCTTCGAGTAGCTCGCGCCGACGGAAACCGTGGTGTCGTCCGTGACGTCGGCTTCGACGATGCCGTAGACGGCCCGCTGCCGGCTGTTCGCATAGTCGACATGGGAACCGCGATCGTCGTACGAGGCGGCGACCCGGCCGCGGACCGAGCCGCTTCGATTCAACGGCGTGCTGTAGTCCAGCTCGCCCCGATAGGCGTCCCACGAACCCGCGCTCAGCGAGCCGGACAGACGGGGTTCGAGCGTCGGGCGCTTGCGGACCAGGTTGACGACGCCGCCCGGTTGGCCGGCGCCGTTGAACAGGCCGCCCGCGCCGCGCAGGATTTCCACGCGATCGAACATGATCATGTCGGGCATGGCCCAGGAGGCGCCGCCGGTCTGGATCGGCACGCCGTCGTACTCGAAGTATTCGACGGGATAGCCGCGAATGTAGAACGCCGGGATGACCGCGGTGCCGCTCAAGTCCGTCGTGACGCCCGTCGCCTGGCCCATGACCTGGTCCAGCGTGGTCAGGTTCTGCTGGTCCATGCGCTCGCGGGTCATGACCGAGACGGACTGCGGCGTCTCCTTCTGCGAGGTGGGCATCTTGGTGCCGACGCTCGTATCGCGCGTGGTGTACGAGCCGGTGTCTTCCGACGGACCCTCGGCGGCGCTGCCCGTTACCGTGATCGCGGGCAAGGTCTGGCTTTCTTCCCGGCCGGAAAGGTCTTGCCCCCATGCGGCGGGCGTCACGCCCGCGGCGAGCGCCGTGGCGATCACGGCGGGTGCGGCGCCATGACGGCGCGGAAAAGGGAAGGCGGGGGAGCGTCGTGTCGGGCGCGGCATCAAGGAATTCCGGATCTGGATAAATGAGAATTAATTTCATCTAGTCTAGGGACGGACGATCCGGGATGCTTAAGCGAACGGCATTATTTCTTTCGTTTTTTCCGCGGCGGGAAGTTGCGGGGGAAAAGGCGTGTCCGGCCCTGGGCGGAGCCGGGAGCCGGAAGCCGCGGATGGCGAGGGCAGGGGCTGTCGGACTATCGAACTAGTGAACTAACGGACCAGGTTCTTCGGCGGGAAACCGAAGCGCTTGCGAAAGAGCGTGGAGAAGTGAGGGATGGCATAGCCGACGAACGAGGCGACTTCGGAGACCGAATAGGCGCCCGTCGACAGCATCCTGTGTGCTTCCTGCAAGCGGTGTTGCTGCACGTACTGGAAGACGGTCGCGCCGAACAATTGCCGGAAGCCGGTATTGAGTTTCCCCACGTTCGTGCCGACCTGCCGGGCGATTTCATGCAAGGTCAGCGGCTGCTGGTAGTGGCCGACGGCCAGTTCCCGGGCATGCCATAGCCGTTCCAGGTCGGCATTCGTCAACTTGTCGTGATGCGCATTGCGCCGGTCCAGGACGCTGTCGATCGCGATCGACGCGAGTTCCAGTCCCTTGCCGGCGATGAACATGTCCTGCATGGGACCTTGGACCGGGCACGTCAGCGTTTGCCGGGCGATGGCCTGCAGCGTCGGCGTGAGCGGCAACTGGAAGACGGTGACGCCGTGGCTGTACAGCTTCTTGCAGCCGCTTTGGAGCATTCTTCCGAGGTCGAAACCGTTGCGGTCGGCGCTTTGCGGGTCGATGCCGACGCGCACGAACTGGTGCAGCGTGCCGGAAGCAAGACGGTCGTAACCCTCATGCTGGCCCGATGAGATCACCAGGTAGACGCCCGCGCCGGAGATGTCGAAAAGCGGCCCGTCGTCGACCCGGCTGCTGAGCCGGCTGCCCAGCGAGGCGATGACCTGCAGGCCCTCGAATACCGGCGCGGTGATCTTCAGCGGCGTCCTCGGCATGACGCAACCCGCCGATACGGTCATGTCGGTGGAGAATTGCCGGGACCAGTTTACGGAGGACGCCATCGGTTCGGGACGGTTGAGAAGTCGGGGAAGCGGCAAAGGATGGATTCCAACGCGAAGACATCGATTCGGCCGCGAAGACCTGGTCGACCGGCGGTGGACTTATTATAAATAATTCTCATTTATAGAGAGCGTTATAGCGAGCGGCCCAAATGGCGTTCCTCGATGCCAGGCCATAAAATCCAGCCTCGACAATTCGTTTGCGGGATCGCCACACGTGGAGCAGCGCTACGCCGCCATTACCAAGGCCCTGGTCAGCCGTATCGCCGCTGGAACCTACCCTGTGGGCAGCACACTGCCCAGCGAGACCGACCTGGCGCAAGCCTTCAGCGTCAGCCGCGGCACGGTCCGCGTGGCGCTGGACAAGTTGCAGGACCTGGGCCTGATCTCCCGCCGCCGCCGCGCCGGCACGCGGGTCGAAGCGCAATATCCTCCCGTCTCCACCTACGAACCGAGCATCTCCTCGGTCGACGAACTGATCCAGTATTCCGCCCATTCGCAGCGCACGGTCCACCGGGTCCGCCGCATCGTGGCCGACAGGGACCTGGCCGCGCGGCTGGGCTGCGCGGCCGGTTCGGCGTGGATGCGCATCGACGCCGCGCGCACCGAACCCGGCGTCGAGGGCCCGCCCATGGCCTCTTGGCGCGTCTATGTCACGCAGGCGGACGGCGCGTTGATACGCGGCAAGCTCAAGACCGACCAGCGGCTCATCTCCGACCTGATCCACGAGGCGACGGGCCGCGTGCTCAACGAGGTGCGGCAGACGGTGCGCGCCATCGGCGTGCCGGAATCCCTGGCCGCCGAACTGGAGGTCGCCCCGGACACCCACGCGCTGGAGTTCACGCGCCAGTATTTCGACCAGGCCGGCGAGCTGTTCCAGATTTCCGTGAGCGTGCATCCCGCGGACCGCTCGTCGTACACGACGGTCCTGAAAAGAAGCAAATAGCCCGCCAAGAAGCAAATAGAGCAAATAGCCCCGGCGCGCCGCGCGGTGTTCCGGGAAGCCGTGCTGGCGGACCGGCAACGCCGCCGCCGCCGTATTTTCGACGCCTCGTTCCTGCAACGGCGGCCATTCGGCCGCCGGCGCGTCCCCATGACCGGGCCGCCGGTCGCATTCGTCCATCGCTACGCCTGCTTCCCCTTTTCGATTGCCGCTATTGACGGAAAATATGTTCGTACATATTATTTGTCTATACATAAAGGAGACGCATGAAAAACGACGTCCTCGACGCGCGCGGGCCCGATGCCCGCTACGCCGCGGCCCTGGCGGCCGGACGCTGGGAGGTGCAGCGCTGCAACGCCTGCCGCCAGGTTATCTTCTTTCCTCGCACCGCCTGCCCGCATTGCGGCTCGGCCGACTACGACTGGTTCGCGCCCAGCGGCCGCGGCGTGGTCCACGCCACCACCGTCATGCGCCGGCCCGCAAAGGCCGGCGGCGACCTGCACCTGTGCCTGGTCGACCTGGAAGAGGGCTTTCGCATGATGAGCCGCGTGGAGGAGGCGGACCCCGCCAGCGTCGCCATCGGCGACCGCGTGGCCGCCTATGTCGGCCAGGCGGGCGAGACGCCCCTGGTGCTGTTCCGCATGGCGGGGGACGCGCAATGATGCACGGCAATTTCGCGCCCTTGCGCGGCGCCGCCGCGATCACCGGCATCGGTTGCGCCGGCATGGGCGACGCCAGCGGCTACACCGAGATGGAAATCCTGTCCCTGGCCGCGCAACGCGCCGTGGCCGACGCCGGCCTGAAGATGGCGGACATCGACGGACTGTGCACCTGCAGCGCCTCGGCGACGATGTGGGCGCTGCCGGTGGCGGAGTACCTGGGTTTGCGGCCGGCCTTCGTCGACAGCACCATGCTGGGCGGCTCCAGCTTCGTCGCGCACCTGCTGCCCGCGGTCCACGCCCTGCTGGCTGGCGACTGCACCCACGTGCTGGTCTGCTACGGCAGTACGCAGCGCAGCGGCGCGGTCGACCGCGCCGCCGTCACGCGCATGCGGCAGGTGCTGGACCCGCAGCCCTACGAAACGCCTTACCAGCCCATGCAGCCGATCAGCGCCTACGCGCTGGCGACCGCGCGCCACATGCATCGATACGGCACCACGCGCCGCCAGCTCGCGGAAGTCGCCGTCGCCGCGCGGCAATGGGCGCGCCTGAACCCGGACGCCTACAGCCGGGATCCGCTGACCATCGAGGACGTGATCGACGCCCGCAAGGTCTGCGATCCCCTCACCGTGCGCGACTGCTGCCTGTTGACCGATGGCGCCGGCGCCTTCGTGCTGACCTTGGCGGAGCGCGCCAAGGACGGCCCGCGCAAGCCCGTCTACGTGCTGGGCAATGCCAGCGAGACCTGGCACCGGCAGGTGTCCTCCATGCCGGACCTCACCGTGACCTCGGCCAGCCGCTCGGGGCCGCGCGCGCTGGCGATGGCCGGGCTGTCGATCGGCGACGTCGACCTGGCCTGCCTCTACGACGCCTTCACCATCAACGTCATTCTCTTCCTGGAAGACCTCGGCTTCTGCGCCAAGGGCGAAGGCGGCGCCTTCGTGCAGGACGGCGGCATCGCGCCGGGCGGGCGGCTGCCCGTGAACACCAACGGCGGCGGCCTGTCCTACGGCCACCCCGGCATGTACGGGATTTTCCTCATCCTGGAGGCGGTGGCGCAGTTGCGCGGAAGCGCCGGCGCCCGCCAGCAGGCCGGCGTCGAGGTGGCGCTGGTGCACGGCAACGGCGCCACGCTGTCCAGCCAGTCGACCGCCATCCTGGCGACGGAGGCCGCGCTGTGATCGACAAGATTGCGACGAGCCTGCGCGAGGCGGTGGTCGATATCGTCGACGGGGCCTCGGTCATGGTCAGCGGCTTTGGCGATTCCGGGCTGCCTATCGAACTGCTGCATGCGCTGGTGGACCATGGCGCGCGCGACCTGACCGTCATCAGCAACAACGCCGGGACGGGCGACCACGCGCTGGCGGCCCTGCTGGCGGCCGGCCGCGTGCGCAAGATGGTGTGCAGCTATCCCAAGTCCTCGGGCGCGCACGTATTCGAACGCCTCTACAAGGCGGGACGGATCGAGCTCGAACTGGTGCCGCAAGGCACGATGCTGGAGCGGATGCGCGCGGGCGGCGCGGGGCTGGGGCCTTTCTTCACGCCCACGGGCTATGGGACGCCCATCGCCGACGGCAAGGAGACCCGCGTGATCGACGGCCGCGGCTACGTGCTGGAACAGCCGCTGCGCGCGGACTACGCGCTGGTCCGCGCCTACCAGGCGGACCGATGGGGCAACCTGACCTACCGCCTGGCCGGCCGCGGCTTCGGTCCGGTGATGTGCATGGCGGCGCGGCACGCCATCGCGCAGGTCGAGGACGTCCTGCCCCTGGGGGCCATCGCCCCCGATGCCGTGGCGACGCCGGGCATCTTCGTGGCGCGCGCGGTGAGGAGACACGGTCATGGCTGAAATCAGAAAACTGTCCCGCCAGCGGCTGGCGCAGATCGTCGCCGACGAGATTCCCGACGGCAGCTACGTCAACGTGGGCCTGGGCATCCCGACGCTGGTGGCCCGCTACCTGGATCCCGCCAAGGAGGTGATCCTGCACAGCGAGAACGGCATCCTGGGCCTGCGCGGCCTGCGCGCGGGCGAGCCGGGCGACGTCGACCTGATCAACGCCAGCAAGGAACACGTCCAGTTGGTGCCCGGCTCGTCGATCTGCGAGCAGTCCACCTCGTTCGCGATGATGCGCGGCGGCCATCTCGACGCCACCATCCTCGGCGCCTTCCAGGTGGCGGCCAACGGCGACATCGCCAGTTGGTCGACCGGCGATCCCGACGCGGTGCCCGGCATCGGCGGGGCGATGGACCTGGTGGCGGGGGCGCGCCGCGTCATCGTCACGATGGAGCACACCACGCGGGACGGCCGGCCGAAACTGCTGTCGCGCTGCGTCTTTCCGCTGACCGGCTGCGGCGTCGTCACCTCCGTGTACACCGACCTCGCGGCCATCGACGTCGTTCCCGGCCGCGGTTTCGTGGTGCGCGGCCTGGCGGAGGGCGTCAGCCGCGACGCCGTCCAGGCCCTGACCGAGGCGCCGTTGCACTGGGCCGAGGACGTCGTCGTGCTGGCGCATTGAGTACCCATACCACCTACACAACAAACAAACCGATAACCGGAGACAAACCCATGTTCACGCTGCTACGCAAGGCCCTATGCACCGCCGCGCTGGCGCTGCCCGCGCTGACCGCCGCGGCCGCCGGCTTCCCGGCGCGCCCCATCACCCTGATGATTCCCTATCCGCCGGCGGGCACCGCCGACGCCATCGCGCGGCCGCTGTCGGTGGTCCTGGGCAAGCGCCTGGGCGTGCCGGTGGTGCTCGAATACAAGGGGGGCGCGGGCGGCGCCATCGCCACGCAATACGTGGCGCGTTCCAATCCCGACGGCTACACGCTGCTGATGATCCTGGCCGCGCATGCCATCAACCCCAGCCTGTACAAGAACCTGCCGTACGACTCGGCCAAGGATTTCGCGCCGGTGTCCATGGTGGCGCGCCTTCCCCTGGTCCTTTACACCAATCCCAGGTTCGGGCCCAAGACCGTGGCGGAAATCATCGACTACGCCAGGAAGAATCCGGGGCAGTTGAGTTTCGGCTCGGCCGGCAGCGGCAACACCAGCCACCTGGCCGGCGAGTTGTTCGCCAGCACCGCCGGCGTGAAGCTGATGCACGTGCCCTACAAGGGCGGCGGTCCGTCGATCACCGCGGCCATCGGCGGCGAGATACCCATGGTCTTCGCCGGCCCCGACTCCCTGGCCATCGCCCGCTCGGGCCGCCTGCATACCGTGGCGGTGACCAGCCTGGAGCGTTCCGCGCTGGCCCCCGACGTGCCGGCCATCGCCGAGACCTTGAAGGGCTTCGAGGTCTACGGCTGGTACGGCATCCTGGCGCCGGCCGGGACGCCCGACGCGGTGGTCGCCAAGCTGAACGCCGAAATCAACGCGTCCTTGCAGGATCCCGAGTTCAAGAAACTGGTCGAGCCGCTGGGCTACATCCCCACCGGCTCGACCCCCGCCGAATTCGGCGCCTATGTCGCCAGCGAAACGAAACGCTGGGCCGAGGTGATCCGCAAGGCCGATATCCACCTGGAATAGGGCGGCCCGGGGCGCGGAGCACGCGCATCCGGACAGGATCCGGCCCCATCGCCCGTCCGATATCGATTTCGATATCCGGACGGCGGGGGCCGGCATGCTCATCGGTAGGGAAATATAATTGCCGTCGGCCTCGGGGCCGGCGCCGGGTTTCATCGTCCGGGTCGCGTCCCGCGCGGCCAGGACGTGGACGATGAATCCCTTGCAAGGTCTAGCTACCCGATGCCTGTCGCTCTGCTCGAATGGTCCGTTCCAGCCGCCATCCTGCTGTGCGGCCTGGGATTCATCGGCGCGAGTTTCCTGCAATTCAAGACCTTGCCGTGGGGAGGCTCGCTCTGCTGCGTGGGGATAGGCTACGCGGCCATGCTGGTCCAGAACGATGCCCTCTCGCCGTACAAGCAGATCGTCGAGGACGGCTTCATCCTGGAAGGCGTCATATTGGCCTGCCGGGCGCTGCACAAGCGCAAGGCCAATTCCCTGGCGCTTTATTTCGACGTGGCGGTCTTGCTGGCGTCGACGGCGCTGGTGGTCATCGCGGTGGCCTGCTTCGGCAGCGCGAGGCTGGAGACCTTCTTCGTGCAGGCCTGCTGCGCCCTCATGCTCTGGCGCGCCGCGCTGCGTTTCCTGCCGTTCGTGGAGTCGACCTCGGACAAGGTGCTCATGGCGACATTCCTGTTCCTCGCCCTGGTCCTGACCTGCCTGTGTTTCGTATACCTCGGCGCGCCCGACATCAGCCATGAGACGGGCGCATGGCGCACCTCGGTCTGGGGCAGCCTGGTCCAATATACCGGCCTGCTCGGCAGCATCGTCGTGACCTTCGCCGTGATGATCGCGACCAGCTACGACGCCACCGACAAATATCGCCGGCACGCGAATACGGACACCTTGACCGGCCTGCTCAACCGGCGCGGCCTGGAGGCCTTGCTGGCGTCCGCCGCGGGCCGGCGCTTCACAGGCGCGGCAAGCGCGCTGATCCTGGTCGACATCGATAACTTCAAGCGCATCAACGACCGCTTCGGCCATCCCTTCGGCGATCTCGTCCTGGGCAAGTTCGGCGCGCTGCTGCGCACGCATGCGGGCGCGCGGGCCTGCGTCGCCCGCCTGGGCGGCGAGGAATTCGTGATCCTTCTTCCCGATTCGCGGCTGCGCGACGCCGTCGTCGTGGCCGAGGCCATCCGCCTGGCTTTCATGGTGCAGCGCTGGGCGCCGGACCGCGAGGCGCGCTTTACGGCCAGCATGGGGGTGACCCTGGTGCAGAAGGGAGAAGCCTACCCGGCGGCCATGCAGCGCGCGGACGAACTCCTGTACGCCGCGAAACGGCGAGGCCGCAATTGCACCGTCGCCAGCGCGGCGGGCCTCGCCGACGTGGACGAGGCCATGGAAGCCGGGATCGCGGAAGGCGGGATCGTGGAGACTGCCGGCACGGGCGGCCGCAACAAGGCCGCCTAGGCGCGGCCGCGCCCGGCAGGCGCGGGTCGCCGGCGCCCGCGAGGACTCAGGCGGACGGCTCGACCGGGTCCGGCGCGCCGAGGTTGAGCATCAGGCGGTTGGCCCAGGCGAACACGGCGATCACGTGGCTCAGGTCCAGTATGCCCAGTTCGTCGAAGCCGGCCGCGCGCAAGGCCTGGATGTCGCCGGCGCCCACGTCCGCCGGCCGCAGCGTCAGCTTGGTCGCATAGTCGACGATGGCGCGGTCGCGGCCGGTAGCCTTGGGCGCGGCGGCGTCGGTGAACAGGTCGACGATGACGTCGCTGCGCTTGGCCAGTTGTTCGAAGCGTTCGGCATGCACGGACGCGCAATAGACGCAGCCGTTGACGCGCGAAACGGCGGTGGCGGCCAATTCACGCTCGCCGCGGTTGAGGCCGCCCGGCGCATACATGATGGCGTTGAAGGCGATCTGGCGCTGGCGCAGCACCGCCGGCTGGTGGACCAGCAGCAGGTAGTAATCGGACGTCAGGGCCTTGGGATGGGCCTCCTTGAGCACGGCGAGCTGTTCCTCGCTGGCCTCTTCCAGCGCCACCACGTCGAGCCAGGCGTGCCAGGTCAGGGCGCGGTCCGTATAACCGTTGATATGCAGCGCCGGGCCGTCGGCCGGACGCGGCGCCGCCGCGGCGGCAGCCGAGGCGGCGGATCCGCTTGCGGCCGACGCCGCGCCCGCTGTCGATGCGGCGCCGGTGGTCGCAGAGTCGCCCGTGGATGCGGCGCCATCTCCGGCCGCCGGCGCGCCGGCGGCGCCCAGCGCCGCGACCGTGGCGGCCACGCGCAACTGGTACGACAGGAAGGCGATCAACTGCGCCAGCGTGACGACGGACGGCGTGTCCAGCCCGGCCGCGCGCAAGGTCTCCAGCGCCGGCTTGCCGGCCTCCACCGGCTTGACGATGAGGGCCTGGGTGAAGGTGAGGATGGCGCGCAGGCGCTTGGACAAGGCGGGCTTGCCGGCCGGGTCCGGCGCGGCGTCGCCTTGCAGCGCGTCGGCCAGCGCCGCGTCCTGCTGGCGCAGGCGGTCGGCGTAATAGGCTGCCCAGGCGGGGGAGGGCGTCAGTTGCGCGGCCAGCGTCGCGACGGCCAGCCGTTCCGGCAGCGTCAGGCCGGGCAGGGCGGGATCGAAAACGGCGTCGAACGCGCCCTGGGTGGAATCGGCGACCTTGTCGCGCGTGCGCCGCAAGGCGTGCAGCGTGCTGCCGGCGGCGACGCCGGCCAGCCGGTCGATGAGATCCGGGGTATCGATAGCGGTAGAAGTCATGGCGGTCTGGAGATAAGGTGAGTCGAACGAGGACGAATACGAGGACGAATACGAGGTCGGAAGCGAAAGCGAAGACGGAAGCGGAGTCGGAGGCAAGGACGGAACGAAAGCCGGCGCAACGGCAGACGGCCTCAGCCCCCGCCGCCCGCGCCCTCGTGCGCCCGCACCGCTTTCTGCAGGAAGGCCCGCACGGCCGGCCAGGAGTCGGCGTCGGCGAATGCATTGACGGCCGGGCTGCCCCCCGTGGTGCTGCTGCGCCCCGATACCGGATGCCGGAAGACCAACTGGGTGGTGGGCACGTGCGGCAGCAGGATGCTGTGGCCGCCGCCTTCATAATCGCGTCGCTGCACGTCGTGCGGATGCCCGGCCGCGGCCAGGCTGTCCTGTATCCATTGGGTGAACAGGCTGGACGGCCAGGACCCATCGTCCGTGGCCGACAGCAGCATCACCGGCCCCTGGATGCGCTCGACGGGGATGCGGACCCGCGCCACGGCCTCCGCGTCCTGCAAGGCGGTGCGCATGGCGAGCTCGTTGCGGCGCGGCTGCGGCCCGTTGTCGTAGGGTTCCCACGTGGCGGTCCGGTTGTTTTCCCACAGGTGCGGCAAGGGCTTGCCTTCGTACAGCCAGGCCGGCCCGTCGCGTCCCACGGCCGGGTCGGCGGCGTTCTGCCCGCCATGCACCAGCGCGCTGGGGACATAGGCGACCACCGCCGACACGTCGCGCGGAAACAGCGTGGCGAGCAGCAGCACCAGCTCGCCGCCGCGCGACTGGCCGCTGAGCGCCACGAAGCCGCGCCAGGGCCGCACTTCGCGGCGCACCCAGTCCAGCCCGCGCTTGAAATACTCCAGCGGCGTGTTGGAAATGTAGTCGGACAGCCCCGGCGCCTTGAAATACCCCAAGGCCAGCGCCGCATAGCCATGCGAGGCATAGAGCGCGGCGCGCGGCTCGTTGATGCCGCCGCCCGAACCGTTCAGCACGACGATGGCCGGGTGCGGCCCCGGCGTCGCCGGCGTGAACAGGGTGCCGACCAGGCCGTCCTCGCGCACCTCCCGGCGGACCACGCCGGGCGCGGCCAGCCGCTGCGTCAGCGTGGCGCGGGCGCGCGCCGCGCCGGCCTCGGCTTCCAGTTCGGTGACGAGGGGATGCAGCACGTCGTCGGGGAAGACGTCGCGCTGGCCCTCCGCGTCCGGGACTTGCGACCACAGCAGGCCCATCGCGTCAGCGCCCGCATAGCTGCCCGTCTCGGGCGCCTGCCGCTCCAGGTCCACGACGCCTTGTGCGTCGGCGGTGAAATGCGCTTCGCTGCGCCAGGCCGCGCCCTGTCCGCGCAGGGTCCGCGTCCGCAGCGTGACGCGCGCGCCCGGCGCGGCGCCGCGCACCGTGATGCGGCGCGCCACGTCGATCAGCGCGTCGGCGGGGCTGACTTCCAGCGTCAGCGTGCTGGTGGGTGCGGGCGCCATGATCAGGGCTGTACCCGGGTGACCATCTGCGCCGAGGTGCGGTCGCTGACGTAGGGTTCGACCTTCAGGCCTTTGCGCGCGGCCCAGATGTTCTGGTAGTGGTAAAGCGGGATCACGCCGACGTCATCCGACAATATCCGCGCGGCATGGCGCAGGATCTCGGCGCGCTTCGCGTCGTCGAATTCCTCGCCCGAAGCCACCATGGCCTTGTCGAGTTCGGGGTTGCTGTAGTGCCCCCAGTTCGAGTTGCCGAGGCCCTTGGCCGGGTTCACGGTTGCGAAGACGTTGACCAGCGCATAGCCCAGTTCGCCGGTGCCGTTGCCCCAGGCCAGCACGCTCACCGCATAGTCGTTCTTGTTGGCGCGGCCGGAATAGATGGACCAGGGCACCGCCTCGACGTTGGTCTTGACGCCGATGCGCGTCCAGAACTGGGCCACGGCCTGCATGGTTTCCGGCGCCAGCGGATAGCGGTCGTTGGGCACGTGCACGGTCAGCTTGAATCCCTGGGGGAAACCCGCTTCGGCCAGCAGCTTGCGCGCGCCTTCCGGATCGTAGGGAATGTCCTTGATGTCGGGGTTGTAGCCTATGGTCTTGGGCGGCATGTCCTGGTTGGACCCGG
The DNA here is from genome assembly GCF_002261225.1 of Bordetella genomosp. 10. Classification (NCBI taxonomy): domain Bacteria; kingdom Pseudomonadati; phylum Pseudomonadota; class Betaproteobacteria; order Burkholderiales; family Alcaligenaceae; genus Bordetella; species Bordetella genomosp. 10. The sequence continues at coordinate 289,951 of NZ_NEVM01000002.1, forward strand.
TCACCGTGCCCTGCATGATGCGGTCCACGATGGCCTTGCGGTTGATGGCCAGCGACAGGGCGCGGCGCACGCGCACGTCGGTCAGCGGGTTCTGCGGCAGCGGCTTGCCGTCGTTGTCGGTGATGAACTCGTTGGGACCCGGGCGGAAGCTGGGCTGGATGAGCAGGTTGCGCAGGCCGGGGTAGGCGTAGATCGCCACGTTGGGCGATTGCTTGAGCTTGGCCAGGTCCGAGGGCGAGACCTTGTCGATCACGTCGACGTCGCCGGCCAGCAGGGCGGCGGTGCGGGCGGCGCCGTTATTGATGTAGCGGTAGTCGACCTTCTCCCACGCCGGCTTGGCGCCCCAGTACAGGTCGTTGCGCACCAGTTCCGAACGGTCGCCCGGCTGGTAGGACACCAGCTTGTAGGGGCCCGTGCCGATGGCGGCCTTGGCGGAGTTGTAGTCCTCCGTCGTGGCGTTGGCGCCGGCGTGGCGGCTGACCACGTAGATGGCGCCGATGTCCGTCAGCAGGCCGGGCGCCGGCACGTTGGTCTTGATGATCAGCGTGTGGGGATCCTTGGCGATGACCTGCTCCACGGTGCGCAGGCGGCCGGCGTAGGAGGCCACCGAGCCGGGCACCTTGCGCGCGCGCTCGAAGGAGAACACCAGGTCGTCGGCGGTGAAGGGCTGGCCGTCCTGCCACTTGATGTTCGGGTTGAGCGCGAATTCCCAGGTCTTGTCGTCCAGGCGCTTCCAGCTTTGCGCCAGCATGGGATAGTCGCCGCTGTCGCGCCGGTCGACGATGCTGTCGTAGATCTGCAGGGCCAGCGAGCGGTCGCCGGCATGGTTGTTCAATTGCGGGTCGGCCGAGGAAACGGGGTCGGCGAAACCGATGCGCAAGGTCTGCGCGGAGGCGGCTGCGCTGGCCGCCAGCAGGGCGGCCAGCAGTAGCGTGCGGGCATGGGTTTTCATGATGCGTTCCTTCTTGCTTGCGGTCGAGGAAAGGTTCAGGTGGCGTCGTTCAGGTGACAGGCGCTTTCATGGCGCACGGCGATGCCGCGCAAACGCGGGACCTCGCTGCGGCAGCGCGGCATGGCGTGCGGACAGCGGGGATGGAAATGGCAGCCCGGGGGCGGCGCCAGCGGACTGGGGATTTCCCCTTCGATGGCGCGGAACGGCGTGCGGCGCGCGTCCAGGCGGGGAATCTGGTCGAGCAGGGCGCGGGTGTAAGGGTGGTTGGGACGGCTGAACAACTCGTCGGTGGGCGCGCTTTCGACCACGCGGCCCAGGTACATGACGACCACCCGGTCGCTGACGTGGCGCACCACGCCCAGGTCGTGGCTGATGAACAGGTAGGCCAGGTCGAGCGAGGCGCGCAGGTCCATGAACAGGTTCAGGATCTGCGCCTGTATCGAGACGTCCAGCGCGGCGATGGCTTCGTCGCAGATCAGCAGGCGCGGACGGACGGCCAGGGCGCGGGCGATGTTGATGCGTTGCCGCTGGCCGCCGCTGAACTGGTGCGGGTAGCGCCAGCGCGCCGACGGGTCCAGCCCCGCGCGTTGCAGTTGCCGGGAAACATAGTCGTCGTAGTCGGAGGCCTGCACCAGGCCGTTGCGCAGCGCGCCTTCGCCGACGATGCGGTCCACGCGCAGGCGCGGATTGAGGCTGGCGTAGGCATCCTGGAACACCATCTGGATGTCCAGCCGCGAGGCCTTGCGCGCCGCGGCCGTCAGCGTGGCGCGCGGCTCGCCGCCGATGCGCACGACGCCGTCGGTGGGCGCCAGTAGGTCGGCGGCGATGCGGCCCAGGGTCGACTTGCCGCAACCGGATTCGCCCACCAGCCCCACGACCTCGGAGCGATGCACGGCCAGGCTGACACCGTCGACCGCGCGCGCGGGCCGGGGCGGACGCGTCAGGCGCAGCGCCTGCAAGGCGCGGGCGGCGCGGCCGTGGCGCGCCGCGCCGAAGGTCTTGCTGACGCCGGCCAGTTCCAGCAAGGGAGTCGGGGAGGTCGAATTCATGGCGTGGCGTGGACGGGTTGGCCGGCGGCGATGGGGTGGAAGCAGCGCACGCGCCGGGGCGCGGCGATGTCCGCGGCGCGCCCCGTGCCGGCATCGGCATCGGCGTCGGACGGGACGTCCCACGGCAACGGCGTGAAGGGCGGCTGCGCGGCACAGGCCGCGTCCGCGCGCGCGCAGCGCGGCGCGAACGCACAGCCCGGCGGCAGGCGCGCCAGGTCCGGCGCGATGCCGGCGATCTGGCTCAGGCGCTGGCCGCGCGGCGTGTTGGCGGGCAGGCTGTCGAGCAGGCCGCGGGTATAGGGATGCGCGGGCCGGTCGATGACGGTGTCGACGTCGCCGTGCTCCACCAGTCGGCCGGCGTACATCACGGCGATGTCGTCGGCCAGGCCCGCCACCACCGACAGGTCGTGGCTGATCCAGATCAGCGCCGTGCCCTGCTCGCGCACCAGGCGCTGCATCTGGTTGAGGATCTGGGCCTGGATGGTGACGTCCAGCGCCGTGGTCGGTTCGTCGGCGATGATGAGGTCGGGCCGGTGCAGCATGGCGATGGCGATGGCCACGCGCTGCCGCATGCCGCCGGACAGTTGATGCGGATAGGCGCGCAGCCGGTCTTCCGGGCTGGGTATGCCCACCCGCGCCAGCGCATCGCGCGCCTGTTCGCGCGCCGCCGCCCGGCTGCAGCGCCGGTGCGCGCGCACGGCCTCGATCATCTGCGTTTCCACGCGCAGCACCGGGTTCAGCGTCATCATCGGATCCTGGAAGATCATGGCGATGCGCCGGCCGTGCAGTTGCCGCAGGCGCGCGGGCGGCAGGCCGACCAGGTCCTGCCCGTCGAACAGCACCTGGCCGCCGGCGATGCGGCCCGGCGCGTCGAGCAGGCCCATGATGGAGAACCCCGTCACGGACTTGCCCGAGCCGGATTCCCCGACCAGGCCCAGCACGCGGCCGCGTCCCAGCGTGAACGACAGGTCGCTGACCGCCGGCACGGCGCCGTCGCGCGTATCGAAGACGGTGTGCAGGCCGCGCACGTCGAGCAAGGGCGCGCCGCTCATCGTTGCAGCCTCGGATTGAGGATCTCGCGCAACTGGTCGCCGACCAGGTTGATGGCGACGATGGTCACCAGCAGGGCCAGGCCGGGGAACAGGCTGATCCAGTATTCGTTGGCCAGCATGTACTGGAAACCGTTGGCGATCAGCAGGCCCAGCGAGGGCGAGGTGATCGGCACGCCCAGGCCCAGGAAGGACAGGGTGGCTTCCAGCGTGATCGCGCGCGCCACCTGCAGGGTGCCGACCACGATGACCGGCGGCAGGCAGTTGGGCAGCAGGTGGCGCAGCGCGATCCAGTAGGGCGATATGGCCTGGCCGCGCGCGGCGTCGACGTATTCCTTGCGCGCCTCGACCAGGGCCTGGCCGCGCACGGTGCGCGCGTAATAGGCCCATTCCAGCACCACCAGGGTCAGCACGACGTTGCCGACGCCCTTGCCCAGGTAGGCCAGGATCATCAACGCCATCAGGATGCTTGGGAAGGACAGCAGCAGGTCGACCAGGCGCATCAGCAGGGCGTCGACCGCGCCGCCGGCGTAGGCCGACAGCAGGCCGATCAGCGTGCCGGCGATGCCGGCGATCAAGGCCGAGCCCACGCCCACCAGCAGGCTGATGCGCAGGCCATAGAGGATGCCGGAATACAGGTCGCGGCCCTGGCCGTCGGTGCCCAGCCAGTAGGTGTAGGCGCCCGATCCGCTGGCGCTGCCCGGCGGCAGGCGGGCGTCCAGCACGTCCAGTTGCATCAGGTCGTAGGGATTCTGCGGCGTGATCCAGGGCGCGAACACGGCCGCCGCCAGGATCAGCAGCAACAGCACCAGCGCGGCCAGCGCCAGGCGCGAGCGGCGGTACTCGCGCCACAGGCGGCGCCAGGGCGCCGCGTCGCGCGGCAGGGGAAGGGAGGGAGAGGATGTGCTCATGATGCGCTGGGCCGCGCGCGCGGATCGAGAATACGGTAAAGCACGTCGACCACCAGGTTGACGGTGACGAACAGCAGCACGATGACCATGAGATAGGCCACGATGACGGGGCGGTCCAGGCTGTAGATGCTGTCCAGGATGAGCTTGCCGGCGCCGGGCCAGGCGAAGATGCTTTCGGTGACGGTCGCGTAGGCGATGGTCGAACCCAGTTCCAGGCCCAGCACGGTGACCAGGGGGATCAGGGTGTTGCGCAGGACGTGCACGACGACCACGCGCAGCGGCGCCAGTCCCTTGGCGCGCGCGAACTTCACGTAGTCCTGCGGCAGGATCTCGCGCACGCTGGCGCGCGTCAGGCGCATGACCAGCGACACCTTGAACAGCGCCAGGTTCAGCGCCGGCAGCAGGAGATGGTGCAGGCCGTCCAGCGTCAGCCAGGACCATTGCACGCCCAGCAGGCTGGCGGTCGCGCCGCGTCCGCTGGCGGGCATCCAGCCCAGGTGCACGGCGAACAGCATGATCAGCATCAGGCCGACCCAGAAGGTCGGCAGCGAGAAGCCGACGATGCTGCCGGCCATCAGCAGCCGCGCCAGCGGCTGTTGCGGCCGCATGCCGGCGTAGACGCCCAGCGGCACGCCGACGACGATGGCCATCAGCATGGCGGCGACGGCCAGTTCCAGCGTGGCGGGCAGGCGCTGCGCGATCAGCGTGACCGCGCCGATGTTGTAGACGAAGCTGCGGCCCAGGTCGCCTTGCAGCGCGGCGTGCAGGAAGGCCAGGTACTGGCGCCACAAGGGCAGGTCCAGGCCCAGCCGATGGATGGCGTCCAGCCGTTCCTGCTGCGTCATGTCTTCCGAAAGCAGGATGTCCACCGGGTTGCCGATCAGGTGCAGGCCGACGAAGACGATGATGGACATCAGCAGCAGGACCAGGGCGGCCTGGCCGACGCGGCGCAGCAGCCAGGCCGTCATGGACGTGCTCCCGCGCGGGCTTCGCCGGCCTCCGGCTCGTAGGCGGGCCAGGCCGACGGCTGCCATTCGTCGCCCAGCAGTTCCGGGTCCTCGTAGGCCAGCAGGCGCTGGTAGTGCTGGTCGGCATCCTCGGCCAGCAGCAGGGCGGCCAGGCCTTGCGCCAGGCGCTGCGCGCCGACGCTGATCTGCGGGATGTCGCCGGCGCCCGCGCCCTGCGACAGGGCGGCGGGATGGCAGAAGGCGTGGATGCGCTCCAGGCCGGGGCACAGCCCGGGCGCGCGCGGCAGGAATTCGTAGTGGCGCCCCAGGTAGGGCGAGGCGCCCAGCCCGTCGTCTTCCAGCCCCGGCGGCGGCGTGTAGCGGTCGGCCCAGCGCAGCACCGCGGACGCGAAACGGGCGAACTCGGGACGCTGTTCCCAGTCGACGCTGAAGCCCGTGCAGAAGATCACGTGGTCGGCCGCCAGCGGTCCCTTCGCGGTATCCAGGCGCAAGGCGCCGTCGGCGCGCACGCCGGCGTCCAGGATGTCGACGCCGAAATGGAAATAGGCGTTGGCATGGCGCGAGACGCGCAGCGTGCTGCCGCGCGGCGGCGGAATCTGCTGTTCGTTGATGTAGTACCGCTGGCGCCATTTGGCCTCGTCGGGAAGCTGCCAGTAGCCATGCAGCATGCCGGGACTGCCGGCGCCCTTGCTCTTGTTGATGCGCGGCAGGGTGGGGCGGCGCACCAGCAGGTCGGCGCGCGCGGCGCCGGCCTCCAGCACCGTGGCGGCGCTGTCCATCGCCGACGCGCCGCCGCCGATGACGGCGACGCGCTTGCCGCGCAGCGCGGCGGCGTCGTAGAGATCCGAGGAATGGGACCATCGTTGGCGCGGCAGCCGCGACGCCCAGGCGGGCACCCAGGGACCGCCGAGGCCGTCGAGGCCGGTGGCCAGCACGACGCGGCGCGCGTGCACGACATAGTCGCGGCCGCTCTGTTCGTCGGTCACGTCCAGGGCCACCAGGCCGTCTTCCGGCGCGCCCGCGCCGGGACGGATGTCGCGCACCCGTTGATGATTGCGCATGTCCAGGTCGAGCGCCTTGCGGTACCAGCGCAGGTAGGCCATCCAGTCGAGACGGCTGATCTTGTCCACCGCCTGCCAGGCTTCCACGCCGTACTGCGCCTCGTACCAGGCGCGGTAGGTCAGGGCCGGCAGGCCCAGCGCCGGACCGGCCAGTTCCTTGGGCGAGCGCAGGGTTTCCATGCGCGCGGTGGTGGCCCACGGGCCCTCGTAGCCGGGCGCGGCGCGGTCGAGGATGGGGGCCCGCACGCCCAGGAACTTCAGCGCGGCCTGCAAGGCGAGGCCGGCCATGCCGCCGCCGATGATGACGACGTCCTGCACGGGCTGCCCTTCGTGCAGGCGCGGCGGCACCCAGGACTTGCCCGGCAGCGCCAGCCACGACAGGTCTTGCGCCAGGCGCGCTTCCAGCGCCGCCAGGCCGGCCGGCGGGAGTAGAGGAGGGGGAGAGTCTGCGTTGGAGGACATGGGAAGGAAGGCTAGGAAGCGAGGGATGGATCGCGGTCGTGGGCGCGGTCCGGCTGGTCGTCGGCGTCGCCGCTGTCGTACATCTGCCGCAGCAGGTGGTCGTGATGGGCGGGGTCGTGCAGGACGAAGCCGGGCAGCCGTTCGCGGGCGACCTCGGCCAGGGCGTCGTTGAGCGCCAGGAAAACGGGATCGACGGGCTGGAATTGCGGCGTGATCACGCCGAAGAAAAACGGCACGTCGATGTCGACGGGCCGCGTCGTCACGCCTTGCAGCGGCGCGCCCAGCAAGGTGGCGGGCTCCAGCAGTGCCACGCCCAGGCCGGCGCGCACGGCGGCCTGGGCGTTCATCGAGGAATTGGTTTCGATCAGCGGCGCCCGTTCGCCCAGCCCGGCCTCGCCCCAGCCGCGGTCGAGCCGGTGGCGCAGGCGATAGCGGTTGGCCATGGTGATGATGCGGCGTCCCGCCAGCTTCGCCAGCGGCACGACGGACAGCCGGGCCAGCGGGTCGTCGGCGGGCAGCGCGAGCACGCAGGGCGCCTGGCCTATCCAGTGCACGTTCAGGCCCTTGTGCTCCAGCGGCAGGCTGCTGGCGCCCCAGTGCGCGGTGCCGCCGAGCACCGCGTGCACCACGGCTTCGGACACCGCGCTGCGGATGGAGATGCTGGCCTGGGCCGACGCCGGGTGGCGCTCGCCCAGGCGCGCCAGGGCCATGGGCAGCAGGCCGACGGCCAGCGCGTTGGTGGTGATCAGCCGCAGCGGCCGCGGCCGTCCCTGGCCGATTTCCGCGGCCCGCTCGCGCACGGCGCGCAGCCCGTTGAGCCCGCGCTGGACCTCGTCCAGCAGCAGGAAACCCTGCTCCGTGGGCGTGACGCGGGGACCGCTGCGCACGAACAGCGCATAGCCGATCTCGGCCTCCAGCTCCTGGATGAGACGGCTGATGACGGGCTGCGACCGGCCCAGCAGGCGCGCGGCGCCGCTGACGCTGCCGGCCGACATCGTCGCGGCGAAGGCTTCCAGTTGACGTAGTTCCACGGGCGGGTTCGATTCAGAAAGAATGCGTAAACAGAAATCATGAGCCCGTAGTATGCGCAAACCAAATACTTACTCGATATGAGCAAATACCCGCACAGGGAAGCACTACCCGAATCAGAATGTCGATCGGTCAGGCTACCGTCAGGATGCGGTGTACGGCGCGAGCCTTCGTCCCCGGCCGCCGCAACGCGCCGGAACGAATCGGATATGCTCGCCACTTGCCCATCAGTGAACGCCTCTCCGGTGGAGACAAGCATGAATCGCAGCAATGCGGCCGGTTCCTCGCCGGCACCCGACGCGGATGTCGCCCTCCGCGCCTTCCTCCCCGCCGACCATGCCGCGGCACTGGCGCTATGGGAGCGCACGCCTGGCGTGGGCCTGAGCGCGGCAGATCGATATGAAGCGATCGCCATGTTCCTGGCGCGCAGCCCGGGGCTGAGCTTCACTGCCTGGCAGGGGAATGATCTGGCCGGGACGATACTGTGCGGGCATGACGGCAGGCGCGGCCTGATTCACCATCTGGTGGTCGCGCCGGCGATGCGGCGGCGCGGTCTCGGACGCGCGCTCGTCGCTGCCAGCCTGGACGGTTTGGCGCGGGCGGGGATCGACAAGTGCCATCTGCTGGTCTTCACCGGGAACCGCGAGGGGCAGGACTTCTGGGCCGGCATAGGCGCGGCCAAGCGCGACGAGCTCAGCCTCTATTCTCTGCCGACGGGCGCGCGGTGGTAAAAAAAGTCGAGGTCAAGTATTTCGTGCTAATCACGCATGGCTTGAAACCACATATGGACCAGTAGGGTAGTTTTTTCAGGCCACTTTGCGGAGGTGCGGGCTCGTGGGCTAGTAGCCATTGCTCGACGAGACCCGCACCAACTCGGGCAAAGTGGCATTCCGAAACGCTGTTTCGGATTTCCGGCAGGAGCCGGAGCACGTCGAATGTATCGTGAAATGTAACCGCCTGCCTACCAGCAGCGCCCACTGCGCAACACGCAGGTTACCAAGCACGCATTTTGAAAAGTCGCCCCTGTTCACTCTCATCGTGCAGAGTCAAGACAATCTCGTCGGCATTAAATACAGCTTCGTCATCGTCGGGCCGCAAAGGCAGGTCCGAGTCGATCAGCGTGATGATGGGCTGAAGGCCTAAATCGGCATGCCTGCGAATGACCGTGAGCAGATTCTCCTTTTTGCGATTATCCAGGGACTCAAACACGCCGTCGTGGTAAACAAAGCGCGGGAATTTGTCGTCCAAGTGCGCTCGCAGGATAGCTAAATCAAAAGCGATGCACAGCAATTTCCTGTACGTGTGACCAAGGTCGGCGCTGGTTGCGTTGCCTGATTCGTCGAGAATTTCTGCCCTGAACTCAAGATGCCCCAGTTGGTTCGGAGATACGCTCAGCAGCGCCTTGCGGTCGATCACATCTTCGACTATCTCGCTGAAGAACACGCGGATTGCCGAGAACAAACTGTTTTGATCAGAGTTTTGCTTCTCGACATCAGCCTCGATCTGGGTCTGTAGATGCCCACGCTCTTCGGTCAATGCTCTGATCTCGGTTCGCAATTCCTGTAGACGATGCAGGAAGCCGCGCTGGCGCTCCAGTGAAGTGATGTCAGCGCGCAGTGTCACCATCTCGTCCGAGACCTGCTTGTACTTGGCAAAGATATCGGTTCCGCTCAGGAATGAAAGCATCTCTGAGCGCTTTTTGCCCAAAGCATTCAGTTCTGCATTGATGCGTTTAAGCTCAGCTTCGACCTCTGTTCGTTCTTCCTGCAGATAACCACGGCGCTCATCGGTAATCGCCCGATTGAAGGCAATTAGCTGTTGGAAATCCTTCTTGATTTGCCCTTTGAACAGGACGCCGACTTCCTCGAACAGACGCTGCGCCTCATCAGGGTTGAAGAGGATCTGATCCTCTTCCAGCGAGGTGATGATCTTCTTCTTGTTCTGGTTGAGAGAATAGCGTTCAGCATTGAGAGAAGCGATGCGTTCGTCAATGTCATCGACTAACTGCTTGGTGCTGTCTTTGTCCTGAGCACGGAAATCGAAGGCGTCGAGCAGTTTCTGCTTTTTCTCCGCCTCTTTCTGCTTGAGTAGCAGAATGCCCTCGATCTTGCTGATGTTCTCAATGGACCCGCCTAGCTCGTTCTTGATGGCCTGCGCGGTGGACTGCTTCTCCGCGAGCTGATCTTCCTTCTCATAGTGCTGCGCCACAAGCTGAGCGTCAAAACCAAGAACGTGAGCCAGAAATGGCTTCCAATCCGAATGTGCAGCCGCGAACTTGCGCAGATGAAAAACGTCGCGGAAATCGTCCTGAGAGCGCAGCAGGTAGCCCAAGCCTTTTCGGAACGTCCAAGGTTTGAGTGCGCGCCAGTCAAGCAGTCCATCCAACAGATCGCGCGCCCGCTCGAAGGGCATGTCCTGGTGATCCCACTCCGTTAGCGGTAACCCCGACAAGTCCTGATGTCCAGCCTCGTGTCGCTTGAAGCTGACCTTGGTGGCTTCTTCCACGTCACGCCGGATCGTCACGAACGAAGCATCTTCGAGTTCGATCTCCAGGAAGAAGATGAAGTCTTGGAACAATTCGGCGTGCTTAAAAAGAAAGAACTTGGGATCGCGCTTGGCAAGGAAGCCGAAGTCGAGCAAGCGTCCAAGCGTTGTCTTGCCGAGGTTGTGAGTGTCCTTGTTTCGATTTTCCGGAAGGCGAATTTCAGCCATGACGACGTTCAGGCCCGGGACGAACTCCACGGGCTCAAACAAGTCCGGCTTGCTGGAATAAAGTCTAGACAGCTTCATTTGGCCCCATGTACTCAACGGCATCGGTCTTGGGGCGATATTCGATCAGGCCCATGAGATACAGGAAATTCAGCGCCGGTAAGAACAGCACGTCCCCCCCGACGACACTTTTTTTTGCAAACTTGCGTAGCACGTCGTACTCATCCACGCGCCGGGCTTTCAGGCGAGCTAGTAGCAACAACGAGACGTTGATGACCGTGCGATCAGGATGAGAGTGCTTGGTCGGCCGCAACATCGCCTACCTCCCCGATATCGCAGTTCCAGTACATGTAGAACAGCATGGCGCGCGTCAAGCGCTTGTGGGCATGCTGCCGCAAGACAGGATCACGATTGAACAACAGATCCACCAGATACTCCATAACCTCGTCGAAGGTTTGGTAATCCTTGCGCTTGGCGATGATCTTGAGTTGGAATTCATCGACCACCGACTCGTACATGCGTAGCAGGTCGAGATTTTCCGGTGCCGACAGAAAAGCCCGAATTTGAGAGGTCTCCTTCAGGTACTTCCTCCGCTGTGCCTTGGCGTAGTCGGCACTCATGTTGTTGAGTGCGTTTTTCTGCTCATAGGTCACGCGCGCAGTCGGCGGATCATCAAGCAGTGCGACCACACCATCTTTCTGTCGGGCTAGTGCTTGCACTACTTCGGCCAAGTCATCCGGGCTAACGATCAACGGCGAATCGACTGGATCGAGGTCTGCTTCCCTCGCAACCTCGGGGAAGCGTTTCAGCCAGATTTCCAGTTGTTCCAGCCCGCAGAGGTAGATTGACGATGCGGGAATATTGCACTGATACGCGATGTAATCGCGTATCTCAGTTTCGGCATTGCCCGCCAGACGACGGTTAGCAAACAGCATATAGTGATCGAGCTGCTTTGCCTCGCGCAGTTTTTTGACGCGGGGGATTTCTTTGCCCAGCACGGTGTTCGTGGCTGTCGCGCTGAAGAAATCGGATTCGGAGAAATTGCGGTTATAGCCGTTGGTGTGCTTGGCTTGGACGATGGTTGTACCGACCCACGGCGCCGTCTTGCTCGGGTGTAGTTCCGCCGTCCCCATGAACTTGGCATCGCGTCCACCATCAGGCCCTTTTGCGAAACGCTGCACGGAAGCCCCAAGCAGCCGTTGACACAGGAGAACAATCAGGGTCTCAAACTGACCATCGCTCAAGTCTTCGTAGGCGAATTTCATTGCGACTCTGGCTCGCTCGGCTCGTTAAGCTGCGACCGTAATACCAGGGGCATGCGCCCGCCGTGCGGGCTGAACGACGATCTGGACATGCTGGTCTAGCGATACTAGCGCCTGCATCAGGCGCTCAAGCGAAATATTCTGCAGCTTGTAGCGTCGCACCTGAGACACCTTGGGTTGTGTCATGCCGGTGATGTGCGCCGCTTCGACTTGGCTAAGGCTGCGCTTGTCGATCAACTCGTTCAACTTGACCGCCAAGACGGCTTTCGCCGAAAGCGCTTCCGCATCGGGGAATACGAGGTTAGCTAGCACGCTGTCGGTGCCTTTAGGATGGTCTTTGCGCATCATCATGATCTCCCTCTCGCACCATACTGGGCGAGCACTACCTTCAACCGCTTCTCGATCAACTCCACGTCCGGTTGCGGCGTGGCGACATCGGACTTGGGGCTTTTTCTGAAACGCATGCAGCACGGCATCGGCGATGCGCACGGTGTAGGCCGCTCGGAGCGGCTTACTTCTTTCATGCATGAAGTATATCTGTTCGGATATAGAAGGCAACAGACGCCACGATCCTGTGGCAACTGACCGCTCTCTATGCGCTTTTGGTGCCGCCCCGATGTGGCCAGACAGTGCGGGTTGCACTGCTGGCGGCATGAGCATCTTGCGGCCAGCCGGGGTGATCTGGCACACGAAGCCAGAGACGATAGTGTCACGCAGTTCGACGGCCCGCATCTGGGGCTGTGCTGCATCGACAGCAGACTTTGTGAGCTTGAGCTTTGCCATGGACTCCTTGGAAAGACCCGGTTCCCAGGTGCCTGATAAGGGCCAGTAGAGGGGAGGTCGGGTCAAATCTAGGTGTTATTGATAAACCTGCTGTATCGAGCTTTGGTGTAGTCCAAGGCAATTCAGTGCCAGAGTCATCGTGAAATAAAAAACAAACGCCCCGCGCAAGGCGCGGGGCGTTTTCTGTGGGGGCGGTGCGGGAGGGTCAGTCCAGTCGGCCGAGCAGCAGGAATTCCATCAGGGCCTTCTGCACGTGCAGGCGGTTTTCCGCCTCGTCCCAGACCACGCTTTGCGGGCCGTCGATGACTTCGCCGGTGACTTCCTCGCCGCGGTGGGCCGGCAGGCAGTGCATGAAGACCGCGTCGGACGCGGCGGCCTGCATCATTTCGGTGTCCACGCACCAGTCGGCGAAGTCGGCGCGGCGCTGTTCGTTCTCCGCCTCGTAGCCCATGCTGGTCCAGACGTCGGTGGTGACCAGGTGGGCGCCTTTGCAGGCCTCCATCGGGTCCTTGAACTGGCGCAGCACCGACGCCGGCGGCGTGCCGATGCGCGCCGGCTCCAGCTCATAGCCGGAAGGCGTGGACACGTGCAGCGTGAAGCCCAGCAGCTCGGCCGCCTGCAGCCAGGCATAGGCCATGTTGTTGGCGTCGCCGACCCAGGCCACGGTCTTGCCGGCGATGGGGCCGCGATGCTCGATGTAGGTGAAGATGTCGGCCAGGATCTGGCAGGGGTGGTATTCGTTGGTCAGGCCGTTGATGACCGGCACGCGGGAATGCGAGGCAAAGCGTTCGATGCGGGTCTGCTCGAACGTGCGGATCATCACGATATCGACCATGCGCGAGATGACGCGCGCGGTGTCCTCGATGGGCTCGGAACGGCCCAGTTGCGAATCGTTGGAGGTCAGGTTGATGACCGAACCGCCCATCTGGTACATCCCGGCCTCGAAGGAGACCCGGGTGCGCGTGCTGGCCTTCTCGAACACCATCGCCAGGGTGCGATCGTGCAACGTCATGTGCGGTTCGTAGCGCTTGAACTTGTCCTTGATCAGGCGCGCGCGGTCGAACACGTAATTGAGCTCGGAGGCCGAGAAGTCACGCACTTGGAGGAAATGCCGCAAAGGGCCGTTTTGGGTGCTGGCTGTCGTCATGATGTTTTGCAGGTCGTTTGAGGCCGCGCCACCTCGCGGTGGGGTGCTCATTATGCCTTGTTCGCATGAAAATGCCCTAGCACGGGGCTTTTTGCCGCCGGGCCGCCCCAAGGCAAAAACGCCCCCGTGGGGGGCAGCAAGCGGCGTTAGCCGCGCGGCGTGGGGGCCTTTTTTTCCGCGAAAACCGCGCTTCTTGCGCGAACTTGCCGTCTTGGCGCGCGCTCCGGCGAGTTTTTCTCGCACCTTGCGGGCCCCGGGGCAAGCCTGCCCGCGGACGGCGCTGAAATGATCGGCAGGGGCCTATCATATACAATCCGCAGCGCGGCTCGGATGATCGAGGGCGTCCCACCCGGGCGCTTCATGCATCCCGTCCCCGGTAGCAAATCAACGGTATTCCGCGTGCGACAACTTTTTATCCTTGGTGTCACGGAAGATGGCCATCGTTTTCGTCCCAGCGACTGGGCGGAGCGGCTGGCCGGCGTCATGGCGCAATTCCGACCTCCCGGCATGGCGCCCAGCCATATCACCTACTCGCCCTACGTATTGCCCGTCATCGTCGACGGCAATCGCAGCGTCGTCGTCGACGAGCGCTTGCGCGAACTCGAACCCCTGGCCTGGAAATTCGTGGTGGATTTCGCCCGCGACAACCGGCTGCAGACGAAAGAGCACGACACCGACAACCCGGCCTCGGACGCGCCCGCGTAAGGGCTGTCCAGCGGGTTCGTCCCGACAGGCATGCCTACGCCATCCAGCATCCGCCCCGTCTTGCGCGGGCACGGCGGCCGGCCGCCGGAGCGGCCAGCCCGGGCCGGGATCAGCCTTCGACCGGGGTGACCACCTTGCCGGTCTTGAGGAAGGACTCCAGGTTCTCCACCATCAGGTCCTCCATCGCCTTGCGGGTTTCCAGCGTCGCGCTGCCGATGTGCGGCAATAGCACCACGTTCTCGTTGGCCTTCAGCGCGTCCGGCACCTTGGGCTCGTGTTCGAACACGTCCAGCGCCGCGTTGCCCAGCTTGCCCGAGGCCAGGCATTCCACCAGCGCCGCCTCGTCGATCACGGGGCCGCGCGCGATGTTGATGACGGTGCCCGTCGGGCCCAGCGCCTCCAGCACTTCCTTGTTGACCAGGTGGAAGGTCCCCGGCCCGCCCACGGTGGCGACCACCAGGAAGTCCGCCCACTTGGCCAACTCGACCAGCGACGCCTCGTAGCCATAGGAAACGTCGTTGCGCTGGCGGCGGCTGTGGTAGCGCACGTCCATGTCGAAGCCGGCGCCCCGCTTGGCGATGGCCTCGCCGATGCGGCCCAGGCCGACGATGCCCAGCTTCTTGCCGCTGACGCGCGTGCCCAGCGGGATGCTGCCGTGCACCTGGCCCCACTGGCCGGCGCGCACGAAGCGGTCGCCCTGGGCGATGCGGCGGGCGCCCGCGATCATCAGGCCCCAGGCCAGGTCGGCCACGCAGTCGGTCAGCACGTCGGGCGTGTTGCTGACCTGGATGCCGCGCGCGTGCGCCGCCTTGATGTCCAGGGTCTCGTAGCCCACGCCCCAACTGCAGATGGCCTTCAGGTCGGGCAGGGCGTTGATGATGTCGGCCGAGCAGCCGTAGTTGGCCGAGGTCACCAGCGCGGTGACGCCCTTGCCGTGCTCGGCCAGCGCCGCCTTGCGATCCGGATACTTCCAGAGTTCGACGACGTCGTAGGCGCGCGCCAGGCGATCGTTGGCGGTGGGCGAGCCGGCATACGAGCCGACCTGAATGATGCGGGTCTTGGCGGTCATGATAGGTATCGGTGGCAGAGTGAAAAAAGGGGGAAGGACGGCGCCCCGGCGCGCGGCGCGCCGGGGTCCACGAATGCTACTCCATCTTGATGCCGCTCTTGGCGATCACGTCCTGCCAGCGCTTGACTTCGCCCTGCTGGAAAGCGGTGAAGTCGGCGGGGCTGTTGGCGACCACTTCGAAGCCCAGGCCATGCAGGGTTTCCCGCACGCGCGCGTCGCGCAGGGTCTTGCGCAGCGCATCGGAGAGTTGCTCGACCACCGGCTTGGGCGTCCCGGCCGGCACGGCGAAGCCCTGCCAGGAATAGACCACCATGTCCTGCAGGCCCGCCTGCGCCATGGTCGGCACGTCGGGCAGCTCGGGGATGCGGGCGTCGCCCGTGGTCGCCAGCGCCTTCAGCTTGCCCGCCTTGATGTGGGTCAGCACCGCGCCCAGGTTCTGGAAGGACACGTTGACCTGGTTGCCCATCAGGTCGCTGATGGCGGCCGCGCCGCCGCGATAGGGTACGTCCACGCCGGTGGTGCCGGTCTTCTGGCGGAACAGCACCGCCGACAGGTGATCGGACGAACCGGTGCCGGACGACGCATAGGACACGGCGCCGGGATTGGCCTTGGCGTAGGCGATCAGTTCGGCGACGTTGTTGGCCGGGAAGCGGGGCGCGGCGACCAGCACGTTGGGGTTGCGCACCGCCTGGGTCAGGTAGGTGAAATCCTTGCTGGGGTTGTACGATAAGTTCTGGTACAAGGCCTGGTTGATGGCGAAAGTGCCGATGGAGCCGACCATCATGGTGTAGCCGTCGGCGGCGGAGCGGGCCAGGGCTTGCGCGCCGATGGCGCCGTTGGCGCCGGGCTTGTTCTCCACCACGAAATTCTGCTTGAGCTGCTGCGACAGGCCCGGCGTGACGGCGCGCGCGGTGATGTCGGAGGAACCGCCCGGCACGAAGGGGACGATGACGGTAACGGGCTTGTCGGGATAGGATGCGGCCTGGGCGCCGCCGGCGGCGCCGAGCAGCAGCCCCGCGGCTGCCGTGGCGAGGGTGCGGATCATGGATTTCATGTTGTCTCCTGGTTTTCTTGTGAGGGACATGGCGTCCCGGCCCGGCGCGGTTCGCGTCCCGCCGCCGGCTGGCCCCGGGCGGGTCCGATGGCGGCGCGCGAGGCCCCGGGCAGGCAGCTTATGTCATCGGTTGTCCGATGTCTAGCTTGTTAAACAATCCAGGGGTTCGGCCGTCGATATGTCAACCAAGTATACTGGCGCCACTTCCGGGGGACAGGAGAAACCATTGCCCAAAGCCCGCAGCCTGACCACCGCCGGCGCCGCCCCCGCGGGCCGTGCCGGCGCGCCCGCGCAGGAGGCGAGGGCGCCGGCCCTGGACCGGGGCCAGCGGGTGCGGCTGGGCGACCAGCTCTATGGCCAGATCTTCGACCGGATCGCCTCGGGCCACCTGAACGTCGGCGACAAGCTGCCGTCCGAACATGAAATCTGCGAACAATTCGGGGTCTCGCGGCCCGTGGTGCGAGAGGCCTTGCTGCGCCTGCGCGCCGACGGCCTGGTCAGCGCCTACCAGGGCCTGGGCACTTTCGTCAGCCACCAGCCCGCGCCGCGCCTGAAGACCCTGGGCGACGTGCGCAACGTCAGCGCCTACCTGCGCGCGCAGGAAGTGCGCATGGCCCTGGAAGGGGATGCCGCGCGCCTGGCGGCCCTGCGCCGCACGGACGAACAACTGAAGAAGATCGTCGATGCGGATCGCGCCTTCGCCGACGGCCTGGCCCATGGCCGGGTCTCGGCGGAAGCGGATCTCGCATTCCATGCCAGCATCGCCGAGGCCAGCGGCAACGATTTCTACCTGGCCGTGCTGGAGACCATCCACGAATCCATCCAGGGGTTCATGCGCCTGTCGCTGAACCTGACGCGCACCGGCTCGCGCCAGCGCGCCGAGCGGGTGGTGGACGAGCATGCCGCCATCCTGGCCGCGATACGCGAGCAGGACGGCGAGCGCGCGCGCGTGGCCATGCAGTTCCACCTGGGACAGGCGCGGCACCGGTTGGTCGACAGGGAGCGGGACTAGACGTACATCCACATGGAGACAGGAAGTGGCAGTCAAGGACAGTGAGATTTTCAAGGCGCCCCTCGACAAGGTGCGCGAACAGATCCTGCGCGTATTGCAGGCCTGGGGCATGCCGGACGACCTGGCGCAAACCACCGCCGCGCTGATGAGCGAGACCGACGCCCTGGGCGTCGATTCGCATGGCATCTCGATGCTGCCCAGCTACGAGGACAAGGTGCGCGCCGGCACGCTGAACATCGCCGCGCGGGCGCGCGTGGTGCGCGACAGCCCCGCCAGCGCCTTGCTCGACGCCGAAGGCGGCCTGGGCTATCCGGCCGCCGCGCAGGCCATGAATCTGGCGGTGGACAAGGCGCTGGCGCAGGGCGTGGGGGCGGTGGCGGTGCGCAACTCGCATCACTTCGGCGCGGCCGGCGTGTACGCGCGCATCGCCGTGCGCCGGGGCGTCGTCGGCCTGGTGACCAGCAGCGCCAACGGCGTGATCATGGTGCCCACCGGGGCGGCGCGTCCCATGCTGGGCACCAACCCGCTGTCCTTCGCGGCGCCGGCCGGCAAGCACGAGCCTTTCGTGCTGGACATGGCCACCACCACCGTGGCGGCCAACAAGGTCAAGGTCTACGACTTCCACCGCAAGGAGCTGCCGTCGGGCTGGGCCGTCGACGGGCAGGGCCAGCCGGTGACCGATTCGGCCGAGGCCATGGCCTACATCTTCGACCGTCCCGATGGCGGGCTGACGCCGCTGGGCGGCACGTCGGCCATGAGCAGCCACAAGGGCTACGGCCTGGCGATGATGGCGCAGATCCTGGGCTCGACGCTGACGGGCAGCGAATTCGCCCTGACCTATGCGCAGCGCCGCCAGGCCGGCCAGCCCGACAACATCGGCCACTTCTTCCTGGCCCTGAACCCCGCGGCGTTCCGCGACGCGGGCGCGTTCGAGGCCGACCTGGACCAGATGATAGACGCCGTGCACGACATGCCGCGCGCCGACCCCGCCGTGCCGGTGATGGTGGCCGGCGAGCCGGAAGCCGCGCACCGCGCCCGCCGCGAAGTCGAAGGCGTGCCCATTCCGCCGGCGCTGGACCAGCGCCTGCGCGCCATCTGCGAACGTTGCGGCGCGCCGTACCTGCTCGCGTCGTAGCTCGCTGTATGCCGTAGTCAGTTCCACACGCAAGGTAGTGCCACACCCAACCATAACAACGTCGATAAGGACAGGAGACAACATGGCATCGAAGCGCTTTTGCGGCCCCGGGGCCGCTGCAAGGGAAGAGGGCCTTCCCAGTAGGCAGACCACGGCGCAAGCCGGGCCACGGCGCCGCGCCATGGCGGCCCTGGCACTGACCGTGGCCGTGGCCGGTCTTGGCGCCACCCTCCTGGCGCCGGCCGCGCAGGCCGCGGACTGGCCCGACAAGCCGCTGCGGCTGATCGTGCCTTTCCCGCCGGGCGGCAGCACCGACGCGGTGGGCCGCCTGGTCGCCGCCGAGCTGGCCAAGGACTTGAAGCAGACGGTGATCGTCGAGAACAAGGGCGGCGCCAACGGCAACATCGGCTCGGACTACGTCGCCAAGGCCGAGCCGGACGGCTACACCCTGCTGCTCTCGGGCGTGGGCTCGAACGCCATCAACTACGCGCTGTACCAGTCCATGCCTTACAAGAACAGCGATTTCGCCCACATTTCGCTGCTGGCGACGGGGCCCAACGTGCTGGTCGCCAATCCCGAATTCCCGGCCAAGACCTTCAAGGAATTCATCGCGCTGGCCAAGGCCAATCCCGGCAAGTACACGCATGCCAGTTCGGGCAGCGGCTCGTCGGGGCATCTGGCGATGGAAATGCTCAAGCAGGCGGCCGGCATCGACCTGGTCCACATTCCCTACAAGGGCGGCGCCGCGGCCATCACCGACACCATCGGCGGCCGCGTGTCGGTGCTGTTCCTCAACCAGGACAACGTGCTGCCGCAGGTCCAGGCGGGCAAGCTGCGGGCGCTGGCGGTGGCCAGCGAGAAACGCAATCCGGCCTATCCGGATACGCCGACCATCGCCGAGTCCGGCTATCCGGGATTCGCCGCGGAATCGTGGTTCGGCCTGTCCGCCCCGGCGCGCACGCCGCCGCAGGTGATCGAGCGCTTGCATCAGGCCACGGTCAAGGCCATGGCCAACCCGGAGCTGAGGCAGAAGCTGGAGAAGGTGGGCTTCGTCGTCGTCGGCGACAGCCCGCGCGAATTCTCCGCCTTCGTCGCCGCCGAGATCCAGAAGTGGGGCAAGGCGGCCAAGGAGTCCGGCGCGCACATGGATTGAGATGGATTGATATGGATTGAGGATAGGGTCCGCGGCGCCGGGTCGCTCCCCGGCGCTGGGTTTGCGCCCCAGGCAGGAACGTCCCGGGAACGCCGTGTTTGGCGCAGCCCGGGGCGCCAGGACATTTTCGGTGGGCGGGCGTCGTTCGAGGCGCCCGCCCGAATCAAGCGGCGCGCCGGCGTGCGCGCGCGTCTACACAGGAAGCAGGAAGCATCATGACTTCACCCCTCCCCAATCGTTTCCGCCAGCGCATTCTCGCGCGCGAGCAGGTTATCGGTTTCTGGATGTGCATGTCCAGCCACATCACCGCCGAACTGGCCGGCCTGGCCGGCTACGACTGGCTGCTGCTGGACGGCGAGCATTCGCCCAACGAGATCCCGATGTTCCTCCAGCAGTTGCAGGCCCTGCAGGGCAGCGACGCGGCGCCCGTGGGACGGCCGACGCAGAACGACCCGGTGGAGATCAAGCGCTTCCTGGACATCGGCTTCTACAACTTCCTGATCCCCTTCGTCGAATCGGCCGAAGAGGCGCGCCGCGCGGTGGCCGCGACGCGCTATCCGCCCGAGGGCATCCGCGGCGTGGCGGGCATGCAGCGCAGCAACCGCTACGGCACCGTGCCGGACTACCTGAAGACGATCAACGACAACATCTGCGTGCTGCTGCAGATCGAAAGCCAGGCCGGCGTCGACGCGGTCGACGAGATCGCCGCGGTGCCCGGCGTGGACGGCATCTTCATCGGGCCTTCGGACCTGGCGGCGGCCTTGGGGCATCTCGGCAATCCCAACCACCCGGAGGTGCAGGGGACCATACGCCACCTGTACGAGCGCGCGACCGCGCACGGCAAGGCCGTCGGCATCCTGGCGCCCGTGGTGGAAGACGCCCGCCGCTACATCGACATGGGCATGCACTTCGTCGCGGTGGGGACCGATCTGGGCGTGTTCAAGCAGGCCACGTTCGCCTTGCGCGAGACCTTCCGCTGAGAGAGGGCAGGGCAGCATAAGTCAAAGGGCCGAATCCACGAGGACTCGGCCCTTGATTTGCCTATCTCGCCTGCCATGCGCGCAAGGGGCATTCCAAACGAGGCCTGGATGCCGCGGACGCGCGATTGCCCCAACGCATCGGCATCAGGCGCGACAAACGGCGCCGGCGCGATGACGCAGGGCAGGTCCGGGTCGGAAGACCCGGACGAAGAACTATCAGGCCAGGGCCTTGACGGCGGCAGCCAGGCGGCTCTTGTGGCGAGCGGCCTTGTTCTTGTGGATGATGTTCTTGTCGGCCACGCGATCGATCACGCTGGTCGACTTTTGCAGCACGGCGGTGGCGGCAGCCTTGTCGCCCGCTTCAATGGCTTGGCGCACGCGCTTGATGGCGGTACGCAGCATCGAGCGCAGGCTCGAGTTGTGCTTGTTGCGCTCGACGGATTGACGGGCACGCTTGCGGGCTTGGGCAGTGTTGGCCATATTGCTAATGAGTTAAGAATTCGGCAAAGCTCAAGAGTATAACAGTAATTGAGCTTAACGCAAGAAACTTCAACATCCGCGCGCCCCGTGACGTATGCCCGCGCCATAACGCGCGGGCTCGCGACGGCGGGCTCAGGTCTGCAGCACGTCGATGCTGACGAGCCAGGGCAGGCGCCGGATTGTAATGGGTACGGTGCGCGCCAGGGTGTCGAGCGTGGCGTCGGAGTCGTCCAGCGGGAACTGGCCGGTGACGAGCAGGCCGCCGGCGGCCATCGAGACGCGCAGCAGGCCGCTGCGATAGGGCCGCAGGGCCGCCACGATGTCGGCCAGCGGGCGGTTGCGGACGGCGATCCAGCCCGTCTCCCAGGCCGCGTCGGCCATCAGCTCGGCGCGCGGCGTATCGATCTGCATGTCGTCGAAGCGCGCGCCGGCGCCGGCCGCCACGGTGGCGCGGGCCTGGCGGTTGGTGACGATCTCGACTTCGTGTTCGTGCACCACCACCAGCGACCGGCGGATCTGCTGGCGCACCATGTAGCGCGTGCCCAGGGACCGCACCGAGCCCTGTTCGGTGTGGATGTAGAAGGGCCGGCCGGGATCGCGGGCCACGGACGCGGTGACGGCGCCTTCCAGCAGGCGCACGTTGCGCGTGGGGCCGGCGAAATCCAGTTCGACGCGGGTGCGCGCGTCGAGCAGGATCTGGCTGCCGTCCGACAGCAGGTACTGGCGCCGCTCGCCCGTTGCCGTGGCGGCGTCGGCCATCAGGTTCTTCAGCGGATACAGCTCGTTGACCACGCCCAGCCCGATGATGCCGGCCGCCAATGCGCCGCCGCCGGTCAGCAGGCGCCGCCGCAGCGCGCCGCGGGCCAGCTTGGGCGGAACCAGGGGCGTCTGCGCGGCCAACTGCGCCGCCACGGTGGCGGAGCGCCGCACGCCCATCGCCGCCTGGGCCTGGCCCGGGGGCGTGTAGCCCGCCGGATAGTAGTCGCTCAGGCGGCCAAAGGAGGAACCGAGCGCCGAGGTCAACTGGTTCCAGGCTTTTTCGTGCAGGGGATCCGAGGCGCGCCAGGCCATGAAGTCCGCGTAATCGGCAGGCGACGCGCGGCCGGAACGCAACAGCAGCAGCCAGTTCACGACCTGGTCTGCCACGGGCGAAGCGGGTTCCGGTATTGCGTCCTGTCTCAATGGCGTTCCAGGGCGGGCTTTGTCGGTATGTGGGGATATTGCATTGTAAATCGGATTGTAAATATTAAAGCGTTTTCTAAGCTATCGGGCGTTTTCCTCAATGAATTTAAAGGGAATTCACCCGAGGTCAGCCTTATGGATGAGCTGGGGGCAGAAATATACGGAAATTTTCAGAAATATGCTGGATTCCGGGGACAGGCCGGCACGAAATGCCGGGGCCACCGTCCTCAGTGGACGTCGACGGCGCGGCGGGTGAAATCGCGCGGCCGGACGCCGCAAAGAAGGAGCACGGCGCCGTAGGTGGCGGCGCTGCCCAGCAGCACCGCGGCCAGCCAGCAGGCGCGTTGGCCGGGATGGGCCTGGAGGGCGATCCAGTCCAGGTGGCGGCCGGCGTAGACCAGCACCGCGGCCATGGCCAGCAGCGCCGGCGCCAGGCGCAGCGCGAAGACGCCCCAGCCGGGACCCGGGCGATAGGCGCCGCGGCGCAGCAGCAGCGCCAGCAGCAGCAGGGCGTTCAGGCAGGCGCCCAGGCCGATGGCCAGGGCCAGGCCGGCATGCGCCAGGCGCGGCACCAGCGCCAGGTTCAGGCACTGCGTCAGGACCAGCACCAGCACGGCCACCTTGACCGGCGTGCGGATGTCCTGCCGCGCATAGAAGCCGGGCGCCAGGATCTTCACCGACAGCAGGCCGATCAGGCCGACGCCGTAGGCCATGACGGCGAGGCGCGTCTGCGCCACGTCGTGGGCGGAAAAGGCGCCGTAGTGGAACAGGGTGGCGACCAGCCCGTCGGACAGCAGCGCCAGGCCCACCGCGCCGGGCAGGCCCACCAGCAGGGTCAGGCGCAGGCCCCAGTCGAGCAGGGCGCTGTAGGCCCGGGTATCCGCGCGGGCGTTGGCCGCCGACAGGCTGGGCAGCAGCACCGTGCCCAGCGCCACGCCCAGCATGGCGGTGGGGAATTCCATCAGGCGGTCGGCATAGGACAGCCAGGTGACGCTGCCGGCCGGTAGCCAGGTGGCGATATTGGTGTTGATCAGCAGCGAAATCTGCGCCACCGAAACGCCCAGCGTCGCCGGCAGCATCTGCTTGAGGATGCGCTGCACGGTCGGATCGGCCCAGGCCTCGCGCAACCCCGGCGTAAAGCGGGGCGCCATGCCCAGGCGGACCAGCGCCGCCCACTGGATGGCCAGTTGCAGCAGGCCGCCGGCCAGCACGCCGACCGCCAGCGCGTAGATGGGCGGGTCGTAATGCGGCGCCAGCCAGATGCAGGCCGAGATCATGGCCACGTTCAGCAGCACCGGGGTGAAGGCCGGCACGGCGAAATGGCGCCAGGTATTGAGCACGCCGGAGGCGAACGCCACCAGGGACATGCACAGGATGTAGGGGAACATCACGCGCGTCATCCACACCGCGCCGTCGAAGCCGGCGGCGCCGGCGCCCTTGCGCAGGCCGCTGGCCATGACGGTCACCACCCAGGGCGCGGCCGCCATGCCGATGACGGTGACGATCATCAGCGCGACGGTGAGCAGCAGCGCGACCTTGTCCAGCAGGGGGCGCACGCCTTCGTCGCCATGCCTGGCGCGGGCCGCGCCCAGGATGGGCACGAAGGCCTGCGCGAACGCGCCTTCGGCGAACAGCCGCCGCAGCAGGTTGGGAATGCGGAAGGCCACCCAGAACGCGTCGGTGAGCGGGGCGGCGCCGAACGCGCGCGCCACCAGGATGTCGCGGACCAGGCCCGCGATGCGCGACAGCAAGGTGAAGCTGCTGACCGTGGAGGCGGAGCGCAACAGGCTCATGGCGGCGGGAAACGCAGGGAAAGGATGAAGAAAACCGGGGATGAAGAAAACCCGGGCCGGCGGGCCCGGGCGAGGCAGGCCCGGGAGACGGCTCCCGGACCGGCGCGGCCGCGGCGTCCGCGCGGACTTCGGGCCTTACTTCGGCGGCATGCGGATGGCGCCATCCAGGCGGATGGTTTCGCCGTTCAGCATGTCATTGGTGACGATGCTCTGCACCAGCTTGGCGTAGTCTTCCGGACGGCCCAGGCGGGCGGGGAAGGGGATGCTGGCGGCCAGCGAGTCCTGCACTTCCTGCGGCATGCCGAAGATCATGGGCGTGCCGAAGATGCCGGGAGCGATGGTCATGCAGCGGATGCCGACCTTGGCCAGGTCGCGCGCGATCGGCAGGGTCATGCCGACCACGCCGGCCTTGGAGGCGGCATAGGCGGCCTGGCCGATCTGGCCGTCATAGGCCGCCACGGAGGCCGTATTGATCAACACGCCGCGCTCGCCGGTGGGCTCGGGCGTATTGGCGCCCATGGCCTCCGCGCACAGGCGCATCATGTTGAAGCTGCCGATCAGGTTGATCGAGACGACCTTCTGGAACAGGTCCAGCGGGTGCGGCCCGTTCTTGCCGACGATACGGGCGGCGGGCGCCACGCCCGCGCAATTGACCAGGCCGAACAGCGGGCCGATGGCGACGGCGGCGGCGACCGCCGCCTTGGCGTCGGCTTCCTGCGTCACGTCGCAGTGCACGTAGCGCTGGCCCAGTTCCTGCGCCAGCTTGTCGCCGGCTTCGTCCTGCAGGTCGGCGATCACGACCTTGGCGCCGTTGGCCACCAGCATGCGCACGGTGCCCGCGCCCAGGCCCGAGGCGCCGCCGGTGACGATGAATACCTTGTTGGCGATTTCCATGTGGGGACCTCAGCCTTGCAGGGCGGCGAACACGCGCGCCTTGATCTCGTCGACCGCGCCGACGCCGGAAATCTTGCGGTAGCGCGGCGCATGCTGCGCATCGCTCCTGGCCCAGTTGGAGTAGTAGTCCACCAACGGACGGGTCTGGTTGCGGTAGACCTCCAGGCGGTTGCGCACGGTTTCCTCGCGGTCGTCGTCGCGTTGCACCAGCGGTTCGCCGGTGACGTCGTCCTTGCCCTCGGCCTTGGGCGGATTGAAGCGCACGTGATAGCTGCGGCCGCTGGCGGGGTGCACGCGGCGGCCGCTCATGCGTTCGATGATGTCGTCCTCGGGGACTTCGATCTCGACCACGTAGTCCAGCTTGACGCCGGCATCCTTCAGCGCGTCGGCCTGCGGGATGGTGCGCGGGAATCCGTCGAACAGATAGCCCTTGCCGCAATCCGGCTGGGTCAGGCGGTCGCGCACCAGGCCGATGATGAGGTCGTCGGAGACCAGGCCGCCCGAGGCCATGATCTTCTTGGCTTCCAGGCCCAGCGGCGTGGCCGCCTTGACCGCCGCGCGCAACATGTCGCCGGTGGAAATCTGCGGAATACCGAAGTGCTGGGTGATGAAGGCGGCCTGGGTGCCTTTACCGGCGCCAGGGGGGCCGAGCAGGATGAGACGCATGAAAGCTCCTGGGATGGGTGTGTATTTTTGTGATCGGGCCGATTATGCCGCAATGCGGGCGGGCCTGCCCTGCTGCGGACGGACGGGCCCGTGGGCGCCGCGTCCCGCGAAGACGCGCACGGCGGCGAACTTCCGGGATCTCGGCGCCGGGGATAGGCCCTTATAACCGATTTGCATAGACGCGGCGTACGCGTTCCAGGTCTTCCGGCGTGTCCACGCCCGCGGCGGGCGCCTGGTTGACCTGGTGCACCACGATGGCGTGGCCATGTTCGAGGGCGCGCAACTGTTCCAGCGCTTCCCAGCGTTCCAGCGCGCCTTGCGGCAGCGTGGGGAAGCGGCGCAGGAAGCCGGCGCGGTAGGCATAGAGGCCGATGTGGTGCCAGGCCGGCAGGCCGGGCGCCAGGATGCGGTCGCCGCCGGCCAGCGCGTCGCGCGCCCAGGGGATGGGCGCGCGCGAAAAATAGAGCGCGCGGCCATCGGCGGCGCAGACGGCCTTGACCACGTTGGGGTTGAACAGCGCCGCCGCGTCCGCGATGGGGCAGGCGCAGGTGGCGATGGCGGCGTCCGGACGCTCGGCCAGCAGGCTGGCCACGGCGTCGATCAGGCCGGGTTCGATGAGCGGTTCGTCGCCCTGGACGTTGACGACGACGGCGTCGTCGGCCAGTTGCAGCGCCTGTACGGCTTCGGACAGGCGGTCCGTGCCGGTGGGATGGTCGGCGCGCGTCATCAGGGCTTCGATGCCGTGCTCGCGGGCGGCGCGCGCCACCCGCTCGTCGTCCGTGGCGACCAGCACGCGGGCGGCGCCGGAGGCGGCCGCGCGCTCGGCGGTGCGCACCACCATGGGCTTGCCGGCGATGTCGGCCAGCGGCTTGTCGGGCAGGCGGGTGGACGCCGCGCGGGCCGGAATGATCGCGGTGAAGCTCATTGCGGCAGGCGGGTCATTGCGCTTGGGCGGCGCCGTTGCGCTCGCCGTCCAGCGGGCGCGCCTCGGACTCCAGCATGACCGGGATGCCGTCGCGCACGGGGAACGCCAGGCGGTCCGCCGCGCAGGTGAGTTCGGCCTGCTGGCGGTCGTATTTCAGGCGGCCCTTGCAGATGGGGCAGACGAGGATGTCGAGCAGTCGGGATTCCATGGGCGGAATTCTAGTGCAGATTGGCGGGCCGCGCCGCGCGCGCGGACGAACGCAGCGCCTCGGCCAGCCAGTCGAAGAAGCGCGGATCGGAAAAGCGCGGCGTGGCCGGCACCACCCACAGGCGATGGTCGCCCAGGCCCAGGCACTTGACCGCGTCCTTGGTCGTGACGAGGATCAGGTCGGCGGCCACGGTGCGGAAGGGCGAATGGCTGTAGCTGTAGTGGTCCGGCAGCGGCACGGTGGCCGCCAGCGGCATGCCGCTGGCGCGCAGCGAGGAAAAGAAGCGCTGCGGGTTGCCGATGCCGGCGGCGGCGGCGATGCGGTCGTGCGCGTAGTCGTCGCGCAATTCCCACAGCGTGCGGCGCTGGCCGTCGCGCAGGCGCCAGGCCTCGGTCAGTTCCATCCACATGTTCACGCGGCGCGGCCGGCCGTCGGCCGCCGGCGCCGGCGTTTCGGCGTCGGCCACGTTGTCGATGATGACGTCGACGTCGGCCAGCCGGCTGGCCGGCTCGCGCAGCGGACCGGCCGGCAGCAGGCGGCCGTTGCCGACGCCGCGGTCGTCCTGCACCACGATTTCGATGTCGCGCGCCAGCGCCAGGTGCTGCAGGCCGTCGTCCGAAACGATGACGTCGACTTCCGGATGGGCGCTGAGCAGGGTGCGCGCCGCGCGCGGCCGGTCGGGGTGCACCGAGATGGGGGCGCCGCTGGCGCGGGCGATGAGGGCGGGTTCGTCGCCGAAGCGTTCCGCCGACAGTTCGCCGCGGCCGACGTGGGCGTGCTTGCCAACCTTGACGCCGTAGCCGCGGCTGACCACGCCGGGGGTATGGCCGCGCTCGCGCAGCGCCTTCACCAGCGCCACCACCACGGGCGTCTTGCCGGTGCCGCCGACGTAGATGTTGCCGACGACGATGACCGGCACCGGCGGCCGGTAGGCCCGCAGCCAGCCGCGCCGGTACGCCGCGCGCTTCGCTGCGACGGCCAGCCAGACCAGGCCGGAGAGCGGCAGCAGCAGATGGGACAGCCAGCCGGCGCGCTGCCATTGCCGCTGGATCAGCCGGGTCGCGAACGTGCTCACCGGGCGGTCTGCGTGGCGAAGTTGACGCGGGCGATGCCGGCCTGGCGGGCAGCCTCCATGACGTTGACCACCGTCTGGTGGGTGGCCAGGGCGTCGGCATTGATGACCAGGACGGGATCCTTGCGGTTGGCCACGGCGGCGCGCAGCGCCGCGGCGATATCGGAGGCGGTGGCGGCGTCCAGCAGCTTGCCGTCCAGCGCATAGTGGCCGTCCTGGCTGATCGCCACTTCGATGGGCGCGACCGCCTGCTGCTCGGCGGCGGCCTGCGGCAGGGTGACCTTGAGCTGGCTGAAACGGGCGAAGGAGGTGGTGGCGGCCAGGAAAATCAGGATGACCAGCAGCACGTCGATGAGCGGGATCAGGTTGATCTCCAGCTCGTCGCCGCGGCGCGATCGCGAACCGCCGAAATTCATGACAGCGCGTCCTGGAAGACCGGTTCGCGCAGGCCGCCGTCATCTTCCGGGCCGGCGCCGCGGGCGCGGGCGCCGCCGCCCAGGATGCGGGCGGCGCGGCCGGCCGCCTGTTCCATCTGGTGCAGATAGCCGTCGACGCGTCCGCGCAGGTAGCGGTGGAAGATCATGGCCGGGATGGCGATGAGGATGCCGAAACCCGTGTTGTAGAGCGCGACCGAGATGCCGTGGGCCAGTTGGGCCGGGTCGCCGCCCACCGGCGAATAGGAGCCGAAGATGTCGATCATGCCCACCACCGTGCCGAACAGGCCCAGCAGGGGGGCCACCACGGCGATGGTGCCCAGCGCCGATACGTAGCGGTTCAGGTCGTGGGCGACGGCGCGGCCGACGTCCTCCACCGCGCTGCGCATTTCGTCGCGCGGCGCGTGGCGGTTGCGCAGCACCTCGGCCAGCACGCGGCCCAGCGGGGAATTGCGCTCCAGCCGGTTGACGGCTTCGGGGCTGTCCTGCCGGTTGCGCACCATGTCGAGCACCTGGGCGAGCAGGCCGGGCGGCGCCACCAGGCTGCGGCGCAGCGAGAGCAGGCGCTCGAAAATCAGGGCCAG